>JBBECL010000311.1:0-13029 GCA_040881805.1 Terrimicrobiaceae bacterium | reverse complement strand
GCAAGGAGCGTCACCGCGCCAAGAATCAATTGGGTTTGGAGGTCACCTTCCGAGTAGATTTTTTTGGGGGTCGAGTCATTCCAGACCCGCTCCTTGCGCACGGCCTCCCAGGCCGCTTTGAGTTCCGGCGTGTCCTCGCCATATTTTTCGCGGAGTTCAAAATAAATCTCGGCCTTCACATTGTTTCGCGGGTAGGCGACCAACCCATCAAACAAAAACCAACTCCCCAATCCCCCGACGGCCAGGGTGATGATCAGCATGCGCTGTTTCCATTCTTTGCTGATGATGGCGGTTACGGACGTGCTCACGGTTGGATTGGGTTTCGTGGGAACGTAGTGGGCGGGGCGTGCGGAGGCAAGTTTTCCCGCACGATAAGCCAGAGGGCTGCCACGGCAAGAAAAAGGTCCCTGAGAATGGCCAACACCATTTTCCAGGCGGAGGGCGCGTCATCTTCACCGAAACACGAACATGAGACGATGATCCCCTGGGACAAGGCCCAGCCCAGGACTCCCATAAAGACAACCAACAGCCCCAGCGCCAGCCCGGCTCCCAGCCGGTGCGTTTTTGGAATCAGGATCAACAGCCCCACCAAAATCTCCCCAAGAGGAAGCCACGTGGAGAGGGGCAACAACAAGGGCTCCGGGAAAAACGTGAACGGGGCCAAGGCCACCAGAAATTGCTCACTGGCCGTCGATTTGATGATCCCGGCATACAGAAACACAGCCGCCAGAACAATTCTCACAACCCAGGAAAGGACGTCTTTTTTTGTCAGGTCGATCGCCTTTTTCGAAGGGTGGAAAGCCGGAGTCATTTCAACGCCACCCGTCATGTGTGAGCGGCCAGCTTGTCCATGGAAACGAGGACTCTCCACGCCATCTCCACATTGTGAACCCGAAAAATAGAGGCTCCCCGCAGGGTGCCGGCCACCAGGCAGGCCGCCGTCGCGGGATCCCGCTCGCGGGGATCGGCGATTCCCAGCACCCGACCGATGACACTCTTGCGGGAAATCGGAAGAAGCACCGGTCGTCCCAGCCGGGCGAGCGCTTCGGTCTCGCGGAGAATCCGCAGGTTGTCGGGGGCCTGCTTCGCAAAATCAATGCCCGGATCCAGGATCGTGGATTCCCGGCCGACGCCCGCCGCCCCGGCCATCGCGAGTTTTTGCTGAAAAAAATCCGTCAACGTCGCAATCACGTCATCATACCCCACATGGGTGTGCTTTTCTTTGGGAGCTCCGAGAGAATGCATGATGAGGAGCGCGGCACCGGTTTCGGCGCAGATGCGGGCATTGGCAGGATCGGGCAGAGCTCCCATGTCATTGAGGATGTGGCCGCCACGCCTCATCACCGGTCCGGCAACGTCCGGCCGCCACGTGTTGACCGAAAGCAAGGGAGGGTAAACCTGCACATCATCGCGGGGCGGGACGGAAGCAACCGCTTCCTCAAACCCCTCCAGAAAAGGAACCAACCGCCGCACTTCCTCCTCACACGAAATCGGTGCCCGGTTGGTGCGGGCACTCTCGGCTCCCACATCGATGATATCCGCGCCCAGGGCGGTTAACTCCGCCGCCCGCTTCAGAGCCCAAATGGGGTCAATCCTGCCATCACCCGAAAAGGAATCATCATTGATATTCAGGATTCCCATGATGAGCGGGCGTCTGGGAAAATCGATTTCACGGCCTCTGGCGATAAGTCGCATAAGCTTGATATTCTATTTGCCCCTTCTGGAAATGCGAGCAGAGTTGGAGGGCAAGGGCTGCTCCGCCATATGCGAACAATACCACACGGTCGAGACGACCATGCCCCCTGGTCGGCATGGCAACCTCACCCACCTTTTTTCCCAACGATTTCCCGGGGCGAAGTTCTTCCTGCTTGTTATCGGACGAAACTTCTTCCACGTTCTATCGGAATCATGAGCTTTCTGGATACCGTCTTTGCAAAACTGAAGCGCCATCCCAAGCGGATTGTTTTCCCGGATGGCGATGACCCGCGGATTGTCCGTGCGTGCCAGGCCTTTTACGAGAAGGATGCGGGGATTCCCGTGCTGCTGGGAAAGCGGGAAGTGATCGAGCGCGTGGCGCTCACCGAAAAAGTGGATTTGGACCATGTGGCCATCATCAATCCGGAGACGTCCGCGGAGCTTCCCCTTTTCTGCGAGCGCCTGGAAAAATTGGACCGCTACAAAAAAATGGGGATCCGCGACGCCCGCGGGCTGATGACAAATCCCAATTATTACGCGTCCATGATGCTTCAGTATGGCCAGGTGGATGCTTTGGTCGGCGGAGTGAGCAGCATCTCCGGATCGTTGTTGCGGCCTCTGATTCGATTGGTCAAACCGCTCCCTCATGCGCCTCTGATCTCCGGTTGTCTCATTCTGGAATTGGAAAACTCGAAGTTCGGGGATGACGGGGTGCTTTTTCTTGCCGATTGCGGTGTGGTGCCCGACCCGGACATGCAGCAACTGGCCGCCATCGCCGTGCAGACCGCCTTGGTGGCCCGGCAAGTTTTCGGCACCCGCCCGAGGGTGGCCATGTTGAGTTTTTCGACCAAGGGCAGTGCGATCACCCCTTCGACGGAGAAGGTGGCCGGGGCCGTGGTGCTGGCCAGACAACTGGCCGACCAACTCGGGGCCGAAATCGCCGTGGATGGAGAGATGCAGGCCGATGCGGCCCTTGTTCCCCACCTTGCCGAGCGCAAGATGGGTCCCAGTTTGGTGGCCGGTCAGGCCAATGTGCTGGTGTTCCCCGACCTGAACAGCGGCAACATTTCGGCCAAGCTCATCCAATACCTGACGAACGCCCGGGTTTACGGTCAGATCCTTCTGGGTCTTTCCCGTCCGGCGGCCGACCTGTCCCGCGGTGCCACGGTCGATGACATTGTGGCTGTGGCGGCCTTGGTGGGATTGCAGGCCATCGAATACCGGAAGTTGTATCCCCCGGAAGAAATTCCACTGTCCTAAATTCCGTCAAAGGGGTTGACCACCCGAACGCCGTCATAGGTCTGGCCAGGGTTGAGGTCTTCGGAGAGCAGCTCGCGGCAACCTGCCTGACTCGCGGCAGCAACAATAGCGGCATCCCAATAGGAAATCTGGTAGCGATCTTTCAAACGCAACGCCGATTGCAAGAGTGGCACTGACAGTTCAACAACAATAAAGCGGAGCCAGAGATGGATCAGAGCCTTGGCCTCGGCATGAGAGAGTGGCTGGTTTCGGGCAGGTCTTGTGGCTTGGACGTAAAATTCCTGAAGCACTTGAACCGAGAGAACCAAATCATCGCGGCGCAGCACCTCTCTCGCCTTTTCCGCCTTGGCGCGTTCGTTGCGACCCGGGCATATCGCATAGAGCAGGATATTGGTGTCGATGAAGATCATCGATGCTCATAGAGGACATCGCGTGAGAGGTTCTCTGCGGAGCTAAAACCGGAGTGCCTCTGCCAGAGGGAATCCAACAAGGCTTCCTGCTCCTGCTTGAGATCTCGGGGCGGCGCCGCCTCCGCACAGAGGGTGATAAGAAATTTTTTCACCAGAGCCGAAACAGAAGCATCCCGCTGAGCCGCAACAATACGCGCTTTTCGATAAATCTCGTCATCCAATGCGATGGTGATATTTTTCATTTTTCCACAGTATCACGGAATCACAGTCCCACAAGTTAAGAGTCCCAAAGTCAGCCCGGCAGGCTCTCGACAATGACGGCATCCCCGCCGGAATGAATCACACGAACCCGTGTCTCCGCCTCCAAAAATTCGCCATCCGTGAGGACATCCACAAGCACGGCCCCAAATCTGGCTTTTCCTGCTGGTCGAAGTTTTGTGTAAGCAACCCCCTCATCGCCCACGGCAACCCTTGGGGTATAAAGCACATCGGAGGCCACGGAAATGGACGGGCCAGCCGGAGCAACTTTGAAGAGCACCAATCGATGAAAAATCGGCAACTCGGGCAGGAAGCGCGCTATCAGTGCCGCTGCCACCACAGCCAGCGCCACACCGATCGAGAGATTGGCAAGGGGTGCCGCGAAGACATCCAAGGAAAATTCCATGGGCTGACTTGGATAATAATCCACCATCGCGAAAAACAGCGAACCCACCATCAGCGCCGTCCCGACCAGAGCAAGCACCACAATTCCTGGGAAAAACAAGACCTCCACCAACACCAAAACCAACCCCAGGAAAAAGACACCCACCACCTCGAAGCCTGTGAGACCCGCAACGTAGTGCCCCGTAAAAAACAAGAGAAAGCACAAGGCGGCCAGGGCTCCGGCAACGCCAAAACCGGGTGTCTTGAATTCCAGCCACGCCCCGATGATTCCCCCCATCAAAAACATCGGAGCCAACATGGTGATCCATTGGGCAATCGACTCAAACCCGGAGGGTTCGATCCTCACGATGGCTTTTTCACGAAGACCTGCTTTTTCGCAAAGCTCTTCCACGGATTTGGCGATGCCTTTGGCCAGAATCGGCTTTCCATCCACAACCTCCACGGCTTCCTGCGCACTGAGGGTGAGAAGAGCGCCCTTGGGATTCAGCACCCGATCCCCCACTTTCACCTCTTTGTCCAAATTCATGAATGCATCCACCAACTCGGGATTGTGGCCGTTCTGGGCGGCCACGCTGCGAAAATATCCCGAATAATAGGAGACAATCTTCGCGGTCATCGTGGCCTCCATTTCCTGGCCGGATCCCATCACCGGGGCCGCCGCCCCGATGGCACTCACCGGGGCCATGTAGATTTCTTTTGTTGAGAGGGCAATGAGCGCACCCGCCGAGGCCGCATTGGTATTGATATAGCTGTAAACCGGCATCTTGGCTTTCAGCAGGGCCTGGTCGATTTTTTCGGTGGCCGAAAGAGCCCCGCCCGGGGTGTCGATATCCAGGATCAACGCGGCAGCCCCCGCCGCATCCGCCTGCTTGATGACGCGCCGCAGAAAAAAGAATTGCGCCTCGGTGATGGCCCCATGGATGGGCACCACCACCACGGACCCTTTGACAATTTCCGGGGTTGCGGCAACGGCAGATCCACCAACAAGGAGAGCAAAAATCGGGAGCAACCACTTCATAGACCCAACTTCCCTTACCCAGCCTCCACTCGCAAGGGATTTTCTAAGTCCGGCAATGTTCGACGGCTCCTGCAAGGGATGCTCACTTGGCGGTCTTCATCCTGCGGTAGCGTTTGATGAGGGCGTTGGTGGAGCTGTCGTGTTTGAGTTTGGGCGGAGCGGGGCTTTCGAGTTCGGGAATGATGGCTTGGGCGAGGGCCTTGCCGAGTTCCACACCCCACTGATCGAAAGAGTTGATTTGCCAGATGGTGCCTTGGGTGAAGACGCTGTGTTCGTAGAGGGCGATGAGCGAGCCGAGGGCCTCGGGGGTCAGGCTATCCGCAAGGATCGTGTTGGATGGGCGGTTGCCCTCAAAGACACGATGAGGCACCAACCAATCCGGTGTTCCTTCGGCTTTGACTTGCGCGGGCGTTTTGCCAAAGGCCAGGGCCTCGGCCTGGGCAAAAACGTTGGCCATGAGAATGTCATGATGCCGACCCAACGGGGTGAGGGCTTTGGCAAAGGCGATGAAGTCGCAGGGGATCAGGCGGGTTCCCTGGTGGATCAACTGATAAAACGAATGCTGACCGTTCGTTCCGGGCTCGCCCCAATAGATCGGGCCGGTGTCATACCCGACCTTTTTGCCGCCGAGGCTCACGTATTTCCCATTGCTCTCCATTGTGAGTTGTTGGAGGTAGGCGGGGAAGCGTTTGAGGTATTGTTCGTAGGGCAGGACCGCCACTGTTTGGGCGCCGAAGAAGTCGTTATACCACAGACCGAGGAGACCGAGCAGGACGGGCAAGTTTTTTTCGAAAGGGGTCGTGCGGAAATGTTTATCCATGGCATGGAATCCCGCGAGGAGTTTGCCAAAGTTTTCCGGGCCAACGGCCAGCATCGTGGAAAGACCAATGGCGGAGTCCATGGAATAACGCCCGCCGACCCAATCCCAAAACCCGAACATGTTTTTGGTGTCGATCCCGAAGGCGGAGACTTTTTCGGCGTTGGTGGAGACAGCGACAAAATGTTTGGCGACCGCTTTGGGATTTCCCCCCAGCCCCGCCAACAGCCAGTCGCGGGCGCTTTGGGCATTGGTCATCGTCTCGAGCGTCGTGAAAGTTTTTGAGGACACAATAAAAAGGGTTTCCTCGGGGTTGAGGTCTTGTGTCGCTTCCACAAAATCGATGCCGTCCACGTTGGAGACAAAACGAAAGACCATCCCGCGCATGCTATAGTGCTTCAGCGCCTCGTAGGCCATCACCGGCCCGAGGTCCGATCCCCCAATCCCGATGTTGATCACGTTTTTGATGCGCTTTCCGGTGTGGCCTTTCCATTGGCCGCTGCGAACCCGGTTCGCGAAGGCTCCCATTTTCTCCAAGACCTCATGCACCTCGGGCACCACATTTTTTCCATCCACAAAGATCTTCGCGGTTTTTGGAGCGCGCAGGGCCACGTGGAGGACCGCCCGGTCTTCGGTGATGTTGATTTTTTTGCCGGTGAACATGGCCTCGATCCGGTCCTTGAGCCCGGACTCTCTGGCAAGGGCAAGCAGGAGTTTGAGAGTTTCTTCCGTGACCCGGTTCTTCGAATAATCAAAGAAGAGCCCGGCACCGCTCGCTGTGAAGGTTTCCCCCCGTTTCGCATCCGCCGCAAAGAGCTCGTGCAGCGTGACGTCTTTGACTTTTTTGTGGTGGGCCGCGAGGGCCTTCCACGCAGGAAGGTTGGTGAGTGGCTTGGGTGTCGTCATTTCATACGAGATGTAAGCACCCGCCAGCGAATCTTCAATCCCGGATTCCTGTATCTCACGGGTCGGACAACAAAAACTTTTTCGCGGGGAAATAAGCGCCGTGTGCTACGTTGACTGTTTGCATGTATGGCGAATTCTGAGAACGGCAACCAATCGATGATCCGCATCAAAGGCGCGCGTCAGCACAACCTGCGCAATATTGATGTCAATATCCCGCGCAATAAGTTCGTGGTCGTGACCGGCATGAGCGGGTCGGGGAAATCCTCGCTGGCTTTTGACACCTTGTATGCGGAGGGGCAGCGGAAATACGTGGAGAGTTTGTCGGCGTATGCCCGTCAGTTCCTGGACAAAATGCAGAAGCCGGAGGTTGATTACATCGAGGGCCTTTCCCCGGCGATCGCCATCGAACAGCGCACCTCGACCGCCAGCCCGCGGTCCACGATTGCAACCACGACGGAGATTTTTGATTATTTGCGGTTGTTGTATGCGGCTGTGGGAAAACCCCATGACCCCGTGACGGGTGAGCCCGTGCTCCGTCAGAGCCCCCAACAAATCTGCGAGACCGTGCTTTCCTGGCCGGAGGGCACCCGGTTTTTGGTGCTTGGGCCCTTGGTGGATCGTCAGAAAGGCGAGTTCCGGGATGTGATGGAAAAGGCCAGGCGGGAGGGATTTGTGCGGTTGCGTGTGGATGGGCGGCTGGAGGAAATCTCGGAGACCGTCCTGCCCAAACTCGACAAAACCAAAACTCATGTGATTGAGGCCGTGGTGGACCGTCTTGCGATTCGGGAAGGGATCCGCAGTCGGTTGGTGGATTCGATCGAAACCGCATTGCGATGGGGCAATGGCAAGGTGGTGGTTTGCCGGCTGGCGGAGGGAAGTGATCGCGGCACCGACGAAAAATTTTCAACCGACTACTCGAATCCCAACACGGGATTCACCATGCCGAAGCTGACACCCAAGCATTTTTCGTTCAACAGTCACCTGGGGGCCTGTCCGGCGTGTCATGGCATTGGCACGGAACTCTTTTTTGATCCGGAGTTGATGGTGGATGAGGAAATGACCCTGGCCGGAGGGTGCGTCTTGCCTTGGAAGACGAGCAACAAACGTATGAAGGTTTTTTACGGGTATCAATTGGAGGCGCTTCTCGCGGACTGTCCGGTGTCCGCGGACAAGCCGTTTCGCGATCTTCCGGAGACCTTCAAAAAGCTGCTGTTTGAGGGCAGTGGCGACCGGTCTCTCTCCACAAAAATTTCCGCGGACCGGGTCGTCAGCAAACCCTACGAAGGCCTGATATCGCAGGTGGATCGCTTGTATGAATCCAGCGAGAGCGAATTCACCAAAAAGCGGTTGCGGACGTTTCAAGGAAGGCGTCTCTGCAAGGTTTGTGGGGGAAAGCGGCTCAAGCCGGAAATTCTGGCTGTGACGCTCACAGACGGCTCGGCCCGGGGTGTCAACGTGAACGACTTTTGTGCCATGCCCATTTCCGAGGCCCTGGCATTGATGGAACGCCTCGTCTTTTCCCCCGCCGAACAAGAGATCGTCCATGATGTGTTGAAGGAGATCCGTCAGCGCCTCACCTTTTTGGACGAGGTCGGGCTGAGCTATCTGCACCTCAACCGCGAGAGCGGCACATTGAGCGGCGGAGAGGTTCAGCGCATTCGCCTGGCCACCCAGATTGGTTCGGGCCTGGCGGGGGTGCTCTACGTGTTGGACGAACCAAGCATTGGCCTTCATCAGAAGGACAATGACCGGCTGATCGGGACGTTGCGTTCCCTCCGCGATCTGGGAAATTCGGTGGTGGTGGTTGAGCATGATGAGGACACCATCCGTGCGGCGGACCACATTCTGGACCTTGGCCCCGGGGCCGGTCCGCGCGGCGGACAGATCATGGCCCAAGGCACACTGGAAGAAGTTCTCGCGAACGAGCAGTCACTCACGGCCCAATACCTGTGCGGACGCCAAAAAATCCCCGTCCCCAAAAAGCGGGTTGCCCCCCGCAAATCCCGTGACGACGCCGGGGAAGAAGGCGATGGGTGGTTGGTGGTCCGGGGAGCCCGGGAAAACAACCTGCGGAATTTGAATGCCGCGTTTCCGGTGGGTTGTTTGACTTGCGTGACCGGAGTTTCGGGCAGTGGCAAGAGCACGTTGGTGAACGACATTCTCCGTGCGGCCCTCGCCCGCGATTTGAACAGGGCCAAAGAAAAGCCGGGGGTCCATGAGGAAATTATTGGAACCGCGCAATTCGACAAAGTCGTGGTCATCGACCAGTCCCCGGTGGGCCGGACGCCACGGTCCAATCCCGCCACCTACACGGGAGCCATGGGAGCCATTCGTGATCTTTTCAGTGAACTGCCCTCCTCCCGGGTCCGTGGTTATGAAGCCGGCCGCTTTTCGCTGAATACCAAGGGGGGCCGGTGCGAGCACTGCGAGGGCAATGGCGTGATCAAAATCGAGATGCACTTTCTCGCGGATGTTTACGTCGAATGCGAATTCTGCCGCGGCAAGCGTTACAACCGCGAAACCATGGAAGTGACCTACAAGGGCAAAAATATTGCCGATGTGCTTGAGATGAGCGTGGACGAAGCGTCACGGTTTTTTCGCAACATCCCCTCCCTTTCGGGAAAATTGGAAACCATGCAGGATGTGGGGTTGGGTTACCTGCGCATGGGCCAGTCCGCCACAACCCTCTCCGGCGGCGAGGCCCAGCGACTGAAGCTTTCCGCCGAACTGGCCAAGCGCGCCACCGGGAGAACGATTTACCTCCTCGATGAACCAACGACTGGACTCCACTTCGCGGATATTCATAAACTGCTGGAAGTGCTTATGAAACTTCGCGACGCGCGCAACACCCTCATCGTGATTGAACACAATCTGGATGTCATCAAATGCGCGGATTGGATTCTGGATCTCGGGCCGCTGGGAGGTTCGGGAGGCGGGCAACTCGTTGCCGAGGGGACCCCGGAAACCATCGCCGCCAACCCCGCTGGTTTCACAGGGCGCTACCTTTCCCGCGTGTTATGACAAAAATTTATCTCACAATTTTTCTTGTCGCTTTCACGGCTCCGGTCTTGCTGGGAAGTGCCTTGGAGGAGGGCCAGGCGGCCTTGGAAGAAGGACTGCCCAGCGTGGCCCTTGCCAAGTTATCGGTCATCGATCCCGAAGTCCTCGACCCCATCGACCAAGAACAGCACCGCATTTTGATGGCAAGGGCGCTGCTCGCGACCGGCGATGCCGAAGGGGCTGTTAAAACTCTCGAAAGTTTGAAGTCCACCGGATCCGTCGCTTCCCAATTCTGGATGGCGGAGGGGTTGGCGCGACTTGGACGCCACCAAGAGGCCCTCGAACTCTACAAGGGGGCCACTTCCGAATTCGGGCAGGATGCCATCATCGGGCAGGCCCGCATGCTCGCCGCGCTGGGGCAACAAGCCGGGGCAACGGCCCTCTTGGAAAATTCAGCGCGCACGACCCAAGGCCGGCTCGACCTGGCCGCTTTGTATCTTGATGCAGGTCAACCGCAAAAAGCGGCTTCCGAGTTGGCTCTCCTCGAAACGGTCACCTCCCCGGATATGGCCCTGCGCGACTATCTGCTGGCATGGACCCACATCAACACCGGTCAACCCGACAAAGCCATGGAGGTCCTGAACCGTGACTCGAAGCCGGATGCGGCAATGGCTGTCAAATTGGCCGTGCTCAAGGCCAGGACGCTGAGGGACTCCGGCGAGGATGATCAGGCCGAAGCTCATTTGGAGAAATTTATCGCGGATCATGGTCGCCACAAGAACCTGCCCGAGGTTTTTCGTGAGCTTGACCTGATCTACATCCGTCAAACGTCACCCTCCAGCTCCGAGCTTCGCCGATGGGCGGAAGATCCCAGCCACAGCAGTCGGCAAAATTTGGCCACCTATTACCTCGCCCGTAATGAACTCCGGCTCGGTCGGCTGGATCGGGCCGGGCGGGCCTTCCAAACCTTCCTCGAGCAATCCCCCGATCATCCATTGGCCGAAAACGCCCGCAGGGAATGGTCCGCCGCCGCCTTGGGCGCAAACAAACCGGAAGAAGCTCTCAAAATCCTTGCCGACAAACCGGGGCCGGGCATGGATTTCCAACGCGGCCTGGCGCATGCCGCCGCGGGTCATTACGAAAAAGCTGCCTCCTCGTTTCATCAATCCGCCGAAGGCAGCGGCTGGGAAGCGGCAAAATTTAATGCCGCCCTGGCCTCGATCCTTGCCGGGGAGGAACCCGGCGATGACGATGCTCCCCGCCCGATCACCCTCCAATTGGCCGCCGCCATGGCGGCCGCCTCCAGGCGGGATCCTCAAACCGCCACGCTTCTCGAACGTGTCGCCTCCCAGAATCTCTCCCCCTGGTCCGACTCCGCCCGACTGGCTCTCGCCGAGTGGAAATATTTGCAATTGGATCGCGAGGGGGCCCGCGCGGAACTCCGCCAAATCTCCGCGGCCGATGACGAAACCGCCGCACGGGCCAGTGCCCTCTCAGTGTTTCTTTTGGATGATGGATCACCGGACTCCGAACCAAGCCTCCTTGCTGCCGCCACGCAATTTCTTTCGACCTATCCGACTGCGCCCCTCAGGGCTGATGTGTTGCTCAAGCTGGGGGAGGTTCACTTCCGGCGGGGCGATTACCTTTCCGCCCAATCCCATTTGGAGCAAGCCGCCGAGGCCCGCCCGGGTTCTCCTCTGGCGGAAAAATCCCAATTCCTTGCGGGCCAGGCCGCCTCCCGGTTGTTGTCCGAACTTGGCACCGAACAGGCCCTCGAGCATTACAACGATGTGGCAAGTGCGGGCGGCCCCCTGGCATATCGCGCCCGCCTGGCGCAGGCGCTCTTGCTGAATGCCCTGAACCGCCCACGGGAAGCGATCCCCGTCCTTGACAGCATCCTCTCTTCCGAGGCCGATGAAACCTTGCGTTACGCGGCCCTCATCGAAAAAGGGGACACCTACTTTTTGCTCGGAGGCAAGGACCCGGCGTCCTACACCGAGGCTATCGCCGCATGGCGGCTCGCCGCAGAACCCAATGTGCCACCACGTTGGAAAAATCAAGCCCTTGTCAAAATCGGGGCAGCATCGGAAAAACTCGGGGAACTTCCCGCCGCCCTCGCCAGTTATCACGGCGTCCTCTCCGCCCAAAATGATGCGGAACCCGAATTTTTCTGGTTCTACAAAGCAGGTTTCGACGCCGCAAGAATCCTTGAGGATCAAAACAAAGCCGCCGAAGCCATCGAAATCTACGAACGCCTTGCCGCCAGTGAAGGCCCGCGCGCCGAGGAGGCCCGTCAGCGCATCAACAGCCTCCGCCTCGAAAATTTTCTTTGGGAAGACTGAGAAAGCCCATCAGTGCTTCGGGCGGGCTCGGAGGAAGGTTGGCACGTCGAGATCTTCTCCTTCAACGATGGTGGGTTCACTTTTTTCGAAACGTCCGCGCGCGGCGGGTTCGAATTGGAGGGTTTCCTGGCGCACTTTGGTCGGAGCCGGCTTTTTGGGTGCCGCCGGTGCGGGGGCCACATGGGCCGGGGGGACGTCATCATCTGTAAATAAACGCCCGGGTGGGGTCGGCCGGAGCGGCTCCTCGTTTTGTTCGGGAGCGGGGGTTGGCACGGTCTCTTTTTTGGTGGCCTTCGCCGGTTGGAGCCCGGGAGCGGCTTTGGGTTCGGGTGCGGGACGGGCGGTTCTGACCGGTGGTGCGGGGGATGCGGGAGCCCCGGTCTGATGATTCCCAAAAATCGTGACTGTGACCGGGCTGGAGGAGGTTTGGGAGACCGACACACTCAGAAAGAGATGGGCGTCATCGGGCACATGCTTTGATGTTTCACGCATGATGGCGGCTGTCTCTGAAAAGGACAGCGAGGGAGGTCCCCCGACGTGAACAACGACCGCATTGGCATCATCCAACATGCGCCCACGATCCAGCAAAGGACTCTTCAGCGCCCGTTCGACCGCCTCGTGCGCACGATTGTCGCCATGCCCCTCTCCGCGTCCGAAGAGTGCGGAGGACGAGCCTTCCCGCAGGACGGACAAAAGATTTCCCTGGGTGACCGGCATGGGGCCATCGCCATTGAGCATTTCCAAAAAGGAGGCCACACACTCGGTGAGCAGGCGGTCGGAAGCTTCGAAGGTTTCGCTGATGCCCTCACGCGGGGAGGAGAGGTCGGCCATGCGGTCATTTTCAAAACGAATCACAGCGTGGGCGTGACGCTGGAGGGCGGCCTCCGCCTCGGCGGCTTGGGCCGCCCGACGGCGGCC
>JBBECL010000310.1:0-2070 GCA_040881805.1 Terrimicrobiaceae bacterium | reverse complement strand
ATGGTTGCCAGGGCCACGTATCCTGCGAAGAGGAGGGAGAGCAGGCCTGTCAAAATTCCCAACAATGTGGCGATGCGGAGGGGTTTGATGGAAAAGCTGGTGATGCCGTCGATGGCGAAGTGGAAGAGCTTGGCCAGGGTGTAGCCGGAGTGACCGGCAAAGCGGGCATCGCGGTCATACGGGATGGCCACTTGTTTGTAGCCGGACCAGCTGATCATTCCGCGAAGGAACCGGTGTTGTTCCGGCATGGCATTGATGGCGTCAATGATGCGGTGGTTGATCAAGCGAAAATCACCGGTGTCCTCGGGAATGTCACAACCGGCGAGGAACGTCAGCAGGCGGTAGTAGGACTTATAAGCCAGCTTTTTCCAGACAGGCACTCCCTTCCGTCGAATGCGCTTCCCGTAAACATTATCGGCTCCGGCATCCATCAGCTTCATCATTTCCGGCAAGAGTTCCGGGGGATCTTGAAGGTCGGAGTCGATGATCAGCACCCTGTCGCCCCGGGCTTTGGTCAAGCCGGCGGTGACGGCCAGTTGATGGCCAAAATTTCTGGAGAGCCGGATTCCTGTCACCGAGGGATCTTGAGCGGCCAGTTCTTGAATTTTTTGCCACGTGGCATCCGGGGATCCATCGTCCACCAAGAGAAATTCGTAAGGGATGGTGAGCCCTTGGCAGACCCGGGTCACCCGGCGGTGGAGCTCCGAAAGATTTTCCTCATCCTGAAAGCAGGGAGAAAGAACCGTCAGGGAGATTAGTGATTCGCGGACATCCATTGCTACGAGTTCTTCTGTAGTCAAAAGCGGCTCCCGAGTCGAGGGATGGTTTGCTCCGGGGGTGGAGCGAGCCCGGGGGCACGGTTCATTTCTCGGGTTTCAAGAATGTTGTGCCGAAAGGAGCAAACTGCACACGGGCGGGACGACCGTGCCCCCTGACTTGCGTGGCAATCTCCACCACGTTTGTTTCAAAGTTGAGCTGACATGAAAAAATGATGCTCAAATGCGGGATGTTCGACTAGAAGGGGTGGCAGAATGTTCCGAGCGACTCTCCTTATTGTTTTGGCAGGCCTTTTGCTTGGTGTTGTCGGCTGGGTGGCTTGGGATCCGACCGCCACGACGGCTCTGGAGGCGACCGCTCATTTGGCCAAAGCGCAAGAGATGGTCAGGTGTCTGCAATCCGAAGGGGGACTGGCATGGTGGTCGCCCCGGTTTTTGGGAGGAAGCCCTCTGGCCACGGCCTCGGGAACGCTTGGAACATCCCTGTGGGTGCTGTGGTGGTCCTCCTTTTTTGGAGACCTGGCAGGCGTTCAGGTGGCGATCCTTTCGCTGGTGCCCATCTTTGGGTTGACGATGTTTGTTTTTGCGAGGCGGCTTTGTGGGAACCTGAAGGTCGCGACGATCACCTCCCTGGTTTTCATGCTGTCTCCCTCCCTTTGGACCAAGTCCTCGATTGGAGATCTTCCCTCACTTTGCGCTCTGGTGGTTTTGCCGTTGGTCTGCTGGTCCATCCTACGGCTGGCTCAGGCCCCTTCGCCTCTGACAGGCCTGCTTTGTGGCGGGTTCTGTGCCTTGCTGGCCGTGACCCATTCCAAGGCGGCGCTTTTGGCGGCACCGGGGTTGTTGGTGTTTGGATTGTGGGCGTTGTGGAAGCACCGGGGCCTGGCGGCATGGCTGGATGGGCGGGTTTGGGGGCCGGCTTTGGCGGCGGTTGTTTTGTTGGGGATTATCCCGAATTTGCCATCCCTGCGGGAAGCGGGATCAGCCGTGCTTTTTGAGTTTGGTCCGCTTTCGGGGTGGCAACAGACGTTTTCCTCAAAGAGCGGTCTCCATTTTTTTGACCGATTGGGGGGGGTGTCTGGAGATTTTCGCGGGGATTTTGCCGTTCCAAACATTGCGGGTGCCACGTATTTGGGGGTGGTGCCCTTGCTTGCGCTGGCCACGATTGCGATTTTGCGTCGTCGGGTTTTTTCCGGGGGGTGCTCCGATTTGGCGTCACCGTTCCGGGTTTCCGCCGCGCTTGCCCTCTTTTGTTTTTGGTTGTCGCATGGTCCGTTCAGCATTTTCAGCGGCA
>JBBECL010000309.1:0-2077 GCA_040881805.1 Terrimicrobiaceae bacterium | reverse complement strand
TCGGATTCTTTGTCGAGTCCGTGAGAGAAATTTTCCTGGGACTCTCAGACGAGGATCAGGATCGGCTGGAAATAACCTCCAAAGGCACATCGTTACCGCAATCAATGGAAGGATCAGCCGATGTCCCCGATGAGGGTGAACTTGATTGCCCAAGTTGCTGGCGGAAATTCGACTCAGGCCACGTTATGCGAATTGCCAAGCATGCGAGCCTTCGACGGGACCCGCTTTTGGGAGAGGGCGAGATGCTGCGCTTTTTGCCTATTCGCTTTAACGACAATGGTGTTGCGCTCGATCCTATGGGCATACCTGCACCCGATCTGGCCTGCCCTCATTGCCGCCGCCGCTTGCCTCACGGCTTCATGGATTTCAAGCACCACATCATGTCCATCGTCGGCGCTCAGACCTCGGGCAAATCGTATTTTCTTTGCTCAATGACCCGGGCGATGCAACGGACAATGTTCAGGAACTTCGATACTGGTTTCCTCGATGCCGATCCTCAGATGAATGTTCTCCTCACGGAAATGCGCGATGCGCTCTTCAGTGCCCGCACTCCCGAGGAAGCCGTTGTAGCCAAGACCCGCTTGGACGGAACGATGTATGAGCAATTGCCTCGTTACGGCAAATTGGTGCCGCTCCCCAAGCCTTTCATCTTCAATCTTCAGCCAAAGAGCGGGGGGAATGACACAAGAGCTTTGATATTTTATGACAACGCAGGGGAAAATTTTCTGCCAGGCACTGATCTCGATCGCAGTCCCGGTATTTTTCATTTGGCTTCCGCATCCGGGATCCTGTTCATGTTTGACCCCGCTTACAGCACGGGTTTTCGGGATCGTCTGAGGTCTCACCGTGATCCGCAGTTCGAATCCCGTCACACTGACTACCAAGCATCGATCTTGGCAGGCATCCAAACACTGGTGCAGAAAACCAAGGGACTTGACGCTACGGGACGGTTGTCCACGCCCTTTGCTTTCATGGTCGGCAAGTTTGACCTGTGGAGGGACTTGATTCCCGAGGAGACTCTGGCCGAGCCGGTAACGGGAGAGGGTTTTGATTTAAATGCCGTGGATGAAAATTCGGAGGCGGCCAGGAATATCATGATGGACGTTTGTCCTGAATTAGTGGCCGGGGCCGAGGCGATTTCCAACAATGTGAAATACTTTCCCGTCAGTCCGACCGGATGCTCCCCAAAACGGATCAAGACCGAACGGGGCGATGACGCGCTCGGCCCGGATCCAGCTGAAATCTCACCTTTTTTGGTGGAAACCCCGGTGCTCTGGATTCTGTCACAAATCGAGCCACACCTTGTTCCTCTGCGCACCTGACGGGTAAGCAGTATTCAGCCACGCATGTTTTACCGGATCTTTTACACGAGTTGGCCTCAACTACTGGAAGCAGGCAGAGGCGGATTCGGTATCGTGGCGCGGCATCGGGAAATTCCGACGGTTATATCTCACGCCGCGGAAGCCGCTTCACAATTTGCTCCGTTGCGGGGGGAGGCCGTTCACCGCGTGGTCTACGCTTATCGCACCGAAACTGCGCAAAGCGGTCGGTGGCATATTCTCTCGCGGATCGAGGACTCGGGCAGCGATTACACCGGACGCACCAACTACTTGGCCCAGCATCTTGTCGCCAGCGACGAGGTGGCCCGTAGTCTCGCCTCCCAAGGCATCAGCCCTGCGATGATCATGGGCGCTCCTGATGCTTGGCCGGGTTTCGACCGGCAAGTTGGTTTTATCACCGATCCCCCTTGGCAAGTCGGACAAGCGCCTCCTAGAGAAGGATATTGGGCCGGGTTCGGTGATGGTAATGCCGATCGTCGCTTCCTCCTTGCTGCCGGGAGCAATGTGACGTTTGTGTATCCCCCGCATTGGCAAGACTCCGGTGCCGCGGGATTTATTCTGGGCCTGTATGATGAAGCGGCGTGCGGTTCGAGAGCAGATTGCGGTTGGGGCACGACGTTCACCACATATCTGGAGCCAACGGACAAACCCCAAGACTTTTGCTGGATCGGTCTGCCAGCGGATTCTGCTCTGCTCCCGAAACTGCGGGATTCAGGCAGGCCAATCATCACCGAGAC
>JBBECL010000308.1:0-2080 GCA_040881805.1 Terrimicrobiaceae bacterium | reverse complement strand
CCCCGATATCGAGGAACAACGTGGTGATGGGAGTCTTGGACATTCCCGTTTGCTAACCGTAAAGAACCGAACTCGCAAGCCTGCGTGTGCCGGGAGCGGGTGTGATGAAATATTTGACGAAATATTTCTTGTGTCATTTAAAAATCAATGGTCTGAGTTATCAATTGCAACCCAGCCGTTTTTCAGAAGAAAAAATCCGGCAATGATCGCACTCATGCCAAGATGCCAGTTCCCAGCGATTGAAGCAACTGGAGATGGGTTGTTTTGTAGAGTGAGGGATTTCTATCTCGGAGAAGAACCTTACCTGATCGAATCCATCCGCCGGGGAGACCGCCCGGCAGCCGTCGAATCCATCAATCGCGTGCTGGTGCATGTTTATGCACGAGGAGCCGAGGATTCCGAGCAACTCAAGGGGCTCCTTCTGGAACTGGTGGTGATGATGTCCCGCGCGGCTGTGGACGCTGGTGCCTCGCAAACGGTGATTCTCGGCATGGGCTATCGGCATTTGGTGGAGCTTTCAAAAGTCCATGACGATGAAGAATTGGCCCGGTGGCTGCGATCCACCTTTTTTCGAATCATTGATGCTGTTCAAGCAACCATTTCCGAGAGACCCGACCCGGTCATCACAAAAACGCTGCGCGTCCTTCGCGAGAGTTGCGCGGGATCTTTGACGAGACAGGACGTCGCGAAAACGGTTGGCGTTTCACCGAGTCACCTCGCAGAGCTTCTGAAAGAAAGGCTGGGACGTTCTTTCAGCGAATTGTTGGCAGAAGCGCGGCTTGCCCGTGCCTGTGATTTGCTAAAAACAACGAACGACAAGATCGCGGACATCGCCGTTGATTCGGGGTTCAGCGACCAGAGTCATCTCACCCGTGTTTTCCGAGAAGTGCGGGGCCTCACACCCCGTCAATTCCGGGCACACTGCGCGGAGGGGACGGCATCCCTCACCGAATAAAGTTGAGCCGCCGGCTGATCTCGGAGCCGCAGGTTCCAGTTTATCCGCTCTGTATTCAAGACCGATGGCAAATACTTGCTCTACAGTGGGCATGTTATGACAAACAAAATCATTCCCTTTATCGTTCTTATTGGATTCGCCGCCATCTACCGAATTCTTCCACATCCTGCAAACTTTGCGCCGTTTGGTGCCATGGCCTTTATGGCCGGGGTTGTGGGGGGCTGGCGGATCGGGCTGGCGGTCACCCTGGGCGCACTCATTGTCAGTGACGTGTTCATCAATGCCACCCTGATCGACTCGCTGTTTTATCCTTCCCGCTTGATTGACTATTCGGGATTCTTGGCCATCGCCATGGGTGCCGGGATGCTCAGGGGTGCTTCCATGCCTGCCAGAATAGCCGGGGCGTTCTCAACACCATTTGTATTCTTTTTCATCAGTAACTTTGGAGTCTGGCTCTTCGGCGTGGGGCTGGGCGGCATGCCCTACGCAAAATCAGTTTCCGGACTGATTGAGTGTTATTTCATGGCGCTCCCCTTCCTGCGCAACTCCGTGCTTGGTGACTGGTTTTTTATGGGAGTCATTTTGATGGTTTTCCAACTGGCCATCGTGACGCGGCGGGCCGCGCAACCATCTCTCCAACACAACTGAAGATTCCCGACACTTCCTCTCAACACTTATCCAAACAACAATATGTCCACCATCGCCGATCTTAAAAATGCCGTGATCAACGGAAAACGCAAAGACGTTCAAGCCATCGTTCCAATACTCTTGGAAGCAGGCGAATTGCCTGTCACCATGTTACAGTAGGCGCTTATTCCAGCCATGGCGGTCGTCGGCGAGAGATTCAAAAACAACGAAATCTTTGTGCCGGAGATGCTGGTTGCAGCCCGCGCCATGAAGGAGGCGATGAAAACCCTCGAGCCTCGGTTGCTCGCAGCCGGGATCAAGCCGGAACACACCGCGCTGATCGGGACCGTGGAAGGCGATCTGCATGACATCGGGAAAAATCTTGTTGCCACGATGTGGAAGGGTGCCGGATTTGAAGTGATTGACCTCGGAGTGAATGTGCCGTCGTCAAAGTTCATTGAGGCTATCGAGCAATACAAGCCTGCCATTGTGGGACTT
>JBBECL010000307.1:0-2095 GCA_040881805.1 Terrimicrobiaceae bacterium | reverse complement strand
CCACACGGTCGAGACGCCCATGCCCCCTGGCCTGCATGGCAACCCCCACCATCAACCACACCCCTCATCTCAACGCTTCCACATTCAGCCACTTGCGCTCTTCCCAGCTCTTGATTCCCAATTCCGCCAACTGCACGCCTTTGGCCCCTTGGAGCAGGGTCCAGGGAAAGGGCTCGTCGAGGGCGACATGACGCAAAAACAGCTCCCATTGCACCTTGAACGCATTATCGAAATTTTCCTGCTCCGGCACTTTTAACCAACCATCAAAAAATGGGATCGGCTGGGCAATGTCAGGGTTCCACACCGGCTTGGGTGTGTTGCCGTAATGCTGGATGTAACATTCCCGCAGGCCGGCGACCGCTGACCCATGGGTGCCATCCACCTGCAGCGTGAGCAAGTCATCCCGGCGAACCCGAACAGTCCAACTGGAGTTAAAATGCGCAATCACACCGCCTTCGAGTTCAAACGTCGCATAAGCGGAATCATCAGCCGTGCAGGCATAGGTCTTTCCTTGTTCATCCACCCGCTCGGGGATATGGGTGGCCCCAAGACAGGACACAGCCTTCACCTCGCCAAAAAGATTGTCGAGGACGTAACGCCAGTGACACAACATATCCACGATGATGCCACCATCATCCTCCTTGCGGTAATTCCAGCTCGGCCTCTGGGCAGCCACGTTGTTTCCCTCAAAAACCCAATACCCAAACTCCCCGCGCACACTCAAAATTTTTCCAAAAAAGCCCTGCTCTTTCAAACGTTGCAATTTTCGCAAACCCGGCAGCCAAAGCTTGTCCTGCACCACCCCGTTCTTCACCCCGGCCTTGGTCGCGATATCAAAAAGCTCCAGCGCGGAAGCTGTTGAAACCGCCGTGGGTTTCTCACAATACACGTGCTTCCCGGCTGCAATGGCCTTCTTCACCGCATCGGCCCGCCGACCCGTCGTTTGGGCATCGAAATAAATGATGTTCTTCGGATCTGCCAACTCCTTGTCCAAATCCGTCGTCCACCGCACCCCCTCATCCATAGCCGCCAACTGTGTTAATTTGGCCTCACTCCGCCCCACAAGCACCGGCTCCGGCCACAAGACCTCACCGTCATTCACCTTCACCCCGCCCTGCTTCCGTATGGCCAGGATGGACCGAATGTAGTGCTGGTTGGTGCCCATGCGCCCGGTGACGCCGTTCATGATGATTCCAATGGTATGTTTTTTCATAGTTTTAAAGTCCTCATGGTTTAATCGTGCATTGGGGCTGGGCACCTTCAGGGAGAGCTGGAACATCAATCCCGGCCCTCGGC
This sequence comes from Terrimicrobiaceae bacterium, assembly GCA_040881805.1. Classification (GTDB taxonomy): domain Bacteria; phylum Verrucomicrobiota; class Verrucomicrobiia; order Chthoniobacterales; family Terrimicrobiaceae; genus JAJTZA01. The sequence continues at coordinate 799 of JBBECL010000307.1, read as the reverse complement.
AGGGTGCCATCCAATTCCTGACGCCAATGCGCCACGTCCCCGGCGGGACCGTAGCAATAAATCATGCGGAGGGGAGTGTCTCCGATATTGGTGAGCTGATGGAAGACCGTGGGCGGGATATAGACCATCTGACCCGAGGTCACGATTTGACGTTCCTCACCGAGGCAGACTTCGCCGGTTCCCTCCACGATAAAATAAACCTCCTCCTGCTCCTGATTGTGCCAGGGGACTTGCCCGCCGTTGGGGTCGAGGGTCACATTGCCCATGGCGAAGTTGGTGGCTTGGATGGGGGCCAACCCACCGACGAGGTTTTGGGTTCTGCGGCGGGCCGGGTAGCGGCGGCCTTCAATTTTGGCGAGATCGGAGATTATCATGAGATTTGGGGTTATTTGAGGCCTCCGAAGAAGGTGTAATTTTTGTTTTCTGCGAGGCGTTGAAGGTAAAGCGCGAGTTCGCGGGCATGGTAATCCCCCCACATGGAAGATTCACCGCGGGGGATTTTGCTGCCCTCGGGCACATGATCCCAGCCATTCGGGCGGTGGTAGATGGAATGCAAAATCAGCCCCTGATGCCCCGGATCGATCGAAAGGTAAGGTTCGCTGAGCACGGTTTGGGCGGTCGTCAGTCCAGCCTGCCAGTATTTGGCCCCCTTGCCTGTTTCGCCCAGATATCGGCCCAATCGAAGGAGGCCCTGAGCGGCAATCGCTGCGGCAGAGCTATCCACCGGTTCCCAGTCATTTTCAATTTGAGCTGGTTGATTGAGATAATCCCCAAGTTTGTGAAGAAGGGGAGCGCCCGT
>JBBECL010000306.1:0-13369 GCA_040881805.1 Terrimicrobiaceae bacterium | reverse complement strand
CGGAAATCTGCGCGGTGCGATCAAAGCTTTTGCCGCGAAGCAGCTTGGGTGAAGTGTGGAGGAATTCGGCGGTCAAGGGACTGACGCGCCCCACCGAGGAACCAAGCGGCTTACCCCAAGCCCCGTTCATCCAGATCTTCCTCATCCCATCCCAACAAGTGGCCGATTTCATGAAGAAGTGTGACACGGACTTCTTCGCGGAAAATGTCCTCCTCTTCGTCGGAGTATTCCCACAGGTTTTTTAACCAAAGCCGAATGTGGGGGGTGTCATGGGGCCCGGGATCAAACAGGCCCAAAAGGTCCGGGTCCAACCCGGCTTCGATATCCCCCGCATCGGGACGCTTTTCCAGAAGCACGGGCACGCGTCGCGCCGCCTCGCGCAGCTCGTCCGGCAACGAGGCCAGCGTCGTGGCCACCACCTCGTTGGCAATCAGGGACAATGTTTCAAAATTCATAGGAAAAGCCAAACCAACAAGCGCACAGAAGGTCCTGTGATTTTTTGCAGGCACACTTCGGGGCACAGCCTTGTCAGAGTCAAGGAACGAGTTTATGTAATCAGCATGTCTGAACGCAAACATGCAAATCCGCTGCGGGGAGGGTTATTGAACCGCGCCCTGCCCGAACCCTGCACCGTGGTGATTTTTGGAGCGACCGGGGATCTCACCCACCGGAAGTTGGTGCCTGCTCTTTACAATTTGGCCGTCGAAGGAGCGCTTCCCCAGTCTGTGAATGTGGTGGGTTTCGCCCGCCGGGACAAATCAGATGACATTTTCCGCGAGGAACTCGGCGCCGCCACCCGCAAGTATTCGCGTCAGTCCGTGAACGAAGAACTCTGGGCAAGTTTTTCGGACTCGATTTTTTATCATCGCAGCGCGTTTGATGACGCGTCCGGCTATGTGTCCCTCGCGAAACGTCTCGATGCGCTGGATGCCGAGCGAGGCACCCGCGGAAACCGCCTTTTCTATCTGGCGGCGGCACCCGACCAGTTTCAGGTCATTCTCGAAAACCTCCGGGAAAGCGGGCTGAATGTGGCACCATCCGGCGGCTGGGCAAGGGTGATTGTCGAGAAACCGTTTGGCACCGATCTGGAGAGTGCACGGGCTTTGAACACGCTGGTGGAGGGGTCATTCCCGGAGTCCGAGACTTACCGGATTGATCATTACCTTGGGAAAGAGACCGCGCAAAATCTGATGGTTCTGCGTTTCGCCAATGCGATCTTCGAACATCTCTGGAACGGGCGTTACATCCATCACGTGCAAATCACGGCCAGCGAACCCTTGGGTGTTGAAGGACGCGCGGGCTACTATGAAAAATCGGGGGCACTTCGGGACATGGTTCAGAATCATTTGTTGCAGCTTCTTTGCCTGACCGCGATGGAGCCGCCGGCGGGCTTGGATGCGGATTCCATTCGTGACGAAAAAGTGAAAGTCCTGCGTTCGCTCCGACCTCTCACCGCCGAGACCGTGCGCACACATGTTGTCCGGGCGCAATACGGCGCGGGGGCCATCAATGGCAAACGCGTGGCAGCCTATCGCGATGAGGAAAACGTGAACCCGGAATCCATGACCGAAACCTATGTGGCCCTGCAAATCAGCATCGACAACTGGCGGTGGGCAGGCGTGCCATTTTTTGTGAGGGTCGGCAAGCGCCTCCCGAAGGCTGCCACCGAGATTGCGATCCATTTCAAGGGCGCCCCGCCGGTGTTGTTCAATGCGGCGGCGGATTCGCCCACCGACAACGTGTTGGTGATTCGGATTCAGCCCGATGAAGGGATTTCCCTGCGCATGAGCGCCAAGGTGCCGGGAGCCGCTGTTCGTGTGGAGCCGGTCAAAATGGATTTTCATTACGGAACGAGTTTTGGCAAAGCGACCCCCGAAGCTTACGAACGCCTGCTGCTGGATGCCATGAGTGGTGACCCAACCCTCTTTGCGCGGCGGGATGAGGTCGAGGAAGCGTGGAAATTTATCGATCAAATTCACAACGCGTGGGAATCCGATGCCTCGGATCTTGCCGTGTATTCGGCGGGGTCTTGGGAACCCACCGAAGCCGACGATCTGTTGGCACGTCATGACGCCACATGGAGGAGGCTGTGAAAAACACGGACATCGAGGGGGTTGGTTTTCCGGTTGAGATCGGGAAAATTGACAAGGAACTCGGGAAGCTCTGGGAAGAAGCCGGGGAATCCAAAACGCGGGCGTCATTGATCAACCTGGTCCTCTACTTTGAAGACTCCTCCCAAGTTCATGCCAACACGCAGCTCATCGCGGAAATTGCCACCGAGCACGCCTGCCGGGCGATCCTGATCCTTGCAGAGCCCGGGGCCGCCGAGAGCGGTGCCAAAGCGTGGATCAATGCGCATTGCCACCTGGCAGGGAAGCGTCAGATTTGCTCGGAACAAATCACCTTTCACCTCGCCGGCGAAACCGCCCAAGCCCTGCCGAGCATCGTTTTTTCCCACCTCGACTCCGATCTCCCGCTCTGTCTGTGGTGGCAGGCCCCGTTCCAGCGCACGATTGACGAACAACTTTGGTCCTGGGTGGACCGCCTGGTGTTTGACAGCGCGTGTTGGCCGGAACCGCCTCCTTCGTTCGAAATCATCCGGAAGATCGGCTCGCTCGGCGAAGGCCGGACCGTCCTCGGCGACCTGAACTGGGCGCGCATTCTCGAAACCCGCATCGCGATTGCCGGGCTTTTTGATCATGCCATGGCGCTCGAAAAACTCCCAAAGCTCGAATCGATTGCCATTGATCATGCCCCGGGTCATCGCACCACCGCCTTGTTACTCATCGGGTGGCTGGCCTCGCGGCTTGGCTGGAAACTTCAACCCCTGCTCGACAAACCGTTCTTCGTGGCCCCCTCGGGAATCCATGTACCGTTTGACCTCACGGAAAAACCCGGCCCACCCATCTCCCGATGCCTGTTCACCAGCGGCGAGTGTGAATTCCTTCTCAAACACTGCGACGAACGCAACTTCTTTGAGGCCACCGTCAGTTGCCCGGGCTGCCAGGAACACCCCCGCATCACCAAAGCCGGACGCGACAACCCCGCCGACCTCCTCCTCTCCGAGTTGGGCCGCGGAAGCCGCCACGGCCACTACCGCCACGCCCTTGAAGCGATCTTGCCGTTGTTGTGATCAGTCACGAGGTGGCTGATTAACCCGCTGACGGGACCGCAATGGGCGAGGCAAGGTCGCCGCGTGATTCTTTGGCGTCCGGTGGGGCGATGAGCATGTAGATGCTGGGCAGGATGAACAGGGTGAAGAGGGTGCCGATGGACATTCCGAGCACGAGGACCAAGCCGATGGAATTGCGGGCTTCGGCGCCGGGGCCGGTCACAAAGATGAGCATGATGTGGCCGAAGACGGTGGCGGCGGTTGTCATGAGAATGGGGCGCAGGCGCAGGCGGGAGGCCTCGCGGATGGCCTCGAGCTTGGTGCTGCCTTTTTCGCGGAGGACGTTGGCGAATTCGACGATAAGGATTCCGTGTTTGGCGATCAGGCCCACCAGCGTTACCAAGCCGACCTGGGAATAGATGTTCATGGTGGTGGTCCACCCTTCGGTGAGCGGGAAGGTCCAACCCGGAGGGCCGGCGGCTTTGAGGGCGGTAAAAACCAAAGCTCCGAACATCGCGAGCGGCACCGACCCGAGGAGAATGATAAACGGGTCGCGGAAGGAATTGAACTGGGCGGCAAGGACCAGGTAGATGAGGATCACGGCCAACGCAAACGCGGGAAGAAATTTTCCGGCCTCTTGTTTGAGCTGACGCGACTGCCCCCCGAATTCGATCTGGGTCCCCAACGGCAGGACGTCCTCGGCGGCTGCGCCCAGGGCATCCAGCCCTGCGGTGAGTGATCGGGGCGCGATGCCTTGGATTTTCACGGCATTGAGTTGGTTGAAACGGTTGAGGCTTCGGGGCTCGAGTTCGCGGCGAATCGTGGCAATGGCACTGAGGGGAAGCAATTCATTCTGCGGGCCACGGACATGGATCTGGTCGAGCTGTTCGGGGGTCAGGCGTCCACCCCGTTGGATTTGTGGGATGACCTTGTAGCTGCGTCCATCGAGGTTGAAGCGGTTGACGTAGTTGCCGCCGAGCATGATGCCAAGGTCTCCGCCGACACTGCGAAGGTCCAGGCCAAGGCTGGCGACTTTTTCGCGGTCAAACTCGATGACCTCGCGGGATTGGTCGATTTTGACATCCGTCTCCAAAAACGCGAATTGGCCGGACGCCATGGCTTTGCCAATGACTTCGTTGGCGAGCTCCAGCAATTGCGGGGCATCCTGGGTCCCCGCAATCACAAACTCCACCGGGAACGTCCCGGCGGCGGGAAGGGGATCGGGAAGAAACACCGGATGCTGGACACCGGTGATCGCGCCAAGGCCCATGGCGACCTCCGGCTCGATCTGAAAAATGGTGCGGTCACGCTCCGACCAGGGTTTCACCAACATGCCCCCAAAACCAAAAAAGGGTTGTGTGACTTGGAAGCTTTGCCGCATTTCCGGCACGGACTGGAAAACCTTCGAGGCCTCGTTGGCATAGAAACTGGCCTGCTCCAGCGAGGCATTGGGAGGAGGCGAGAGGATGCCGAACAAAATCCCTTGATCCTCTTTGGGGGCCAGCTCGGTGGGCGACACCACATAAAAAAGAAACGCAAACCCGGTGAGGACCACCCACACCAAATAAACCAGCGGACGGTTGGCCAGTGTGCCATCCAGCATTTTGGAATACCGGTTCTTCAAACGCTCAAAGTTTCTTGTGATGTGCCCGGCAAAACCTTTTTCGTCATCGCCCCGGCGAATCATACGTGATGCCATCATCGGTGACAGCGTGAGCGCCACGATGCCTGAAATGAGGACCGCCCCTGCCAGGGTGAAAGCAAATTCCCGGAAAAGCGCACCGGTGAGCCCCCCTTGAAATCCAATCGGCAGATAAACCGCAGCCAGGGTGATTGTCATCGAAATCACGGGACCAATCAGCTCCCGTGCACCCACGACGGCCGCCTGAATGGCATCCATGCCCTCATGAAGATGCCTCTCGATGTTCTCCACCACCACAATCGCATCATCCACAACCAGCCCCACGGAAAGCACGATGGCCAGCAACGTGAGGAGGTTGATCGTGAATCCAAACAGCTGCATGAGAAACACCGCGCCGATCAGGGAGACGGGAATGGTGACCATGGGCACCAGCGCGGCACGAAAGGACCCGAGGAAAAGGTAAATGACGACGATGACCACCAGGATCGTCTCCATGAGGGTTTTTTGAACCTCATGGATGGCTTCCTCGATGTAGGTGGTGCTGTCATATGCGATGTGACCCGTGAGCCCGGACGGGAGTTGGGCCTGGATTTCTTCCATGACCTGGCGCACAAGTTTGATGACCTCCAGGGAGTTGGACGTGGGCATCACCCAGATGCCCATAAAGACCGCATCTTTGCCGGAAAATCGCACGGAGGAGTCATAACTTTCGGCCCCGAGTTCCACCTCCGAGATGTCCTCAAGCCGGACGACGGCCCCGTCAACTTCCCGCAGCACGAGCTTCTTGAATTCGGCCACCGTTCGGAGGTCGGTGTTTGCCGTGAGGTTGAACTGCATGAGCTGCCCCTTCGTCTGGCCCACCGCAGAGAGGTAGTTGTTTGCCAGGAGCGCTTCCCGGATGTCCCCCGGGGCCAGATTGAGCGCGGCCATGCGCTCGGCATTGAGCCAAATCCTGAGCGCGTAAGTTTGGCCTCCGAGAATATCCGCCCGCTGGACGCCGGGAAGCGCGGAAAGCCGGGGTTGGACCACACGCAGCAGGTAATCATTGACCTGGTTGGGCGTCAAAATGTCGGAGTTGAAACTCAGATACATCGAGGCAATCTGGGCGTCCGCGGGCTCAATGCTGAGTATGGGAACTTCCGCCTCGGGCGGGAGATCACCACGGACCTGATCAACCTTTGAGCTGATATCGGCGAGCGCTTTGACCGGGTCGTAGTTCAATCGAAGGACCACCTCGATATTGGAAAGCCCTTGTTGGCTTTGGGATTGGATGTAATCGATGCCATCGGCGGAGGCGATCACCCGTTCCAAGGGAGTGGTGATAAACCCGCGGACCAGAGCGGCATCGGCCCCGATGTAGGCGGTCTTGATGGTGATCGTGGCGCGTTCCAGTCGCGGATATTGGCGCACACTCAGGCTGGAGATGGACTGGATGCCGGCGATGATAATCACCAAGCTCACCACAATGGCCAGCACGGGCCGCTTGATAAAAATGTCTGTGAATTGCATGGCTGCGGCCCTTCGGGATCAGCGGTTATCGGGGGTTGGGTCCAAGGAGGCTTCGGGCTGCATGGCATCGTTGATGCTGACCAAGGCCCCATTCATGAGTTTGAAGGCCCCCGCACTCACCACCCGGTCGCCGGCCGCGAGCCCTTTGACAACTGCCACAAAATCCCCGCGGTTCCGCCCCAGCTGAACAAATTGCTGCCGGGCTGTCATTTTCCCCTCCTTCTCCTCGATCACGTAAATCGAATCCCCATACGCCGCAGTCAGAATGGATGAGATCGGCACGGCCACCACGTCGAGTTTGTTGGGAAGGACCACTTCGACTTCGGCAAACAATCCGGCCCGCAGCCGGCCATCGGGATTGCGCAAAGTTCCCTGCACACGGGCACTGCGGGTGGCCTCATCCACCACCGGGTTGATCGCCGTGATCTCACCAACAACCGGCTCGTTCACCCCGTCGGTCGCAACCCTCACGGCCTGACCGACCTTGATGAAATCCAGTTGGGTTTGCGGCACGGAAAACTCCACATAGATCGGATCGCTGGAGTGCAAAGGAATCAACTCATCCCCGGCGGCGACCGTCTGGCCGAGGTTGACCTTGCGGATTCCCACGCGGCCGGTGAAGGGAGCCCGGATGATTTTTTTTGCAATGGTGGCCTGCAGGGTCGCGGTTTTGGCCTGCTCTTGATCAAAGGTTGCCACAGCGGTGTCATATTCGGATTGGGCAATGATACGTTTTTCCAGAAGCCCTTGTGTCCGGTCCAAGTTGATTTTGGCGAGGCGAAGTCCGGCGAGGGCCGATGCGAGGTCCGCTTGTTCCTGGGTGGTGTCCAACTCCAGCAAAATCTCGCCCTGTTTCACTTCGGCCCCGTTCTCGACGGTGAGTTTGACAACCGTTCCGGGCAACTCGGCGGTGAGGGTCACCCCCTGAACCGCTCTCAGGGATCCGGTGAACTTCAGGGTTTCCTCCCATGTTTCCCCGATGGCGACCACAGTGGCCACGGGGGTGGGGGGCATGCCGGCGGCTTCCGAGGCGGAAACAAAACCCAGAAGGCTGCCAATCTGCATGGCTTTCAGCCCCACGATAACCCCCAAAACCACGACCAAACCACCAATCGTGAGAACAATTTTTTTGAGTCGTTTGGGTGCAGCCATCCCAAATTAGTTAACCGCATTGATAATTAAGTCAACTAACATTCGTCCGGACCACGACACGCATGCCTTCTTGGAGAACCACCACGATGGGGGAGTCTTGGGGCACGAAGATGCTCTCGGCGACCACATCCACTTTTTGCCCGTTGATGAGCGCGGTGCCGGCGGGGCGGAGGGGCGTGATTGCGCGGCCGGTTTGTCCAACCAAGGACTGGGTGGGACGTTCTTTTTCGCCCACCCCCCGTTCGAGGTTTTGTTTGAGCATGAGCCTTCGACCGATGGCGGTGTGGGGGAAGGCCATCATCCACCCGATGAAGCCAACAAAAGCGGCCCCGAGGATACAGACCAGCGTGATCGTTCCGACATAGGCCCCAAACTCGATGTAGGAAAAGGTGATGGCCCCGGCCAAGCAGAGGGCACCCAAAATGCCGAGGATCATCCCCGGCACGAAGACCTCGGAAGCCAGCAGAAGAAAGCCAACCAGGCTCAGGACAACGATGGTGTTTGTGGGTGTCATTCGGTGTCTGAGGTCTCCTCTTTGGGGCCGATGGTCCGTTCTCCGGTGAGGATTTCCTGGCCGGTGCCGACCGTGCGCAGGACCGTGTTGGAGACCGTGGTCCCGACACCAACCCCGACGTCCCTCAGCGTGCCCAAAAGCCCTCCCACGGGCTGACGCGGGGTGGCTATGGTTGTGGGTGAAAGGTTTTGGATGGTGAGAGGGCTCACGACGGCGCCGGTTTCTGCCGAGACCTCCAGCGATCCCAGCGATACACCCATATTGTCAAACAATCGGAGCGTCCAGCGCGGATAACCATCCGCGGCCACCTGAAGGGAATAATCGATCCAGTGAAAAGCAATCCTGCGCTGCACGGCCTGGGCCTCCGCGATTTGGAAGGCGCGGTCGGAGTCCACTTTGAGCGAGCCGAGATTGATGGCCGCCCGGCTCCCAAGGTCGGAAAATCCCCTCAGGGGCGTGCGGTTGGACGTCACCTCGCGATTGGCGACCGTGATTTCGCGAACGCCACCCCGCGCCGAAGGATCCAAATAATAAAACTTCCATTCCTGGGGTTGCGGGCTGCCACGGTCCCCGGTGAGCCCCACCAACCGGGCTCCGAGCGCCGATTTGCCGGCCGCGAAGAGGGCCCCGTACGCGGTCTGTTGGGCAGAGGCTATCGATGTCATTGCTGCGCAAAAAAGCACGCAAACCAAAAAAATTATTCTCACACGGACAAGATTCCGCAGAAGCGGGAGATTTGCCACTGCAAAAATCCGGCTGGCACAAGAACGTTGCCCGTGGGAAACTTCCGCAAATGGCCTCCGAAGTCGAATCCCTGCGAAAATCTCTGTCCATGTATCGGGGACTTGTGGAAGTGAGCGGCCTGATTGCCTCGATCACGGACTATGAAGAATTGCTGCGGGCGATTTTGGATGTTGCCCGGCGGGTGATCCACGCGGAAGCCGCCTCCCTGTTTTTGGTGAACGAAGCGACAGGCGACCTGGAAATGGCGATTACCTCACAGGGGGAGAACGACTTCATCAAAAAAACCATCATCGTTCCCAAAGGCCGTGGAATTGCCGGCTGGGTGTTCGAGCACGGGGAGGCGGTGTTGATTCCCGATGCGTATGAAGACCAGCGATTCTACAAAGAGGCCGATGCCAAAACCGGATTCCGCACCCGCTCCATCCTTTGTGCGCCTCTGAAACGGGAAGGTCAGCTGATCGGGGTTTTGCAGGTCTTGAACCCCGAAGAAAAAACGGCCTTCGAGCCCGAAGACCTGGAGGGATTCTCCGCTTATGCCGATCTGACCGCAACAGCCATTGAAAAGCTCAGAACCCTGGAGCGCAGCCGCCGTCAAGAACGGGTGGAGCGGGATCTCGCCATCGCGACGGACATTCAGCGCGAACTCCTCTCGCGGGCCATTCCTGCAGTGACCCCGGGTGCCCACTTTGCCGCCTTTAATTGCCCGGCCGCCAATGTGGGGGGCGATTTTTACGATGTCTTTGTGAAGAGCCCTTACGAAATTTATTTTGCCATTGGAGACGTTTCCGGAAAGGGCATCGCCGCGTCTCTTTTGATGGCACAAACTCTCAGCGCCATGCAGTTTGTGTTCGCTGCAACGACCAGCCCGGCGGACGCGCTCATGAAATTGAACTCCACTCTGGGCGAGCAGGTTGTCCGGGGCATGTTTGTGACGATGCTGATCGGGCGTCTGACGCCCACCGGCGGCCGCATGGAAATCGCCAGTGCCGGCCACTGTCATCCTGTGTTGTTACGGGCGGATGGCAGCACCTCCGTGATCAAAACCGAAGGCGCCCTCCCCTTGGGAATCCTCCCCAAGGTGGCTTATCGGCAGGGGAAAATCGATGTCTCACCCGGAGACTGGCTCATTTCGTTCACCGATGGTCTGACCGAGTCCAAGCAGGAAAAAGCCGAGGATTTTTTTGAGCCCTTGATTGTCCCCACGCTCCAAAATCAAGGAGGTCGGAGCGGCGAGGCCTTGATCCACCGCCTTGTGGAAGCCGAGAGGCAACATCGGGGAAGTGGCGCCCAACTTGACGATCTGACAATCCTGGCCAGTGGTCTTGCATGAAGAAAAGCGTTCTGTTTTCCAGTGAGACCTGCCACCTCGCGGAGGTGCGAAATGAAGCCCGTGCGTTTTTGGAGGACTGTGGGTTCGGCGAGGAGGTCTCGGCTGTCCTGGTATTGGCCATTGATGAGGCGTGCACGAATGTGATCCGTCATGCCTACCACCACCAATGCCGCCCGGTGCGGCTTCACATGACGTTTCAGAACCACCAACTGCGCGTGGTTTTGCGGGATTACGGAAAATCCTGCGACCCCAAAACCATCAAAAGTCGTCCCCTCGCCGAAATCCGCCCCGGTGGTGTGGGGGTGCACATCATTCGCCAGGTTTTTGATGAGGTTCATTATACCCCCAAGGCCCGGGGAACGGAATTGGTCATGATTAAGAGCCTCGTTCCGGGGGATTCCCCCTGAAAATTCCGCACCACTCCAACAAAAATCGCGCGATTCTTGTTGTCATGCGCCCCGGCAGTGCCCAGTGTTCCGCCAGCATCCAGCAAAGAAAGGAGGGGAATTTTTGTGAAATTTGTCAAAATCGTCGCAGTTTGTGCGTTCGCCGCGGCTTCGCTCGGGCTCAGTGCTTGTGCGTCGAAACCGTCAACACCGCCACCAGCCACCACTGGCTATAGCAAGTAATCTTGTTAACCTTAACAGAGGCCGGATGAGTTCGAAAAAACCCGTCCGGCCTTTTTATGTTTTTCCTCCGGCCCGCACCGCTTGCTCGACAATCACCCGCAAGCCCTCGTGCGAGAACTGGCGTTCCGCAGTCACCACAAAAAGCTCCTCGAAGATGCCCGTTGTCAGGGGCAGTTCCCGGAGCCCGAACCGCTCGGCCACGTCGCGCAGCACGGGCTCAATCACCGGAGTTGCTCCGGCTCCCGACGCTGCCAGTTCCCACATGGCGGCTGCATCATCAAACTCGGCGCGAATTTCGGGCTGGATTCCATGTTCCGCCCACCACCGGTCCAACTCTCGACGCAGGGGAGATTCCCGGGTGGGAACCAGCACGGGAAAGCCGGTCAGCCCCGTCTGGCGCCGGAAGGCCTTCTTGAGCTTTGGCGCGGCCACAAATCGCACGCCGAACCTGCCGGCCCGCTTGCTGTGCAGCAAGGTTTTCAAAGAGGAGGGAGCGGGTTCGTTGGCCATCACCACATCCAGTTGGTGCGAGGCCAGTGCGGGAAACAGCTCGCCGGGAAGCCCTTCCCGCATGATCACTTTGAGCTCCGGGTGAGTCTCCCAAGTCCGGATCAAAATCGAGGACGCCAGCAACTTCGGAACCGAATCCACAATGCCGACATACACCGTCTGCGGACCAGTCAACGAGCCGCGCTGAATGACCTCCACCATCTCGTCCCCCATGCCAATAATTCTGAGGGCGTATTGCTTCACCACCCGCCCCGCGTCTGTCAGCACCATGCTCCGCCCCTCGCGCAAGAAGAGCGGGGATTTCAAATAATCCTCCAGCTCTCTCACCTGGGCACTCAACGTTGGTGGCGAAACGTGCAAACGCTCGGACGCCGATTTGATCCCCCCTTCGGTGGCCACGCCCAGGAAGTAACGCAAGTGATGATAATTCAGCTGGAGATTCATTCGTTAAAACCTCATCATATATTCATATATTCGTTATATACAAATCAAAGTCTCGAACCCAAATTGAGATTATGATATTTCCAACCACTCTTTCACTCAGGGGAGCTTCCGCATCAAGGTCATGAGACCACTCATCCACCGGACCCACACGGTCACCCCGCACGGGCCCAACACGTCCCCGGTCTCCATTGATGATTTTATCAACACCGAAGCGGTTGACATGACCGCGGATCACCTCAGGCAGCTTGCCGGGATGACGCGTCAAATGCGGGAAAAACTCACGATGGACCAGGCCCGCCAGCACTTTGATCTTCACGAGGGGACCGACATCCTTGTGCGCCTTCTTGAGTCGGAGGATGTGGCAAATTGCACCGATCCCCTCCCGATCTGGATGGCCGAGGCGGGAGTGGCGTCCTTCTACCTCCTCAAGGGGGTCGATCTCATCCCGGATTGGCTCCCCGAAATCGGGCTCACCGATGATGCCCGGGTCGTCGCACGAGTCCTTGAGCGGAACCCGGAACTCCGCTCTTGAGCAATCTCCGCTCCCATGCCTTGATCGCATCCTTTGTGTCCGACCCACTTGCCCCGGCCCGCCGTGGTTGCCCGCCGAGTTTTTTTGGCTGCTTCGCCGTCCCCGCAAAATATCAACATCGCATGCTGTTCGGGGAGTCATCGGAGCCCTCATCATGTGCGGGGCCATGATCGATATTGATCCGATGATTTTGTTGGTTATTGTTCTTGGCACACGCACCGCGGCGATCCCGATGTCCATTCGGCTCTCTGCGAAAGACGAGCCATCGGATCACCTCACCGCCCATTGACCCAGTTTCCCATCACCATCCATGACCACAAATACACCATCAAACTCCCAAGACGCCCTCCTTTCCATTTGCCTCTTTGCGGCTTTCTCCGACGGAGAAAAATGCGAGGACGAGCGGGAAGAAATTCGACGGCTTGCCGGGGAAATCGGTTCGCCAAATCTTGCCACGCTTTCGCGTCAGATATTGATGCGCAAGCTTTCGCTTGAGTCGGTTGCGGCGTCACTGACCAACCAGGACGACCGGCTTCTTGCCTATGAGATGGCGCTCGGGATCTGCGAGGCGGGCGGGTCCGTTTCCCCCGAGGAGCAGGAATTTCTTGCCTCTCTGCGCGGGCACCTGGGGCTCAGTGCCGAGGAGTCCCGCGTTGTGGAGAATGAGGTGGCCTCGGTTGCCATGGTTCCCGTGGTGACTTCCAACCCCGCGCAAGCCGCCCCGGAGAATGCGGGCATGGTTCTCAAGTATGCCATCGTGAACGGGGCTCTGGAGTTGCTCCCGGAAACCCTGGCGACCATGGCCATCGTGCCCCTCCAAATGAAAATGGTTTTTCGGATCGCCAAATCCCATGGCGTGGAACTGGGCGCATCAAACATCAAAGAGTTTCTCGCCACGGCCGGCCTTGGTCTCGGATCCCAAATGGTGGAAGGGTTTGCCCGAAAGCTCATGCGCGGGGTTGGAAAAAAACTTGGTGGGAAACTCGCCGGGCGGGCGGCGGACCAAATCACGGGCTCCGCGTTTTCCTTTGCCTCGACCTACGCCATCGGACATGTCGCCGAGAAGTATTACTCGGCTGGCGGACGCCTTGATGCCTCCGGCCTCAAATCTCTCTACACGTCCCTGCAAGGACAAGCGGGCGACTTGCATAGGAAATATCTCCCCGAAATTCAGGAACGCGCCAAGACACTGGATCGCAGCACAATCCTCTCCATGATTGGCGGATCGAAATCGGTTTAGGGTTGTCATGC
>JBBECL010000305.1:0-2116 GCA_040881805.1 Terrimicrobiaceae bacterium | reverse complement strand
TGCACACCGTCCAATCCTTGCTGGGTCACAAACAGATCACGACCACCATGGTCTATCTCCATGTGACTCACCGCAGCGATCAGGACAGCCGCACACTGGTCGAGGAACTGACCAACGGCCTGCCAAGGTAAATCCGGGGACCTCCCGGACTCATGGCCTTTGCAGCCTCCGTGATTGGGGCGCTGCGTCGTTTTTTACCTGACTTCCTACGGGAGCATCCCGTCGTGGGTCGGGCACGACGCCGTGCCGTCTGGGCGCTCACCCATTGTCGCACGTCGGCAATGGGTGGGCATGTCCACGCCTGCGAAAAGTGCGGCACTTCCCACTTTGCCTTTCATTCCTGCAACCACCGTTCCTGTCCCCAATGCGGCAAACAAGACACTGCGGATTGGGTCGAGCGTGAACTCGCCAAACGCATCGGTGCCCCCTACTTCATGGTCACCTTCACATTGCCCGAAGAGCTTCGCGGTCTTTTTTTCACCCCGGCTTCCAAGCAGATCTATGAGGCCTTTTTTGCTGCCGCCTCGCAGGCCCTTTCCGCTTGCCTTGCCAACCCGCGTTGGCTCGGTGCCACGACTTGCGGGTTCACCATGATCCTCCACACATGGAACCAACGCCTCCACTTCCATCCCCACATCCACACCATTGTTCCGGGCGCAGGTCTTGACGAAGCGGGACGAGTCGTCAGCGTCAAAAGCCCCGGCTTCCTTGTGCCACAACCCGTGCTTCGAACGGCGTTTCGCCGCCTGTTCCGCGAAAAACTTAACACCCTGCGACAACTCCCCGAGAACACATCCCTCCCTGCCGTTGATCCTTCCGTTTGGGAAAAGGATTGGGGCGTGCATCTCCAACCCTTCGGCGATGGCAAACGCATCATTCAATACCTCGGCACTTACGTTTGCAGAACCGCCATCTCCGACGCCCGCATGCTTGATGTCTCTGAAAGCACCGTAACCTTTTCATGGAAAGATCGCGCGCGCGGCAGCGCCAAACGAAAGGAAACAATCTCCGGGGTGGAGTTCGTTTCCCGCTACCTGCGCCACGTCCTTCCAAGCGGAATGCGGGCCATCCGCCGCTATGGCTACTGCCATCCTGCCGCCAAAACCAAACGAGAACGAATCGCTTTCCACACCGGCGTGACACTCCTCCTTGGTCCCGACGACGCTCCGGAACCCAAACCCGCCCCCCTGTGTCCTTGCTGCAAAAAGGAAATGATTTCCATCGTGCGACTTTTGGCCCTCTGGAAGCTCGGTCGTGACCCACCACAAAATTCCCTATGCCCCGTGTGACACAACACCACATCTCCAAAACAGAAGGCTTATTCGAAAACTACCGATCAGGCCGCGCGGACTTGTGTCCAAAAACAATAAGAAGGACCACCATCACTAAGAATAAGGCTTTAAACACCGCCCCCTTTCAACCAATTAGGACATGCAGCCCCCAGCGAATGCGCACTGAGTTAATAAATCAAATGACTCAAAACGCGTTGGCGTCACTCAAGAGCGTCACCATCCAAACATAAACCGCATAGACGCCCGCCTTTTACCAACCGGGCTTGTTCAACCATGGGTGCAGTCGGAGGGCTCGTTCCTCGCCTCCGCTACACCCTTTAATGTTCGCATTTTTTTGTGAGTTTCCGTGCCCAAGTCTGTGCCGTTGCCACAAGTATGACTCCCGCCGCAAAAGTCAGTGCAGCCTGTGAGAGACTATAGAATGAACCCGGTCCCGTATCAGTCATCCCCTGGACCTGGGAGCTATATGAGACGTAAAAATGAATCCAGTTGAATACCTGTGCTACATTGGCAAGCGCGAACCACAATCCGAGGCCGACGAAGGCAGTCGAGTAGAGAGACGCCAGTGTAACGCCTTCGAGTGAAACGGCGCTGTCCGCGCCTTTAGTGAAATGGCGTGAAAGAAATGGGGCGAGGGTCCAGCAGACTATTCCAGCAAGCAGAATAATGACCGGCGCTGCAAGCTGTATGGGTGAAAAGGAATCGCCACGAAAAGAAAATATAGTTGACGCGAGCTGAACAAGCCCCGTGACAAACCAATTCAGCGCTGAAAGCCGAAGCAAAACTTGGGTTATAGACGAAATCGGCATATTTTTTGCGAACGT
>JBBECL010000304.1:0-2125 GCA_040881805.1 Terrimicrobiaceae bacterium | reverse complement strand
ATCGTCAATTTCCGCCGCAAACCCAGGTAGGGACGACCGGCCCGGTTGTCCGCGAACGTCGCTACCTAGCAATTTCAGTCACAATCTGGGCATGAGATTAGCGTTGCAATGTTTATTACACTGAAATACCGTGTCCTAAACTAACCTCCAAATGGCAAAATCTCAACTCCAGAGAATGCAGGCACTCAGCAGCACGAAGGCTCTAGTAAGGCCCACGGAAGCGGAAGCGGCGGGAATTTCAAGAACAGCACTTCTCCGGATGATGAATGCAGGAATGGTCGAGCGGGTCGGGCGTGGGCTTTATCGACTGGCAGAAAATGGGAGCTATAACCATCCAGATCTGGTCGAAGCCGCTGTGCGCATTCCCAAAGGGGTGATCGTGCTGCTGAGTGCGCTGAACTTTCATGGGATCGGCACTCACCCGGCATGGGAGGTATGGATCCAACTGCCAGCCAATTTTCCGACTCCCCGGATCGCCTATCCACCGCTGAGGATCATCCGCAGTCGGATGCCCGGGGCATTTGCAGAAGGCGTGGAAACTCACCAAATCGCGGGGCATCCGGTGCGGATAACGGATGTGGATCGGACGATTGTGGACTGCTTTAAGCACCGCAACAAGGTCACTCTGGAGGTTTGCATCGAGGCTCTGCGCGAACGTCTGAGCACTCGCCGCCACAGCCTGCAATCCTTGCACCGCTACGCGAAACTAATGGGCGTCTCCCGGGTGATGCAACCTTACATGGAGGCTCTGGTATGAAGAATGTCGCCGCATCCGTCCGGGACAGGCTGATGAATCAAGCGCGAGCGGGTGGCGTTCCTTTTGCCGCCCTGTTGGAGCGTTTTGTGATTGGGCGATTGCTTTGGCGATTGAGTTGTGATGAAAGAGGTCGACAATTTGTTCTCAAAGGGGCGCAGCTTTTTTCTCTGTGGGCGCAGGCACAGCATCGTCCAACCCGTGACCTGGATTTGCTGGGTATTGGGGAATCGTCGCCAGAGGCCCTGCAGGAGTTTTTCAAGGGATTGGTTGCAACTCCGGCGAAGCCCGAAGATGGGCTGCTCTGGGGAAAGGTTCGGGCTGAGCCAATCCGGAAGGAGCAACGATATGAGGTGTGCGGGTCACTGTCGATGTCACCCTTGCGGGGGCAGTTGTTCCTGCCAAAGTGGATGTGGGTTTCGGGGATGCCGTTACTCCGGCTCCGGTGGAAATGGTGTGGCATGATTTGCTGGGGTTCCCAGAGGCGAGACTACTGACCTATCCCCCGGAAACTGTCATCGCCGAGAAACT
Organism: Terrimicrobiaceae bacterium; assembly: GCA_040881805.1. Classification (GTDB taxonomy): domain Bacteria; phylum Verrucomicrobiota; class Verrucomicrobiia; order Chthoniobacterales; family Terrimicrobiaceae; genus JAJTZA01. The sequence goes on along the minus strand of JBBECL010000304.1, from coordinate 840 downwards.
CAATGCTGCCGAGGAGTTGGGCATCGACAACAGCCGGATGAAGGATTTTTTCGATCTGGATTGGCTTTGCCGGAATCAGGACTTCGATTACTCAACACTCGGCACGGCTATCCGGGCAACCTTCGCCCGTCGCGGAACACGCCTGCCGCAAACTATGCCCATTGCCTTGACGATGGAGTTTGCCAACGATCCCGGAAAGCTTCTGCAATGGAATGCATTTCTTCGAAAAAATCGGCTAGAGAGCGGACACCTATCCGAAGTGATCCCCCGGCTGAGCGCTTTTTTCAACCCCGTGCTCTTCCCCCCTCCAAACTCTCAAATCACTTTCTGGCAGCCAGACATTGGCTGGCACCAGAAAAAAAATCATTTTCGACAAGATCGCACCTAAAATATTGAGGACGACCGGCCCGGTTGTCCGCGAACGACGGAAATTCACCATGAAGAGCAGGGAGGACATGAAGGAACAGAGGAAAAAACGGGGTTGTTCCGCAAATATTGTGCACAGGGCAACGCAGTCAGAAGCCAAGAGAACAAGCAACTGCCACCTTTATAAATTGTCGGCTCCTAAGCGTAACAACTCCAGATAGGACGAAAATAGCCGAGAACGGATTGCTGATTGCGGACACAGATTTGGACGTGTGATCTCTCCGTGATCTTGGATCCATAGGGGTTATCGCTCGGGCGTATTTCCTGGGTGCCGGAAAGCACCTTCTCGCCGACTTCCCGGTCGCACCCGTGGAAGCTTATGGCGACAGCTGGTAAAAGCATCAGCGATACTTGGACGTCAACTTGCCTTTTTTGGTCAGGACGCCAAACTCAATGAGGAAGCGTTTCGCAGAT
>JBBECL010000303.1:0-13506 GCA_040881805.1 Terrimicrobiaceae bacterium | reverse complement strand
TTGCTGCTGGATGATGGGTTGTGGAAAAAAATTACCCCGCAAACCTCCAGGCGGGTTCTCCCGGGTTGGATTCTCATTCCGTCAGCCACCGCCCTTTTGGTTCTGAGTGCTGTGCCCTTGTTGTCCGCATTTCGCACTCCCATGCCCGCTCTCAAGCCGCTGGCCGACGTCTACCAGGCCATTGCTCCCTTTCGAACCGTGAATGGCTACGGACTCTTTGCGGTGATGACGACGAAGCGCCGGGAGATCCTGATTCAAGGCAGCGAGGATGGTTTCCATTGGCGGACGTATTCTTTTCGTTTCAAACCCGGGGATGTGCGCCGTGCTCCGCCACTTGTGGCACCCTACATGCCGCGTCTTGACTGGCAGATGTGGTTTGCATCCCTCGCACCAGTTCACCAAAACCCATGGTTCCTGGCCTTTGCCGAAAGATTGTTACAAGCCGAGCCTGACGTTTTGAATTTGCTCGCCGAAGACCCTTTTGAAGGCCGCCGTCCCCGCTTTGTGCGTGCGCTTCTGGATGATTACCAATTCACCACATCCGCGGAACGAAAAGAAACGGGGCAATGGTGGAAAGCCGAACCTTCAGCCATCTATCTGCGGGAGGTGTCCTTGGACCCGCAGGCGCGGTGATGTGCCTGCCGGCTTGGGGCTGCTCGGAGCGAGGGTTATCGTTTGGTCAGTGATTCCCGACCTTGTCAGATTTCGACCCGGAATTTTTCATCCCGCGAAACGGATATGCAAAAGGCCGCAAGCAGTTTCGCCAAAGCCTCCAAATCCGAGAGATCAATCACTTCCACCGGGGAGTGCATGTAACGGTTGGGCAAACCGATACAGAGGGAGGGGATGCCTCCACGCTGAAGAAAGATGGCGTCCGTGTCCGTGCCCGTGCGGCGCGGATTGGCTTCCAATTGGACCGGAATATTTTCTTTCTCCGAGAGCTCCAGAAAACGTTCGCACAGGGCGGGGTGATTGGAACTCCCAAAAGAAATGACAGGACCTCCCCCGAGCTTGACATCCCCATGTTTGGTTTTGGAGCAGGATGGGGTGTCGGTGGCATGGGTCACATCCACCACAATCGCCACCTCCGGGCGAACCCGATAGCCCACCATCGTGGCTCCGTAGAGGCCGTTCTCTTCTTGGATCGTGGAAACTGCCACCACCTGGGCCGCGACGGTTTCTTTGTGCAAAAGCCGCAGCGCCTCAGCCACCGCCCATGTCCCAATCCGGTTGTCACATCCCCGCGCCGCAACACGCCCCTCGCTCAATGGCCAGAAATCAGCGGCAATGGTCACAGGGTCCCCAATCCTCACCCGCTTGATCGCATCGGCCTTTTTGCGCGCTCCAATATCAATATACAAATCATGAAACTCCGGCGCTTTTTTGCGATCCTCGGGCTCCTGCAAATGAATGGCGAGGTTCCCGATCACACCCGGAACCGGCCCCCCACTGCTGGCAATCACGACCCGCTGTCCGCGCAGAAGCCCCTTGTCCACACCTCCAATGGCTTTGAAAAAGAGAAACCCCTCCTCCGAAATGTGGGAAACCATCAAACCCAACTCGTCTCCATGACCCGCCAACAAAATCTTTGGCGACCCGCCCCCGTTGATGGTGGCAAAGACATTGCCATAAGGATCGCTCTCAACCTTGTTTGCAAACGGGGCCACATAATCGCTCCAAACCCGCTGGCCCTTTCTCTCAAACCCCGAGGGTGATGGGGTCTCCAACAGCGTTTTCAAAAATTCGAAGGACTCTTCCGGCAGGTTTTTGAACATTCCATGACACTATGAGAGACCTCCCCAACAATCCAGTAAAAGTGCCACATCGTTCCTTGGAATCAGCCGCGGATCATGGCAGCGTTTCCTCGCGCCATACAAAACGGCCACACAAAATGATCACATGTTTGACATTTTGGGAGTCTGCGAACAAATTTTGAACGCTGAAGTGCTTTGGAGAAAAAAATCCACATTTTTGATCTCCCGGCTATTGAAATTCCATCCCATGAAAATCCCATGCGTTCCATTTCTGATCGGATGCGCCCTGACCTCCCCGGTGACAGCCGACACATCCCCGCCTATGACATCCCCCACCCTCGCCCTTTATCCTCAGGACAGAAAAGCGGCTCTGAGCCTGACCTTCGATGACGGTTTTTTGGTGGAGGTGAATGACACGCTTGAGATCCTTGATCCTTTGGGGCTCAAGGGAACATTTTTTATCATTCCCGAAGGCATCGGCGACGGGGTCGAAGTGGCGGAGCGGTTCATCACCTGGGAGCGGGCAAAGCAGATGACTGCCGACGGACAAGAAATCGGAACGCATGGGTTCACAAGGACAAAACTGCAAGAGGCGACCGACGGGCCGTTGGATCAATTGGTCAATGGGTCCCGTCAAACGATCATCGACAAGATCGGGGTTCTTCCAGTTTCGTATGCCGCCCCGGGAGGGAGTGATGCCAACGATCCCAGAGTGAAGGCCAAAATTCTCGAAAAGCATGATTTTATCCGCACAGGGACCCTCCCCTACGGCAACCGCCCGAATCGCCCGTGGTCTGACGAAGCCGTGCGGGCCAAACTTCTGGAAGCCACAAAAACGGGAACATGGCACACGGCGGTGATTCATTCCATTGTTGGCGGTTACACGCCGTTTGACAGCAAGGAAGCCTTTCGGGCGCACTGTGAGTGGCTGAAATCGCAGGACGCCGTGCTTTGGGTGGCACCGATGGGAGAGGTTGGTCGGTATATCCGAGCGCGGGAAAAGGCCGCACTGGATCTCATGGAAAGCAAGAGCCAAAGTCTTCGGTTCCGGGTCACGAGCACGTCCGGACCCGATGAGGGGTTTGATGTGCCACTCACGGTGGTGGTGCCAATTGCCGGAGCAAAAACGGCGTCCGCCGTCGCAGAAGACGGAGCGAGGCGTCCCGCCAAATTACGGTCTGACGCCATCTTGGTCGAGGCCCCTGCGGATGGCTCCTTTGTGGATGTGATGTGGGGATTTTGAGAAAACAGGTTTGCAGGACAGAAAAATTTGCGTCAGAGGTGGTTGATGTCCATTCCACTAGAAGATTTTTATCACGATATCCTTGGAAAGGCCCAACGGGGTCTGAAACTCACCGACACGGAATTGGCCTCCCGCCTGGGAATCCCGGAGGCAACACTCGCCAAAGTGAAGGATGGGGCGTTTGACGCCGCTGTTGTTCGTGCCATGTCAGCCGAGTTGGGGCTGAACGCCCCCGCTCTGATCGCCTTGGGCGAAGGCACGTATCGGCCTGCGGAGATTGTGTTGAAGGGGTTGGCGGGCTTCAACTCGCCTTTTGAGGATATGACCGTGAACAGCTATGTGGTCTGGGATGAAAAGACCAGGGATGCTGTCATTTTTGATACCGGAGCGGACGCCACGGAATTGTTGGAATTTTTGGGGAAAGAGGGACTCACGACCAAGCTCGTTTTGATCACCCACACCCACGGGGACCATATTCTTGAGTTGGATCGCGTGCTGGAAAAAACGGGTGCACCGGCTTTTGTCGGGGACAAAGAACCCGTGCTCGAAGGAGCCACCGCTTTTCCGGCTGGAAAAACCTTTTTGTTGGGAAGCCTGAGCATCGAAACCCGGCTGACATGGGGGCATGCCCAAGGCGGGATCACGTATGTGGTTCATGGCTTGGAGAGACCGCTGGCGGTGGTGGGTGATGCCATCTTTGCCGGATCCATGGGCGGAGGAGGTGTTTCTTATGCCGATGCTCTGCGCACCAATCGCGAAGAAATTTTCAGCCTGCCGGATGAGACTGTCATTGCACCGGGTCATGGTCCATTGACCACCGTCGGTGAACAAAAAATTTCCAACCCCTTCCTAGCCTCCTAAACCTCATGCCAAACACTCCCATCCTCCGCCACATCGCCAACCTCTGGACGCTTGTCGATTATCCCACTTCCAAAAAGCCGTGGTCTCTTGAGAAACAGCTCACCGACGTCAAAGCATCGGGATTTGATGGCTTCACGACGCTCGCCACCAAAGAACATGGTCGCCTCGCCAAGAAGCTGGACCTCATCGTCGTCGGATACTTTGCGTCCTCAAAACCCGCAGAATTCCGGCAACTCATCGAACAAAACCTCGAGGCGGGGGCTGTTCACATCAATGTCCAGTTGGCCGATCATGACACACCCGTCGAAAAATCCATCAAGCTGGCTGTCCAACTTCAAGAACTGGCCGCAAAACTCGGTGCCAAAACAGCGGTCGAAGTCCACCGCGACACGTGCACGGAAACCCCCGAAAAAACCTATGCCATTGCCGAGGGATACCGGAAAGCCACGGGGCAATTGCTGCCAATGACATGGGACTTCTCCCACCTCTCTGTCGTCAAACATCTGGCCCCGCCTTATTGGGAGCGCCTGCTTGTGAATCCCAAGCTCATCCAGCGGGCCGAACAATTTCACTTCCGTCCTTTCAATGGCCACCACTGCCAGATCCCGGTCACGGATGGAAAAGGAAAGCTCAGTCATGAGTTGAAACAATGGTTGCCATTCCTCGACAAAACCCTGGAGCTTTGGCTGGCGGGCAACCAAGCCGGTCGCGAAGTGTTTATGGTGCCTGAAATGGGACCCGTGCCCGGCGGCTACAACTTTGCGTCCCTGCCAAACAGCTGGGAAGATGCCAAAGTTCTGCGCCCCCTCATTGAAAAAGCCTGGCGCAAAGCGCTCCTCACCCAACCCAAATATTCCAAATCCAAATGACCCAAACCATCGCAATCGTCGGCGTGGGGCGCATGGGTGCCAACATGGCCCGCCGCCTCAAATCCCTGAATTTTTCTGTCACCGCTGTTTATGATTCCTATCGCGAAAGCGCGGAATCCCTCGCCAGGGAAATCGGTGCAAAAGCCCCCGCAACGCTCGCGGAAATCACTGCCGCTGCGGATGTGATCTTCACGGTGGTGACCGATGATGCCGCGCAACTCGCCGTGTTTGCCGAATCCGGGGACTCCCTGCTTGTGGGAGCCGCGGGCAAAACGTTCATCAACTGCGCCACGGTGTCCCCTTCCACGCATCGCGAAATCGAAAAACGCTGTGAAGCCATCGGAGCCCACTCTTTGGAAGCCTGCATGGCATCAAGCATCACCCAGGCCCTGAACGGCACGCTGTATCTCATGGCGGGTGGAAAACGCGGGGTGTTTGACAGTGTTCAGGGAATTCTGATCCCGCTTTCCGATGAGGGAAAACTCCTTCGCTATATTGGCACCGCCGGCCAGGCAGCCCAGGTCAAGGCGCTGGTCAACATGGTCATGAATATCAACACCGCCGGCCTGGCCGAAGGATTGGGTCTGGCCGCCTCGCTGGGTCTTGATCTGGCCACCGTCGCGGAGGTTTTTTCGCAGACCGGTGCAAACTCCCGTGTGCTCGCCACGGATGGAGAAGATATGATCAACCGCGATCATTCCTGCTTTTTCTCAGGTGCACATGCCGCCAAGGACAGTGGCATTGCCCTCGCCCTCGCCAAGGAACAGGGACTCGATCTTCCCTTGGCCGCCGCCACCAAAGCCCAATATGACCGGATGGTTGCCGAAGGATTCGGGGACCTCGACAAAAGCGGCATCGCAGAACTCACGTTTCCGGGTCGCGGAAAATAAGACCGGGCAGTGCGGGTATTAATGATGAGGGCACCCCACGATCTGCCAACCGGGTTCGAGGAGGTTTGCCACACATGACGTCCCATCGCATGCCGCGCCCGAAAGGGCTTGCCAGGTTTTCGCCGTTTGGCATTGGCCAGGCCAAGCCGAAACACTTTCGGGATATGTTCGATATCCTTTGGAAAAATCGCGACAACCTCCCCTACGCATGGAAGGTGATCACCAAGGGGGTTTGTGACGGGTGTGCGCTGGGGGTGGCGGGGTTGAATGACTGGACCGTCAAAGGCCCGCATCTTTGCATGACCCGCCTCAATCTCCTTCGTCTGAACACGATGCCGGCGCTGGACGAACACGTGCTGGCAGATCTTTCCATCTTGGAAAACCGGACCAATGCCGAGCTCCGTGCCCTCGGGAGGTTGCCGTATCCCATGGTTCGCGAAACAGGTGCGCCGGGTTTCCGCCGCATCTCGTGGGAAGAAGCCTACAAACGCCTCGGTGACAAAATCCGACAAACCGATCCCCGCCGCCTCGCATTTTTTGTGACCTCCCGCGGGGTCACGAACGAGATTTATTACATGGCCCAAAAGGTGGCCCGCTTTCTTGGCACGAACCACGTGGACAATGCGGCACGGATTTGTCATTCCCCGTCCGGGGCCGCAATGAAGCAGGCCCTCGGCGTCGCAGCCACCACCTGCAGCTACAAAGATTGGTATGGCACCGACCTCGTGATCTTTTTTGGATCCAATCCCGCCAATGACCAGCCGGTCGCCACCAAATATCTCCACGAAGCCAAAAAACTTGGCACCAAGGTCGTGCTTGTGAATCCCTACCTCGAGCCCGGGATGAAAAAATATTGGGTCCCCTCCAACGCGGACTCCGCACTTTTTGGAACAGACATCGCCGATTATTGGTTTCCTGTCTCCCAAGGTGGCGATATCGCGTTTCTCTCCGGGGTCCTCAAAATCTTGTTCGCCGAGGGCTGGGTGAACCATGACTTCATTAAAAACCACACCCTGGGTTTTGAGGAATTGGCCTCGCATGTGGCATCGATGGCTTGGGAGCCCCTCGAGCAGGCCGCAGGATTGGACCGCGCCGCCATGCGCGAATTCGCGGAGCTGATCCGTGATGCCAAAAATGCGGTTCTTGTCTGGAGTATGGGCATCACCCAACACCCCTGGGGCGGAGATGGCGTCCAAACAATCCTCAACCTCGCCCTGGCACGCGGCTATATCGGACATGACAAAAATGGCGTCATGCCAATCCGCGGTCATTCCTCGGTCCAAGGCGGAGCGGAGATGGGTGCTTACGCCACGGCGTTTCCCGGCTACAAACCCATCACCCCCGCAAATGCCGCCGCCCTCTCCACCGAATATGGTTTCCCGATACCCGACTGGCAGGGTCTGCCCGCCACGGAGATGGTCGAGGCCTGTGCCCGGGGGGAGTTGGATGTTTTTTATTGCCTCGGAGGAAATTTTTTAAGGACCCTTCCCGAGCCGGATTACGTGCGTTCAGCCATGGAAAATGTGGCCATCCGCGTCCACCAAGACATCATCCTCACGGACCAGATGTTCATTCCCGCCAAGGAGGCGGTTTTTCTTCTGCCGGCCAAAACCCGCTACGAACAAGATGACGGTGGCACGGAAACCAGCACCGAACGCCGCGTCATGTTCAGCCCGGAGATCCCACGCCAGGTCGGCGAGGCCAGGGCCGAATGGAAAATTCTGCGCGACCTGGCCCTCGCGGTGCATCCCGACAAAGCCGCCCTGTTCGGCTGCGGGTCCGGTCAAAAAATGCGCGAAGAAATCGCGAGGGTGGTGCCTTTTTACGATGGCATCCAACACCTCCGCAAAACCGGGGATGCCTTCCAGTATGGAGGCCCTCACCTGTGTGCGAACGGTCAATTTCCCACCCCCGATGGACGCGGCCACTTCCGCAGTGTGGCCTTGCCGGACCTGCGCCGCGAGGCCGGACTCTTCCATGTGAGCACACGACGGGGCAAACAGTTCAACACCCTCATTTATGCCGAAGTGGATCCCTTGAACAATGCCCCGCGCGACGCGGTTCTAATGAGCAGCGAGGATGCCGCGGCACTGCACCTTGTCCACGGAGACCGCATTGCCCTGGTCAACGATCTGGGCCGCTATGAAGGACGCGTCCACCCCGCCCCCCTTGCGCCCGGCAATCTTCAAGTCCACTGGCCGGAGGGCAACGGATTGATCCGCAAGGGCGTGGTCGATGCCATGGGCGGCGTGCCGGATTACAATGCCCATGTGCGCATTGAAAAGATCCCATGAAAACCCCGATCCTTCGCGTGGAGGCGAACGGGCGGACAACCACAGACGACCTTCTCGCCATCGAGCAACCGCTCGACATCCACATCAACGGCCATCCCTTCAGCCTCACCATGCGAACCCCGGGGAATGATGAAGACCTCGTCGCCGGTTTGCTTTTTGCCGAGGGGGTGATCGAAAGTGGCACGGAGATTGCCGGTTTTTCCCGTCAATCCAGCAACCACCTCAACATCGAAATCACCACGCCGTTTGAGCCATCCCAGTTCAAAAGAAACGTCATCACCACTTCGGCTTGCGGGATTTGTGGACTCCGGGCAATCGATGATCGTCTCGCCCTGCCCAAAATCCCCGAATCCAAGTTTGCAATCCCATCCCGCGCCTTGCGTGGTCTCCCCCAAGCCCTGGAGGAAAAACAAAAGGTTTTTCAAGAAACCGGCGCCTTGCATGCCGCCGCATGGTTCGACTCCTCGGGCCGGGTTCTCCTCACCCGCGAAGATGTGGGCCGTCACAACGCCGTGGACAAGCTGGTGGGCCACAGCGTGCGGGAAGGCCGGACACCCGTCTCGAATCTGGGGCTGCTGGTCAGTGGCCGCGTGGCGTTCGAAATCGTTCAAAAAGCCGCCAGGGCCGGGGTTCCTTTTCTCGCCGCGATGGGGGCCCCCACCAGCCTGGCCGTTCATTGCGCCAACTTGGCAGGCCTGACCATCGTCGGATTCCTGCGCGCCGACCGCGCGAATGTCTATTCCGGATTCCAGCGACTGACTCAGTGACCGCTCGCCAACCGTAAATAATTTTCTTCCGGCAGGTTCGCATCCCGAAACCTCTGGATCGCCGCATCGAGGTCATACGCCACCCGCCGGTGCAGCAGGGTCTTGCGTGTGACATCGTAAATCGCATAGCTGGCCATGGGACTGCCATCCCTCGGTTGACCGACACTGCCAATATTCACCGCATACCTGGCCTCGCCATTCAGAACCATGGGCTGGCTCGAGGCCCGCAAACAGTGAATCGACCGCCCATCCCGGATCCACACCGCCGGAATGTGGGTGTGACCATGAAAACAGATCCCGCTCCGCTGATCATCAAAATGCCTCCTGGCGTCGGACCGCTCAAAAATGTAGTTGAACGCGGGCGGATCATGCATGGAAGAATGCACGATTTCCATATCCTCCATCTCGGCCGCAATAGGCATGTCTCTCAAATACTCCAACTCTTCGGGCCGAAGCTGCGACCTGGCCAGCAACAACGGGATTCCAATGCGACCGTCGACCTCCAACAACTGCTCCCGCGTCATGTGAAACAACATCGCCTCATGGTTGCCCATCACCGAAAACGCCGAACGCTTCAAGATTTCCCGCACACACTCCGCCGGCTCCGGCCCGTATCCCACAATATCCCCCAAACACACCACCGTCTCCACGCCAAGGGCATCAATATCACGAATCACAGCATCCAAAGCGTCGATGTTTCCGTGAATGTCGCTGACAAGGGCAATTTGCATATTACTGTTGGGGAAGATGATCGAGGGCGGGGCCTCGCGGGGCTGCTGCCTTGCGGGCCGGGGGCTTCCGGGCCGGCTTCGGGGAGAAATTTTGTGACAACTGACGCTCAAACGCGGCCAAGGTCTCCGGGCTCACATGATGCTCAATGCCCTCGGCATCGGCTCGGGCCGTGGCCGCCGAAATCCCAAGGGATTCGAGGAAAGCAATCACCGTGGCATGACGCGCCTTCGCCTTGCTTGCCAACTTTCGTCCGGCCTCGGTCAAAAAGATGGATCGGTAAGGCCGGCTGGTGACCAAGCCCTCCTTCTGAAGACGTTGCACAGTCCTGACGACCGTCACATGGGTCACCCCCAGAGCACGTGCCAATTCGGTGGCCCGTGCTTCCCCGTGCTCAAGGATCAATTCCGCGATGGCCTCCACGTAATCCTGGGCCCGCTCCTGCGCATGCGCCAACCGCGTCCGGCGTTGGTGCGCGGCCGTGTCACGACCCATGGCCAAAGGCGGCTCCAGGTCGGGATGTCCGGGGGAAGTTCCGTTTTTCAAACCCATCACTGTTATTACTGACAGAAACTTTTGCGTTTGACAAATGGTTGATGACAAAAGTATAACTTCTTACGCTTTGTAGCCTTGGCTACATTCGCACTTAAAAAAACACTTTATGAAAAAACACCCGTTCCTCTGCCAGATCGCCGCTCTCCTTCTCACCCCCCTCCTCCTGCTTTCGGGAAGCCCGGTCATACAAGCCGCCGAGGTCTCGGCCGTGGCCACAACGGCGATGATTGGAGACTTGGTGAGCCGGATTGGCGGGGATGGGGTCAAGGTCAGCACGCTCATGGGGCCGGGCGTGGATCCGCATCTTTACAAACCCACGGCGGCGGATGCGGCGAAGTTGTCCAAGGCGGATGTGATTTTTTACAACGGCCTGATGTTGGAGGGCCGGATGGCGGATTTGTTTGCGCGGATTTCGCGCGGCGGCAAAAAAGTTTATGCTGTCACCGAGAGTGTCGAAGAAAGCCGCCTGCTGGAACCGCCCGGGTTTGAGGGTCATTATGATCCCCATGTGTGGATGGATGTTTCGCTTTGGGCGCAGACGATCCCCACCATCGTGCAAGGGCTCTCGGAGGCGGCTCCCGAAAAGGCGGACACATTCCGGCGCAACGCCGAGGCCTTGCAGGCCAGCCTTGTTGCCTTGGATGGCTGGTGCAAGGACCAGGTGGCGTCCCTGCCGGAAACGTCCCGGATTCTTGTGACAAGTCATGATGCCTACAACTACTTTGGCAAGGCGTATGGATTCCAAGTGGTCGGGCTTCAGGGTGTCTCAACCGTCTCGGAAGCGGCGCTGGCCGATATGGCCAGCCTGGTGGATTTTATCAAATCCACAGGCGTGAAAGCCATCTTCGTGGAATCCAGCGTGAACCCTTCCGCCATCAACCGTGTCGCTGCGGATGCCAGGGTGAAGGTCGGTGGCGAATTGTATTCCGACGCCATGGGACAACCCGGCGAACAAAAGGATGGCTTTGATACCGGGACATATGAAGGCATGATCCGCTACAACATGACGACGATTGTGAATGCGCTGAAATGAATCCGGAACGACCCACGGAAAGTGCGGTGCCCTTGGAGGTTCACGACGTGAGCGTGGCCTACCACAAAAAGCTGGTGCTTTACGGCGTGGACCTTTCGGTTCCTGCCGGTCGGTTGGTTGGCATCATCGGTCCGAATGGAGCCGGCAAATCCACGCTCATCAAAGCCATCATGGGCATCATGCCGCTTTCCAGTGGCTGGGTGAAAGTTTTTGGAAAACCGTATGCCAAAAATTGTCAGCGTGTGGGATATGTGCCCCAGCGGGAGTCCGTGGATTGGGATTTTCCCGTGAATGTGATGGATGTGGTTTTGATGGGGCGTTACGGACACCTCGGGCTGGGACGCCGCCCCTCGGCAAAAGATCGTGAGATCGCGCGGGCCAGCCTGGAAAAGGTGAACATGTTGCCCTTTGCGCAGCGTCAAATTGGGAATCTCTCCGGCGGCCAACAACAGCGGGTCTTTCTGGCAAGGGCCCTGGCCCAGGAAAGTGACCTCTATCTCATGGATGAACCCTTCGTCGGGGTGGATGCCTCCACCGAAGCGGCAATCGTCACTCTCCTCCGCGACTTGAAGGAACGCGGGAAAACGGTGCTTGTGGTGCATCATGACCTCGCGACCGCCAGAGAATATTTTGATATGCTCATGTTGCTGAATATGAGGTTGCTCGCTTTTGGCCCGACCGAGGAGGTTTTCACGCCCGAGAATTTGCAGAACACGTACGGTGGCCGTCTGAATATTTTGTCCGAGGTGGTGCAAATCGTGGGGGAAACCAAACGCTGAATGAGCAATTCGACGCTTCACCAAACATCAGGTGGATCGCGATCTCCGGGCGCGATGACTGCCCCCACGGCGAAGCCGTCATTTTTTCTCCTTGCCCTGCTCACCTTCTTTTTTCTCACACCGCTGGCCCATGCGGCAAAAATCAGTGACATCACCGAAGCCGACTTTCTGGATCGCACGCTGCGCTTTTTTTCCTTCACGGATCCGTCTCTCCGCTACGCGCTGGCGGGGTCGATGTTGCTTGGTGTTGCCTGCGGGCTGATGGGAACATTTTTGGTGGTGCGCAAGTTGGCCCTGATGAGTGATGCCCTCTCCCATGCGGTGCTTCCGGGGGTGGCTTTGGGATTTCTTTGGACGATGACAAAAAACCCTCTTGCCATTTTTGTGGGGGCAACGGTCGCCGGGTTGTTGGGGGCGGCCACCGCGCAGGCGATCACGTCGACCACCAAGCACAAAGAGGATGCGGCTTTGGGGTTTGTGCTTGCGGGTTTTTTTGCGGTGGGGGTTTGTTTGCTGACAATGATTCAAAACCTGCCGGGCGGAAACAAAAGCGGGTTGGACAAGTTCATGTTTGGGCAGGCGGCGGCGATGGGGCGGGAGGATGTGTTATTGCTGGCGGGCGTGGTGGTTGTGTGTGGGGCCGCTATCGGCCTGTTTTACAAAGAGTTTTTGGTCACGAGCTTTGACCCGGCCTTTGCGCGTTCAAGCGGCTTGAGGGTTCAGATTTTCCACTATGCGCTGATCCTCATGTTGGCCTTTGCCATTGTGGCGTCCCTCCAAGCGGTGGGGGTGGTTTTGGTGGCCGCGATGTTGGTGATTCCCGCATCCGCCGCATTTTTGTTGACCGACCGTCTGCCCCGGATGTTGGTTCTGGCCTCTGTCTTCGGGATGCTGAGCGGAGCCCTCGGAGCCTTCTTTTCCTTTGTGGGACGAAACCTGCCCACGGGTCCGGTGATGGTTCTCACGGCGTCAGCCGCTTTCGCGCTGGCGCTGTTTCTGGCTCCCCGTCACGGCATCCTCGCCAAGTGGTGGCGGCATCGCACGCGGACGCGACGAGTCCAGCGCGAAAACACGCTCAAGGCCATCTATCGCGTGTTGGAAGATGAGGGCTTTCGCTCGGAGAGTGTCTCCCTTCGCGAGTTGGCCGAGCACCGGCGGGAGACTCTCGAACATTCCGAAGCGGCCATCACCACCCTTGAGCACCACGGTCTCGCAACACGCGAGGGCGCGGACTTTGCCCTCACGCCGGCAGGTTGGAAGCGGGCCTGCGAGATTGTGCGCAATCACAGGCTCTGGGAGTTGTATCTCAATCACGCGGCCAAGATCCCGGCCGACCATGTGCATGATGAAGCCGAGGAAATTGAACACATCCTTGGCGAAGAGAATGTGCGTCAGCTCGAAAAACGGCTCAACTATGCCCGCCGCGATCCGCACGGAAAGCTCATCCCCGGCTTGGAAGATATCCACGGGACAAGCCCCCGCTTTCTGTCCGGCCATGCGGTCGGCTTTGGGCCGCCAAGACCATGAGCGCGTTGATTCCCACCTTTGATTTTGCCCGGGCGGTTATCGAGCCTTGGACGGAAAATTTTTCTGCCAGTGCCTGGGTCGTGCTCATGGGAGCCCTGGTGGGCACGGCTTGCGGGATCGTCGGCAACTATCTCCTCCTTCGGAGAATGGCCCTTGTGGGTGATGCGATCAGTCACAGCATCCTTCCCGGCCTGATGATCGTGTT
>JBBECL010000302.1:0-13682 GCA_040881805.1 Terrimicrobiaceae bacterium | reverse complement strand
TGTCCTTCGCAAGTTTCCGCGATCCCCGGACGTGCAACTCGCCGTCGCCGGTTTTTTCCGCCGTCAGGGCAACGAGAAGAAAGAGGTCGAAGCCCTGCGGGCCGCCTCGCGGCTTGGCCCGCTGCCGGCCCAGGTCCTCTTGCGTATGGCCAGGTCGCCTGCGAATGACAAAGCCACGGCCTTTGATGATTACTCCGCACTTTTGAAACGCATCCCCCCCGACCCCACTCCCGCAAGGAACCCGCCGCCCCTCCCTACAAGGCTTTTGAAATTGCCTGGTGCCGGGAGTCTTCAGGAAACAGATCCCCAAGTCTGCCGTTTGCTGGCTCTGATGGAGCTTGGACAGCTTCTGGAAGAAAGTCCGACCAAACGCGAGCGGCTGGAATCCCTCACCGAAGAAGCCCCCATGGAAAGAATCTGGGCCCTCTGGGGGGCGGGTGAACGAGACCTCGCCTTGGGTCTTCTTCTGGCCTTTCCCGATCCCGGGGACCAAAAACCGATCGACAGAGCCTACGTGGCTCTCGGGTTGGAAGCGATGGCCTTCCCGCGTTTGCAGACATGGGCAAGTGCGGGTGAGGGCCTGGAAAATCGGTGGCTGGTCATTTCAGAAACCCTGTCCTCCATGGTGGCCATGGGCTGGCAGCCAAACATCGGTGAACTTCAGGCCTTTCTCAACGAGGCTCCCGCCTTTGTCCGGCTCCGGGCGTCCGAATCCCTGGCGGGTGCGGGTTCCCTCCGGGCAGCCATCGCACTGGGCATTCCCGCGGGCCTGCCTCCCACCCTGGAAGCAGAAGCCAGGTTTCGGATGGCCGGGTGGAAGTTCACGCTTCGTGATCCCGAAGGAGCAGCCAACGAACTTGCCACCTGCCTGGAATTGCAAGGCCCTTCCGGTTCGTTCGACGATTCCCAGTTCTCCGCCCTTCGGGCCTTGTGGTATCTTCAAGATTCCGCCGACCGCGAGGTGTTCGAACAAGCGGCTCTGACCAGATTCCGGGAGCAAGGAAGCGCGCGCGCCGGGTCTGCCGCCGAGGCATTGTTTTTTGCCCTGCGTGGCGATCAGGATCGTTTTCGTGACGCCATCGCCACCTGGCTTGCCCAACCCACGGATGGCACCACATCCCCGGGCCTGCTGGCTTTGAAAGCCGCCACAACTTTTGAGAATTGGAACCTCATGGCGCGGGCAAGGGATATTTGTCGCGTCGCTTTGGAACAAAATCCCATGCTCACCAGTCTGGGCGGGGAACTCGGTATCGAACGCACGCTGGAAAATGCCATCATCACAAGCCTGCTGATGGAATCCCCACCCGAAGCCTCCCGATACCTCGTCAACGAATGGGTGGCCCGGGGTGCCAAGCGGGAAGAACTTGCCGCAGCCGGGGCCAGGGCAGCGGGGACCGGACGCATCGCCACGGCCAGAATCCTTCATGAGCGGGTGTTTGACATGCAACCCATGAACCCCACCTCATGGCTCCAACTGCTTGCTTTGCGTTCTTTGGATGACGGAAAATCCGTCCAGCCCGGGACATGGTATCTCACCGCGTCGGAGGACATGCGCAATCAGATCCCCGCCCAAACCGTGCTTCAACTCGCTTCTGCCCTCGCCGGAGAGGGAGACCTCGGGAAAGCCCTCGCGGTGCTTGAGGCCACTCCGGAGGGCAGAGCCACACCGCCTCTTTTGCAGGCCAGGGATCAACTCCTTGTCGAATTCGGAAAAAAAGAGCCTGAGGAGCCATCGCCAACCAACGGGGAAGTCCCCGCCGAAAAGCCGGAATCCGCCGGGAAAGCCGCCAGCGCAAAAAAAGCCCTTGAAGCGCAATGGCATCGCGAGTGGGCGAAGGGATCCACGGCTGCGGGCGAATCACTCGTCCGGCTGGCCATCGAAAACCAGGACACCACCCGCCTTCAAACTTTGATTCAGGGTTTTTTGGATCTTCCTGACATCAAACCGGTGGCCTTGGCCTCTCTGGCCAGGCTTCTCATGGAAAACCAGAAACACGTGGAAGCGGTTCGGGTCTTTGAGCGGTATGACGAATTTGGCATCGCCGATCACGCCCAGGCTTTGACATTTGCCGAGGCACTTTGGAAGACCGGTCGGCGGGCAGAGGCCCTTGATATTGCCAAGGCCTTTGAAACCACATCCCAGGTGGACCCTGCCCTGCGGCTCTCCCTGGCGGCATTTTATCTTTCGGTGGACCGCCCGGATGCCGCCATTGCACAAATGGACCACCCCCGACAGAGCTTTGCGCAAAAGCAAAAATCCGCACCTCTGCGGGCAGCGGCTGCATCATTGCTGCTCGCCAGGGACCGTGTGGAAGATGCCAGGTTCCAAATCACCATCGCCGCGCAGGTCCCGCGCGCCACGCCCCCGGATCTTGTGGCGGATTATTATGAACGCTCGGGCTATGATGATCAGCGCCAAACCGAAGCCGGGGGAGCCCCGACCTCCGGCCTCTTCGAGCGATCCCCCTCGGACAACGGGTTTGCCCTGCAGGAAGAGGATTTGCGGAATTTCCGGTGGGTGGTGGCCCGAAGAGCCTTTGACGCCGGGCGCCAGGACGTCGCCTTGGTGTGGCTTTCGATTGATCCCAAACTTGCGAGGAGCCCGGAGGCGCTTGCCCTGGCCTCCCAAGCCAATGATGCCCCCCGGGATTTGCTGAGAGCCTATTGGTCTCTGGTTGCCGGGGGCCCCGGGTTGGCAGCAAGGGAGGCCGCCAAAAAATATTTTGCGAAAGCCGAAGGGGACTCCGGGCCTATTCGAAAGTGACCCCGGCTTTGAGCATCTTGTCCACGAAGCCGGTGTTATAAGTCCCCCGACGGAAATCGTCGTTCAGCATGATTGCCATTTGGAACGGAATCGTCGTTTTGATCCCTGTGATCAGGTATTCGCCCAGCGCCCGGTGCATGCGATTGATACATGCCGTGCGGCTTGATGCCACGGCAATGGTTTTTGCGATCATTGAATCGTAGTTCGGAGGAATCGGATACCCCGCGTAAGCGTGGGAATCAATACGAACACCGCGTCCGCCGGGCGCATAATAAAGTTCGATCTGCCCCGGGCACGGTTGAAAGTTGTTGGCGGGGTCTTCCGCGTTGATGCGGCATTCGATGGCGTGATGCCGCGGACGCGCGTTCACGACATAATCGCTGAGATGTTCGCCCGCCGCGACCTGGATTTGTTGCTTAACCAGATCACAACCATACACCTCTTCGGTGATCGGGTGTTCGACCTGAATCCGGGTGTTCATTTCCATGAAGTAGAAATTCCCGTCATCGTCAACAAGGTATTCCATCGTTCCCGCGTTCGAATATCCCACGGTTTCCGCCAGCTTGATGGAGGCGTCTCCCATCTTTTTGCGAAGATCGGGAGTCATGAGCGGCGACGGGCATTCTTCGACAATCTTTTGGTTGCGCCGCTGGATCGAACAATCCCGTTCTCCCAGATGCACGATCTGTCCGTGTTCGTCACCAAACACTTGAAACTCGATGTGGTGGGGGTTGACGATAAATTTTTCGATGTAAACGCTTGCGTTGCCAAACGCCTTTTCGGCCTCCATGCGTGCCGAGTGAAATCCTTGGACGAGGGTCGTTTCGTCGGTGGCAATGCGCATCCCGCGCCCTCCTCCACCAGCCACCGCCTTGATCATCACCGGGTAACCGATCTTTTTTGCAATCTTGATCGCCTCGGCCTCGGTGTCCACCGTGCCATCACTGCCCGGCGAAACCGGCACCCCCGCCTTGCGGGCCGTGTCACGCGCGGTGTTTTTGTCCCCCATCAAACGAATCGCCGAGGAGGAGGGGCCAATAAATTTGATATTGCAGCTCGCACAGACATCCGCGAAGTGGGCATTTTCCGCGAGGAATCCGTAGCCGGGATGGATGGCATCCACATCCGCGATTTCTGCGGCACTGATGATCCGGTCAAACTTCAGATAGCTGTCCGCACTGGGAGCGGTGCCAATGCAGATCGCTTCATCGGCCAGTTGCACATGCAGGCTGTCGAGATCCGGTTCCGAATAAACAGCAACACTTTGGACGCCCAACTCTTTGCAGGCACGAATGACCCGCAGGGCAATCTCACCGCGGTTGGCTATCAGAATTTTTTTGAACATCGGGCGACGGGCGGAGTTATTTCAACCGGAAGAGCACCTGCCCGAACTGAACCGGCTTCCCGTTTTCCGCCAGAATCTCAACAACGGTTCCGCTTATTTCCGCCTTGATTTCATTCATCACTTTCATGGCTTCGATAATACAAACCGCCGAGTCCGCTCCGATGTTCTGCCCCACGCTGAGGAACGGGTCGGATTCCGGGGAGGCCGCCGAATAAAACGTGCCAACCATGGGTGACTTGATTTCTTTCAAATCCGAGGCGGGAACGTCCGTGGCGACCGCCGTAATCGCGGGTGCGGCGGAAGCTGGCGGCGGTGCACCCACAGGCGGTTGCTGATAAGCCACAATCTGTCCGGCTTCCGCTGTCTTGAGGGTGATTTTGAAGTCCTCACGCTCCATTTTGAAAACAGCCAGGCCGTTTTTCTTCATGAGGTCGATCAGGGTACGTATTTCTTTAAGGTCCACAGGCAGTCAGGTTGATAAGGAGCGGAGTTTCTCACCCGCTGGCATTCCGAGTCAAGGCAGCGTTTTTTTGGGAGGGGGTGGTGCCTGCCACAAAATTTCCAATGTGAGGAGCATTCACATTTTCCGAAACGGTGCTGATTTTGGTCATGTTTCTCTCCATGACCTTGCAAGCAGGCCACAAACGCGGCATCCTGCACGTTGCGATGTCAGATCTCACACTTCTTGTTCTTGCTGCGGGCATGGGCAGCCGCTACGGCGGGCTCAAACAACTCGATCCCATGGGGCCATCGGGGGAGACGTTGCTGGATTATTCCGTGTATGATGCCTTGCAAGCTGGCTTTACCAGGGTGGTCTTTGTGATCCGCAAAGATTTTGAGTCAGAGTTCCGAGAGCGTGTGGGATCACGTTATCAGGGTCGGGTGGACGTGGATTATGTCTTTCAAGACCTGTCAGATCTGCCGACCGGATATTCCGTGCCGGAAGGCCGCGAAAAGCCTTGGGGCACAGCCCATGCGATTTGGGCGGCGCGGGCGGCTGTGAACGAGCCGTTTCTGGCGATCAATGCGGATGATTTTTATGGGACGGATTCCTACCATCTACTGGCGACCCACCTTGCCAGTGCAAAAGAGGGGGAGTTTGCCATGGCCGGCTACAAGCTTCGCAACACCCTTTCCGAAAATGGCAGCGTCTCCCGCGGCATTTGTGAGGTCGATGCGGAGGATGCGTTGCTCTCTGTTCAGGAATTCACCAAGCTCGAAAAGCGCGGCGAAGGGGCTGTCGATAAGGAGGGCCCGGAAACGCCCTTCACGGGAGAGGAGTCGGTGTCTTTGAACTTTTGGGGATTCACGCCATCGGTTTTTGAGTTTTTGACCAAGGGTTTTGAAGCCTTTTTGGCTGTGGAAGGCAAGGCCCTGAAGAGTGAATATTATATCCCATCCGCAGTGGCTGCGATGATCACCTCGGGCGGAGCCTCGGTGAAAGTCCTGCGGACCGGGGCCACGTGGTTTGGTGTCACGTATCGGGAGGACAAGCCGGGGGTTGTGGCGCGGTTGGCCCGATTCGTAGAAGATGGCACATACCCCTCGCCGCTCTGGTCATGAACGCAAAACTTTACGGGATTTTGGATCTTGGATATGTGAGTGCGGATCAGGCCCTTCCCACAGCCGCAAAAATGCTGGAAGGTGGTGTCGGCATTTTGCAACTCCGGGCAAAAGGTCACCCCCCGCAGCAACTCCTGCCACTTGCCGCCGCCCTCCGCGCCCTTTGCCAATCTGCCAACGTGCCGTTCATCGTGAATGATCATCCCCAACTGGCCAAAGCCTGCGGAGCCCATGGTGTGCACGTGGGCCAGGATGATCTTTCCGTCGCGGAAACACGGACCTTGGCCGGCCCCGGAATGATGGTTGGCAAATCCACCCACAGCCTGGCCCAAGCCATCGCCGCCATGGACGAACGACCCGATTATCTCGGATTCGGCCCGCTCTTTGCCACGGCCACAAAACCGGATTATGTGCCCGTGGGCCTCTCGGACATTCACGCGGTGCATGAGGCCGTTTCTCTGCCGGTTTTTTGTATCGGTGGCATCAAGCGCGAAAACCTGCCCGAGGTTATCGCCGCCGGCGCCCGGCGGGTGGTGATTGTTTCGGGGATCCTGCTAGCACCTGAGATTGCTTCTTATTGTCGTGATTGTTTGGAACTCCTGAATCGGGTTGCTGACTGAGTTTGAATCGATTGCGACGGTCACTCCGTCGCCTGCATGCCAACAATCGGGCTGCCGTAACCGGTCATTTCCAAATACCCGGAACCCGAAGCCGGGGTTCCCGATTTTTTCCCCTTCACACGGATGGCCCCTTCCCAATAGGCGATGGGTTGAAGGAAGAGCTCTTGGGCATCCATGGCTGCCGAGATTTGCAGATTGAGATCCAGGCTCGGAATGGAGAGCTTCCAATCGACCGGGTATTCCCCGCCGCTGTCAGGGCTTTTCCATGTGCGCCCCGGGACCAACTCAAAGTCAGCATTGGTGATTGCCGTCTGGGTCCCATCCGCCGCCACATACGTTCCACTGGAAAATGGGTCCCTTCCGCCATCTTTTGTGCGGATTTGGAACATCATGAGATCACTCCCATCATCGAAGTGAATGCTGAACCAATCCCAGCCGATCTGATGCGGAGCAAGCTGGTTCGTGGCCCACTCGTGATCAAACCAACTCCACCCCGTGACCTCGAAAGTTCCCGATGGGGTGATAAACGTCCCCCGGGTTTTTAGCCGCGTGAGAGAATAATAATGCGAAGCCCGCCCCACGCCTTCGGCCTTTTGACTGATGCCATCCTCACCATGAAAAACCGGATCTTTGGTGGACTCCAGTGTCAGGTCAATGGAGGCTTCCTCCGAGTCCGCCCTGAGTCGAAACGTATGTTCCCCAACAAGTTCACACCGCCACCCCTTGATCCAAGCCAGCCCGTCTTTTCCATCAAAACCCGCCTCCCCATAAGCCCCCCGCGAAAGTTTCTGGTCAAAATGAAATCCCCCGGCCTTGAGATCGGAGACCGCAAAGTGCGCGAATTGGATGTTGCGGGCAATAAATCGGGACGTCGCCGCGGATTGTTCCCCCGGGGGCAGGATGCCCTGACGAAAAAACGTGAGCTGATACCCAAATGCCCGCCCTTCGGCATCCGCCACATTGCCCGTAAAATACCACCACTCGGTTTTGAAACCGTCATGGTTCCCATGGTCGGCCGGGAAATCGTATTTCCAACCCGGCAACGAGACCGACCAATCACCCGCCATCGCCGTGGATGCCGCCAAAGCGACACAAACAACCCCTTTCAAAAGAAATGAGGCCAATGGCCTGGCTCTTGGAATCGGTTGGCCGCCCGCATGGGAACGCCGCCCCCACAACCCGACAAGGGCAATATCTTGATCTGCAAAAAAGTTAACCGTCATTTTCTATTCTTCATCTGCTCTCTGATCCGGGCCAGTCCGATCGTGAATGATTACGGCTCGCTCCAAGCTTCCGATACATCATTTGGTGCACGTTTGCGCGCCACCAGAGCAAACCTATCGACGATGCGTGATGAAACAAGAGATGACTGAACGTTATCGATTTTTCAGATCAATCATTTTTTGTGGTCCAGCCGATTCTGGTCTGATGTCGTGACAAATCTTTGTCAAACGTTCAGAAAGTCGGGGCTGGCGGCGGCCCCTCTTCGTGGTTGCCCCGGCTTGAAAAACAATCCCTAAAAAATCCTCATGCTTTCACCGAACCACAAAACAAAAATTGTCGCGACGATTGGCCCGGCCTCGGAATCTCCCGACATGTTGGAGCGCCTGATTTTGGCGGGCCTGAACGTGGCCCGGCTGAATTTTTCGCACGGGGACTTTGAGGGTCATGCGTCCGTGATTTCCCGGATCCGGGCGGCCTCTGGAGCCACGGGGCGGCGGGTGGCCATCATGGCTGATCTGCCCGGCCCCAAGATGAGGTTGGGGAAAATCGAGCCCGGTCCGATCTTATTGGCGGCGGGAGATTTGTTCACACTGACCAGCGAGGAGGTCGTGGGAACAAGTCAGCGCGTCTCCATGAGTTTCGAGCCGCTCCCCCGGGTCGTGAAACCGGGCGACCGACTTTATTTGAATGATGGGTTGGTGCAGCTTCTGGTGGAGCGGGTGGAGGGCATGGATGTGCATTGTCGGGTGGCGGTTGGTGGCACGCTGAGTTCCCGCAAGGGATTGAATCTTCCGCGGATTCCGCTTGGAATCAGCGCCTTCACGGCACACGACCAGAAATGCCTGGAATTTGCCTTGGAGCAGGGGGTCGATGCGATCAGTCAGTCGTTTGTGGAAAGCGCGGCCGATATGGATGCGGTGCGTTCGGCGGCGGCGGCGCTTGGAAAAAAGCCGTTTCTGATTGCCAAGATCGAGCGACTCGAAGCTTTGGAAAACTATGAGGAAATCCTTGCGGTTTCGGATGGCATCATGGTCGCGCGGGGAGACCTCGGGGTGGAGGTTCCGATTGAGGAGATGGCGGTGACCCAGAAGCGACTCATCGCACGGGCCAGGATGCTGGCCAAACCGGTCATCACCGCCACCCAGATGTTAGAATCAATGACAACCAGCCGCCTGCCCACGCGGGCCGAGGCCACGGATGTTGCGAATGCCATCCTTGATGGCACGGACAGCGTGATGCTTTCCGGGGAGTCCGCCGTGGGGGCCTTTCCGGAGGAGGCGATTCGGATGTTGGGAAAAATTGCGGCTTCGGCGGAAAAGCATCGGGACACCCTCATCAAGGGGGGGGATGCCAGTGGGTGCAAGGCGAGTGAAACCCTGAGCGCGCGATCCCGGTTGCTGGAACACGCCATCGCACTCACAGAAAGCGATGCCGTCCTTGTTCCCACAAAAAGTGGGCACACCGCACGGGTGGCGTCACGAAGCCGCCCCCCGGTGTGGGTCATCGCCGTCAGCGAAGACCCTGCCACCTTGCAAGGGCTCTGTTTTAGCAGCGGCGTATTTCCCCTGGAGATTGACGAAGACCCGGACGATTGGAACCTCTTTGCCAGGTCCCTGACTCCGCGCCTTGGGTTTTCCTGCAAAAAAATTCTCCTTGTTGCCGGGCCCTCCCAAAAAAACCCCCATGCGAATCAGCGCATCGAGGTGATTGTGCTGTGATCTTGATTGGCCGGAGCGATTTCACGATTTGCGAAGCCCGTGGTTTCCAGGCGCGCGGCCTTGTCGTAGAATCCTTGTGGTGACATCGCGGTTTATCGAACTTTTTTGGAGGCAGGCTGCCCGGCCTGCGTTGCGGAGGCCGGGGCTTTCTTTGTTGAATGTGGCGAGCATTGCCTTGGGGGTGACCGTGTTTCTGGCGATCCAGATTGCAAATCGGGGGGCGGTTGAGAGTTTTCGTTCGGCGGTGGAATTAACCACGGGGCGCGCGGATTTGGAAATTCGCGGGGAAATTGACGAAGCGATCCTGCCAAGGGTCGCTGCGGTGGAAGGCGTGCAGGTTGCGGCTCCGCTGGTGGAGGGCCTGCTGGCCTTGGTGGAGCCGAAAGGGGAATACCTGCGGTTGGTGGGATTGGATCCGCTGGAAAGTGCCGGGTTGCTCTCTTTTCGTTTGGTGGATGCCGGCGCGGAGTCTCTGGATTTCGAGCGCTGGCTGCGGGTTCCGGGCACCATTGCAACATCCCCGGCGCAGGCGGAGCGCATGAGATCGTGGGCTCCAAACGGGGAGGTCGAAGTGTTGGCTGGCAGCGTCCGCCACACCATTCGTCCCGCCTTTGAACTCGTCACCGAGGAGCCACTGGCACGCGCGGAGCCGCGTTTGGCCGCCATTGATATTGGTTGGGCTCAGGAACTTCTCGGGCAACAAGGCCGGTTGACATCGATTCAAATCCTTCTCGAGGAGGGTGTTGAGCCGGGGGGAGTGATGGAAAACCTCCGTGCGGTGCTGCCACCCGATCTGGTGGTTGCTCCTCCGGCAAGCCGGAATGATGAGATGCAAACCATGTTGGCGGCCTTTCATTTGAACCTCACGGCGATGAGTCTGGTGTCGATTATTGTGGGTATGTTTTTGGTGTTTAACAGCGTGAGCGCGGCGGTGGTGCGTCGTCAGTCTCAGATTGCGATTTTGCGTTCCTGTGGGGCAACCCGCAGCGAGGTGCGTTGGTTGTTCCTTCTCGAGGCGTTGTTGGAAGCGATTCTGGGGGCGGCTGTCGGCATTTTGTGCGCGCCTCTGCTCGCCGGGTTTGTGGCTGCCCCGATTGCCGGGACAATTTCTTCGCTCTACGAAGTCACACGGATCAACACCCTGGGTGTCACCCCATGGCAGGTGGTATTGGGGTTTGGTGTGGGCATCGTGGCGGCTCTGGTGGCGGCATGGATTCCAGCTTCCGAGGCAGCCCGCGTTGATCCGGCGGCCATCCTTCGTGCGGGGGCCTCCGCCACACGGTTTGCACCGCGCCGGTTGGTTCGTTCCGTGGCAGCCGCCGCCTGCCTTGGTCTCGCTGCGATGGCTGGTTATTCCTCCTTGCACGGAGGCCACAAACTTCTTGGGTTTTTGTCGGCGGGAGGCGTGATCGCAGGTTTTTCTTTGCTCAGTCCCTGGTTTGCCACGCTGGTGGCGGGGGCGGCCCGTCCTCTTGGCCTGGGGGGGAGAATGGCCGCCGATCAATTGGAACGCTCGCTGCACCGCAACGCCCTCACCATTGCCGCGCTGGCCGCAGCCGTCGCCATGGCCGTCGCAGTGACTGTCATGATCCACAGCTTCCGCAGCAGCGTCGAGCGATGGATCGAACGCACACTCACGGCCGATGTTTACCTTGCCCCCGCCGCCAATGAGATTGGCGGGCTTCACGCGTTTTTGCCGGAGGACGCCATGACATGGGTGCGCAATCACCCCGGCGTGAAATCTCTGGCGACCTTCCGCGAGTTGTCGGTGACCTATGAAGGCCAGCTTGTGAGTCTTGCGGTTGTGGAGGGCCGGGCCAGGGGAGAACTGGAATTTTTGGAAGGTTCCGAGCCCGGCGCCCAGCAGGCCTTTGACGAGGGCCGGGCGGTGGTGGTCAGCGAAAGCTTTGTGAGCCGCTTCCAAAACCGCCCCCCGGCCCTCACCCTGCCCACACCGTCGGGGCCGCGCACGTTTCCCGTGGTGGGGGTTTATCGCGATTTCACCCGCGAGAGCGGCACGATTCTCATGCCACGGGCGCTCTTTGAATCGTCATGGAACGACCAGCGCCTGCATTCGCTGGCGGTGCAAATGGAGCCTTCCGAGTCCTTGGAAAATTTCACCCTCGCCTTCCGCGAAAAATTCGGGGCGGAGGGGCAGTTTGCGATCTATGACAATCGGGCGCTGCGGGCCCGGGTGTTCGAGATTTTTGAGCAAACCTTCGCGGTGACCTCGGCCCTGCGGGTGATTGCGATCCTGGTGGCCATTGTGGGCATTGTGTTTTCTCTGACGATTCTTGCCACCGAGCGGGCCCGCGAGATCGGGGTTCTTCGTTCCGTGGGGGCGTCGCGTGGTCAGATCCTTGGCTTTTTTCTTGGGGAGTCCGCCCTCATTGGCATAGCCTCGGCATTATGCGGATTGGCAAGTGGAGTTGTGTTGGCCATGGTCCTCACGTGGGTGGTCAACAAAGCATTTTTTGGTTGGAGCATCGCCCTTTCTTATCCCGTGCTGGCATTGCTCCCGACGCCCCTTTGGATTATCGCCGTGGCGGTTCTTGCCGCGCTCTACCCGGCATGGAGAGCCGCCCAAACGCCACCCGCCGCGGCCATTCGTTTCGAATGATTTCCCGGCAGACATTCCCTCATGCAACTCGCTTTTGATCTCACGGGGAAGCCCCTTCCAATTCCCAAAAAAGCCCCCGCGCTGACCGAAGAGCCCCCGGTTCTGAGTGTGAGTGCGGTGACCCGAAAGATCCGCGGGCTCCTTGAGGATTCCATCGGGGAGATTTGGGTCGAGGGAGAAATTTCGAATTTGCGGCGGCAATCCTCGGGGCATGTGTATTTCACGCTCAAGGATTCGTCGGCCCAGTTGTCGTGCGTGATGTTTGCCAGAACGGCTTCCTCGCTTCGTGAGGTGAGCTTCGAGGACGGGCAACACCTGGAAGTGCAAGGTGGACTCAGCGTTTACGAGCCACGGGGGCAATATCAACTCATTGTGCGCAGCGCCAGAAATCGGGGTGCCGGCGCGCTGCATGCCAAATTTGAAGCTCTCAAGCAGAAGCTGGAAGCCGAGGGCCTCTTCGACCCGGCCAGAAAAAAACCTCTCCCCAAATTTCCAACACGGCTTGGCTTGGTGACATCGCCAACCGGGGCTGCCATCCGCGATTTTCTGAATGTGCTTCACCGCCGGCACCCCGGCATCGAGGTGGTGATCAACCCCGTGCGTGTTCAGGGCCGGGGAGCCGCCGCCGAAATTGCCCGTGCCGTGCAGGAATTCGCAGAACCTGCCAAGTGGGATCTGCCCGGCGTGGATGTGGTTGTGATCACCCGCGGCGGCGGAAGCCTGGAAGACCTCTGGGAATTTAATGAGGAGGTGCTCGCCCGGGCCATTGCCGCCTGCGCCATTCCGGTGGTCAGCGCTGTGGGTCATGAGATCGATTTCACGATCTGCGATTTTGTGGCCGATTTCCGTGCCCCGACTCCCAGCGCCGCCGCCGAAATCCTTTCCGCCGATGCGGCCGAAATTCTCACGCGTCTTTCCAGAGAATCCTCCCGCATGACGCGGGCGTGCCTGGGAGCCTGGGAGGCGGCAAACCTCCAACTCACCACCCTCAAACGGTCACCACTCTTCCGGGAACCCCTCCGCCGCTTGGACGAATGCGCCCAGAGGCTGGACCGATCCCACAACGACCTCACCCGAATCGTCACAACCGACCTCGCAAACCGCAAAGCCCACCTCGCGCAGAGAGCCCGCGTTTTTCACCCGGCCGCCTTGCTCACCCGCGTGGAAAACCTGCGCCTTCAATCTTCCCAAGCCTTGCTTCGCCTCGCCCAACCAGCCCACAAATCGCTGGCCCTCTTCTCCGCCAAATGGGGAGCCCTCGCCGCCAAGCTCTCCTCCCTCAACCCCCAGGCCACCTTGGAGCGGGGATTCACGATCACGTGCGACGAGCAGGGCGTTCCCATCCGTTCCTCCAAAGAAGTCGCCGAAGGCATAAAGCTCTCCACCCGTTTCCACGATGGCCGGGCGGTTTCGGTGGTTCAAAAAGTCTCAGAAGAATGATTCCCACAAAACCTCCACGGAAGACAGGCTGGGGACGGAGTGCCATGGTCCTTGTGATTGCCGTCCTCGCAGGCTGCTCCGCCGGCCCGTATGAGGGGTATAAACACAAACCGTATTCCGTGCGGGGAATCCGTTACGAACCGATTCACCCCCAGTCCGCTGCGGGGTTTGTGGAGGAGGGGATTGGGTCCCACTTTGATGAAAGTTGGTTCATCTTTCCCGGCAAATCCGCCTTGGGCGAAAACCAGTGGTCCTGGTCCCGGGCGGCTGCCCACAAAACTTTGCCAATCCCTTGCCGGGTCAAAATCACCAACCTCCGCAATGGACGAACCGCTGTTGTGCGGGTGAATGATCGGGGGCCTTTTATTGCCGGACGTGTGATTGATGT
>JBBECL010000301.1:0-2149 GCA_040881805.1 Terrimicrobiaceae bacterium | reverse complement strand
TGACGTTGGTGATATTCACGACGTTGACATTGCTGTTGTTGTTGTTGTTGTTGTTGTTGTTGCCGCCACCCCAGCCTCCATACCAATTGTTGTTGCGGTTCCAATCATGATTCCATCCACGCCAGCTTCCGCGATAGAGGCATCGGAGATCCCAGTCGAAGTCATAGTTCAGCCAGGATCCCACGGCAAAGCCCAAACCAAAACTCAGAAGGGGGGCAGGTGAGTAGGACTGAACATAGACCACTTGGGGGTCGTATTGAGGGACATAGATGATTTCCGGAACGGCTGGCACGATTCGAATCACTTCTTCGACAACCACGACCTTTTGTTCGGGGGTATCCTGCAGGTTTCCGGCCGCACGGGCCTGCTCCCGAAGACCTTGGATCACGTTCATGACATCCGCAGGTTGCTCGACAAACGCTTCACCCACCGCCGCTGTCCACTCGAGGTTTTCGTCCATCCATGTGAGAACCTCCGGATAGCGAGAGAGAGATTTGACGCTTTCGTCCCAAGGCTGGCTGTCGATCAAATCCAGTGACATGTTCCGCTCGAGGAAGCGAGCCCCCAGGACAACATCCGATGGCACTGTGGAAGCGGGAAGAATCACGGCAATCAAGGCATCCGGATAGAGGGCGATGGGTGCCAGAAGTTGGGCAAGCTCCTCAGCCGTGAGCTGGGGAATCACCGTCTGCACGCCTTGCGCGGGTGGAGGCTCGGGCTGGGCCATCGCCATGGAGCCGGCGGCCATGATCGCAGCAAAAGAGAGGACGTGAAAAGGCAGAAAGATCTGCCGGGTTTTTGAAGGGAGAGGAGTTTTCATGACTAAGATTACTTCAGATTGTGGAGTAGAGCGATGGGGTGTTTGCCCGATGTGATTCGGGGGCTCGAAAAGGACAGAATCAGCGAATGAGAAGGGTTGGTGGATGGATTTCATAGCGTTTGTGCTTGATTCAACAACGCTGGGATCAGGTTTTTATTCATTCCTCGCAAATCCGTTGGTTTTATGAGGTTATCCCAGGTATTCTTGGTTTTGAATGAGAAAAACCGAAGGAAACGCCGACAAAGATCGCTACCGTGCGTTGCGTCAGCTCACGTGGGAACGCCTGTGGGAAGTGGAAGTGCCGCATTTTAACACGGCCGCGCCGGAGGACCGCGCCAAAAATGTGGCATTGATCCGGGCGGTGGGTGTTGTTTTTGCCGAATATGGCAACGCTTCGCAAAAAGATGCTGTGCGGCATTGGTTGAGGGCGCTGCTGGAAGATCCCCATGAAAAAATCCGCCGTTACGCCATCGCCGCGCTTCCAAAAGTTGGTGCGGACCACGAGGAAGAGAAAGATCTTCTCAAGATTTTGCAAAGCACGCGGAACGAGCGGGAAAAAAAGTTTCTGGCAGAGGCCCTGGACAAGATCGGCGGAGCACAAACTCTGGCAGAGGGAGAAGGGATTCCCATCCAAACCAAGCAAAAAGCGCTCGCCTCGGTGGCCCGGGACCAAGGCCGGGGAGAGATCGACCTGCAACGTCAACTTACTGATTTTCCAAGACTCAAATTTCATTTTCGTACGCGTCGAGGTCTTGAGCACTTTGTTGCGGACGAGGTTCGGGGTCATCCGAAGCTCCGATGGATCGAGCAGCATCCGGGCCTTGTCATTGCGGTGCCAACCGCCCCGTTCACCTTGTCGGATCTTTACGCGGTTCGATGTTTTGGCACCGTGGGCTTGGTTCCCGGCGGGAGTGCGACAACCATGGAAGAGTCCGCGCGGACCCTGACCTCCCCAACGGCACTTCACATTCTAAAAATTTTCACCAAAGGCACCATCCGTTATCGCATCGATTTTGTCTCCAAAGGCCATCAACGCGGGGCCGTCAAAAAGTTGGCCAACCTTGTGTATGGGGAGTGCCCGGAAATTCTGAATGACCCGAGGGAAGCGCTCTGGTCCGCGGATATCCATTCCACTCCGCACGAGGGCTGTCTGGAACTGCGTCCACGGCTCAAGCCCGATCCCCGGTTTGCGTATCGTGAAAGGGACATTCCAGCCGCATCCCACCCTCCCCTTGCTGCGAGTCTGGCCCGATTGGCGGATCTGCGTCCGGGCGAAACTATCTGGGATCCCTTCTGCGGAGCGGGAACGGAGTTGATCGAGTGCGCTCT
>JBBECL010000300.1:0-2155 GCA_040881805.1 Terrimicrobiaceae bacterium | reverse complement strand
GAAATTGTTTCACGACTTTCGATCTCCAAGCATGGAAAGCCCCGGCCCGGCACTGTAGCGACCATCCTGCGGTCCGTTTTCCAGAGAGAGCACCCCCCGGGGACAAACAGCAGCGCAGAGTCCACAACCCACGCAGGACGCACGAATAATGTTTTGGCCCCGTTGGGCGTAATGACGGACATCAATTCCCATTTCGCAATATTTCGAGCAATTGCCGCAGGAAATACACTGCCCTCCGTTGGTGGTGATGCGAAACCGGGAGTTAAAGCGCTGCAGCAGCCCCAAGATCGCGGCCATGGGACATCCAAACCGGCACCACACCCGGGTTCCCATCAACGGATAAAATCCGACGCCAATCACCCCGGCAAAAGCCGCTCCGATCAGAAAGCCATACGATTGCCGGAGAAAATACATGGGACCTTTGAGCGCCTCCGGCATCACGGATTCAAACCACAACAAGGATGTCAGGATCACAATCCAGGCGAGGACGCTGTGAATCAGCCATCGCTCGATTTTCCAGGCCTTCAGAGATTTGTCGGAATTTTGACGGAAGGAATCCCCCGCCGTGTTTGCCAATCCGCCACAGCCACAGACCCAGGAACAATACCAACGTTTTCCGAAGTAATATGTCAGCACGGGCGTGGCAATCAGGGTTCCGACCACAAACCACCCCACAATAAAATAGCCAATGGCTCCCGCCTGAAGAAATTGATCCAGCGTGCCGGGAAAAAGTTTGTCATAGGCAAGCGGCCAGAGATAGCTGAGATAAACTTCCGGTTGGTTGAGCTTTGCAAAAACTGCGGGAAGCAAATAAGCGAAGCCGAGTTGGGCGATGATAATTACGGATGTTCTAAAGATTTGATACCGGCTGTGCCGGTATTTGGCGATGGCCTTGGCCCCCATCACAAAAATCGCGACGGTGTAAAACGTGCCATAAACGAACCATTGATCCGCCGGTTTCCCGCGGAGCACCTGACTGAGGGGATCATGCAACCGGATCAACCCTTCCAGCAACCCCGGAAACCAATAGAGCACAATGTAGAAGGAGGTGAGAACCACGGCCAGAGACCAACCCCATGCTCCACGGGCGGTGAGGCTTTCGGTGGTTTTTCCGGCATTGCGAATGCCCGGCTTGTCCGAGAGATGTTTACGAAGCCCAAAGGCCAGGCCACCGCCTGTGATGGAGGCCCATGAGGCCGCCAACCACACCGCGCGTGAGGATTCCGACATCTGGGCGGAGGCTCCAAAAAGGGCTGCTGTGAGCAGAAGAAACCCAAGGGCCACCAACGCGAGGGCCGCTTTTTCCAAGCTCCCAAGGCGGGTGCCTGAATTGGCGAGGGAGTGGCTTTCGTGAGAAAGGTTAGTGGTGAGATCATTCATAAAGATACCATTTCGCACACAGGGCCACAGAGGTCACGGAGGGGGATTTTTTCATGCCTTGACCTCTGTGACCTCTGTGCCTCTGTGTGAGTATCCTTGTTCAGCAGTTGGCGAGCGCCTAAATTCCGTGCGATGAAAACAACGATTCCTATCAACGAAATCACGGCGACCATCATTGATTCCGCCTGCAACGTGCATACCAAAATCGGACCGGGGCTTTTGGAAAGTGCTTATGAAACGATTCTGGCCAAAGAACTCACCAAAAGAGGTTTGGCCGTCGAAAGGCAAAAGCCGTTTCCGATATTCTGGGAAGGTGAAGCGCTTGCCGAAGAATTTCGTGTGGATCTGTTGGTCAATGGATGCGTCATCGTGGAGTTGAAATCGACAGAAGTGATGCACCCAGTCCATCCCAAACAATTGCTGACCTATCTTCGACTTTCGGGTCTGCCTGTCGGACTCTTGCTTAACTTCGGCCAGGCTCGATTGAAAGACGGGATCAAACGCATCGCGAATGACACACTGCGTGATGAAGACAGGCTGAAGTGACTCACACTGAGCCACGGAGGTCACAGAGGAAGTTTTTTTCATGCCTTGACCTCTGTGACCTCCGTGCCTCTGTGTGAAAAAAGGCTTTTCATAAATCCCGAAAACAGTCTTTTCCGTGTGCGAAGGCGGACGGAACGCATCGCGAATGACACACTGCGTGATGAAGACAGGCTGAAGTGACTCACACTGAGCCACGGAGGTCACAGAGGAAGTTTTTTTCATGCCTTGA
>JBBECL010000299.1:11382-13870 GCA_040881805.1 Terrimicrobiaceae bacterium | reverse complement strand
CGTGCCGCACACGGGCGAGACGCCCATGCCCCCTGGAAGAACCGCAGTTTGCACTCAGAGATGCGCCCGTGGTGCTGTGTACAAGGAAAAAAAGGTGCCCGAGTCCGACAGATCGCACTAGAGTTGAGTGAGGGGTTGATGCGGACGAGATTCGAAGGCATCCACAGGGAGGGCAGATGACCCGTCCTCGGAGGTCTGCGAATGGGATTGGGCGTGAGCAGACATAATCTCAGTTTTCATCGCTTGCCCTTTCGTCCTCGGATATGTCTTGTTTGTTGGATAGAGCCTGAATCGCAGCTTCGGCTTGGTCGGCGGCAAACTCGGGGGTCATCCGTCCGGAGAGCACACTGGTCAAATAGGGGAAAACAGTGTCTGCCGTTTTCACGAGGTAATGAAGAAGGGCTTGAAAAAGGCCCGGTGTGAGCGGTCCCAAGATCGTGTCCAAGTAGGCCGCAAGCCGGATTTCGCCGTCATTGTAATCCATCTCCCAGAACTTGCGCTTCGAGTCGTAATTCAGGCGATGGAGAAACTCGCCAACTTGGGGACGAAAATCCGGAGTGGCTCGCACGGGGAGGGTCACGATCAGGGTCGCCACATCATTCGGGTTGCCCCAGCACACGATGCTCACGTCCACGCACTCAAGCTTCAACCGGAGGAAAAGACGGGAATCCTCATCATCAAAGTGGAACTCCGCATCGCGGAAAACCTGACGCATGACATCCAGAGGGTGAGGCGTGAGGGGTTGCTCCGTGGCGGCGTTGGGGATGGGTTCGTCATTCATGGCGTGAGAATATATCAGATGACGGGTCAAAAACTGTCCTACCCCTGAGAAAAGTGAAAAGTGAAAAGTGAAAAGTGGAAGGTGGAAGGTGGAAGGTGGAAGGTGAAAGATTCATCATGGATTGGCGGCTTCCCAGTGACCGCCCTTATCCGGACCGATGCGGCGCGGGTTGGTGAAAAGTGGAAAGTGAAAGGACCAACTCGGAAAACCTGGGGAGGGTGCTATGACATCAACTCCGGGTGAGTATTTTTGAGCCAGACTTCCACGTTGCCGCGAAGTTCAGCGGCAAATGAAATGAGTTCACGGGCTTCCTCGGGACTCACGCAGCCAGCCGTTATTTAACCAGTCTTTCAAGCTCATCGGCGTCTCCTTTTATCCATATTTTTGGTGCGGCAAGCACATTGGTGATGAAGGCATCCCCAGCGTTTGCTTTGACCAACAAAGTGTCAAGTGTGAGGACATGGGGATTGATCTCGCGTCCCAGGGTCGAGGTAAGAGAGCGAAGCTTGGGGGCCAAGGTCCGCAGCCCGACATCTCCTATCACGAGCAAGTCCACATCGCTTGATGCACCAGTCGTGCCGGAGGCTGCCGAACCAAACACAAACGCCATCTCTATCCCAGAGACCTCAATAATAGCTTCGATAAGCTGCTCGCGGAGCCCGGTGGTTTTTAGCGCGATCCCTTGAAGTTCAGAGAGAGGATGATGTTACTGAGCGATCAGGCTGAGGTGGATTGAGGTGTCGGCCACGGCGGTGTCCCGGGTTTCGAAGCGGAGTTGGGATTTTGCCCGGCGCGTCGAGAGCTGGGTGCGAGGCGGGAGGTTTTCCTCCTCTGCGGTCGCAGTGGCTGCTTCCTCGATCCAAGCTGAAACAGACTCGATGTCCCGGAGTGCCTGAGATCGATTTTCCGAACGCTCACTGATGGCCTCCAAGGCAGCGGCCCGGAGGAGCTTGCGCCAGACTTTGCGAAACAGAACCGGGCTGCCGTAGATGTCTGCATGGCTGAGCTTGCCATTGATTGCCCAGACAACGCCGGCTGCCTCCGTGGATGGCGAGGCCTCCAGCGCTGCGAGGTATTCTGACACCGCATCAACCGTTTCCTTTTTCTCGTAGGAGAGCTGAAGACTGGAGGGGGATTCTGCACTTTTTGAGCTGCTCCCGGTGCTCTTGCTGAGGTTTTCCTGCTCCTCTTCAACGGCGGCCCAGACGGCACTCTGACTCTTGCTCGTCCGGAGCGCGGAGCGGAGTTTTTTCGAGGACGCGTAGTCGCTGGACTTTGAAAAGTGAGCGTCTGACTCGCTCCGGCGTTTGTGCCAACGTTGGGCCTCAACACAGAAAACCGGGATGGGCACCTTGCCCGAATTGGCGGGCACGATGAAATCGGCTCCGAGCGTGCGGTCCTGGCGTCCGCCCTTCACGATATCCCCCGCTTGGACGAAAAGGTCGGTTTCCCCGGTATTTTCGATGAGGAGTTCGTTGACGTTTCCGGTTTCGTGGAGAAAGCCTGTCTGTTTCTCCATGGCTTCCTCGAGCACAGAGTAGCCGGGAATCGGGTTTGCCGGAGGGAACGAGACGAACCAAGCGGTGAGATTGCGGACCGTGACGGGTTGGGTAAGTGTTTTCATAACGCACATAGAATCGCATGTCTGGTGGGTCAAAAACTGTCCTACCCCCTGAGAAAAGTGGAAAGTGGAAAGTGAAAGTGAAA
>JBBECL010000299.1:0-11282 GCA_040881805.1 Terrimicrobiaceae bacterium | reverse complement strand
AAAGTGAAAAGTGGAAGGTGGAAGGTGGAAGGAAAGGCTATTGAGCGAGAGCCTGCGACACGCACTCACCTATCACACCGAAAGTGCAAACCGGTCGAGCCATGATTCGACGGACTGGCGGGTAATCAAAGAGACATTTGTATTGCCCGAAGCCTCCAGTTCGGAAATTCGCCAGTCACCATCCTCGCCCCGGACGATAGAAAGTGTGGCCCGCTCCGGGCGCAAGACACGGTAGATGAAGGTCGTCCGCCGTCGGATCCGCTCCACGTAGGTTGCAACGCAGTTGTTTTGCGCCCGCCCCTCCTCGACGAGCGCCGTGACCGTCAGGATAGGCGTGATATCGCGGGTTCCACGTAGCGGTGGGGTTGGCAAGTGGGAGCCGACGACCCCGCCGGGGTGGAGGGTTAGAAAATTTGCGCTTACCTCGGCATGCAGAGATCGGAGTCTTGCGAGCGATTGGACTTTCGGTTTGCCGGCAGTCGGGGCAATGACGTCTAGCATTTCAAGTGTGTCAGAAAGCATTGCGGCTGCCCGAGCGTCATACTTTTCGGTGACCGAGTCCGCCACCTCAGCCAACAGCGCAGGCGTGGATGAGCCTGCAAGAGTTGGGTTGGTGGCAAGCGCGAGAACCCCTGCATTGAGTTTTTGCATGTGAGAAAGCGGCTTCAAGGTTACATCACGCCGCAACGCCCCTCGCATTTCAAGGAGGGTATCCACGGCAACTGATTCCGGGAAAATCTTGGCGAGGATCTTCGCGGTGGCTTCGGTTCCGGGGAACCCAAGGGCCTCTGCGATGTCTCGCTGGCGTCTTTTGGAAATGGCCGCAGCACCCTCCATCGTTGTGAACTTTTCTCGAAAAGGTTTGAAGTTCCCGAGCGCGAATGCAAGCGCCGGGTTGAGCCTCGCGAGTTCGATGGCACCCTCGGAGAGTTGAACAAGCCGGAGAATCCCCCACTGTCTGTTCTGGAACTTTTCTACGGCGGCGGCTACCGGCTTCGGCAAGGAGAACCGGAACCCGTCGAATGCCTTCCTCCGCTGCTCGGCGAGCGGCGGCTTCACAGGTATATGATCAAACGCAAGTTCGAGTTGGGGTAATTTCTTTGGCTTCTGCGGACGATAAGGTTTTACCACCCGAAAGCGCGGCTCAAACTCCTCCCATGAGTCGTCCCCGTCTTTGCGAAGCGCCTTCAGTAGAGGCCAAGCCTGGAGGATGATGACGCCGCTCTCGGAAAACGCATACAGCTTGCTGTCCTTGAATCGGAACCCGGGAGTGTACATCAAAACATAAACTCTCGATTCTCAAAGCCATCCGCAGCCGGAAGCCCTTTGCCACAATGAGCGAGAAGATCGTAGAGCCGCAGGCCGTCTCTCATAAGGTCTTTGGCTTTCGTGCGTTATTTTTTGGATATTTGGAGGCTGAGCAAGCCATTGATCCCGTTTCAAGTTCCGGAATCCATTGGAGCCAGTCATGTTGAAGGATGACCGGCACGGAGTGGTTTTGACAGACCCGAATGGTGTGGCCCGTTCCGCCGGCCATCGGATCGCTGGGGTCTGCGTAGAAAATTCCAGCCACAGGGGCCGCGAAACCAGAGCCATATCCGGTCACCTTGAGCGTGTCGCGAAGAAGGTAGTTCGCTTTGGCTTGCAAACGGGGAGAGCGGGAATTTACCAAGCCCCGATTGCGCGGAGAGGCGGCGACTGTGGCTTCGGCGACGATGGATCGATCTGCATCTGTCAACGAGTCAGCGGCCACGCAGAGCGCTCCCGCCGTTGCAGCCTGACGGTGTCCACCATAGGGAATAAAGAGTTCGAGACGGGTGGGATCGTGCTGGCCAACTCCTTGCGCAAACGCTTCGTCCGAGCCGGAGGCATTGCCGGAGCGGAAGTGCATGTTGGGAAAACACATCGCAAGGAGATGGCCCAGTCTGCGAGCGGACCCGGACATCTCCTCAGGAATCTCCCGGCGGCCTTCGAGGAGAACAATTGGTTTGGCGTGGGCGCCGATGAGGTGGGTGAATTGAGCAAAGGTCATAAAGTTTTCAGGGGGCTTTCGGGCGGGAACATTTGCGGCTCCTTCAGAGGTTTACGGTCAAAATTCTTCGTCAGGGTTTGGGAACTGGCGCATTCCTTGGTCTCCCGCCCAGATGGAAATGTATAAAACAACGACCAAAGACGCGAGGAGATAGAGGATTTGTTGCGCTTGCGGCGTCATGAATGAGGATGCCGGCTGGACGCCAGCGTTCCCATGTCCTGAAACCTCACGCAGCTCCCATCACGCCACAATCAGGCTGATTTGCCCTTCCGTTCCCCGGCATCCTCCTCCGTGACGATGGCTCCAAGGGGCGAAGCGGCATCGGCC
The DNA here is from genome assembly GCA_040881805.1 of Terrimicrobiaceae bacterium. GTDB lineage: Bacteria > Verrucomicrobiota > Verrucomicrobiia > Chthoniobacterales > Terrimicrobiaceae > JAJTZA01. The sequence continues at coordinate 8,923 of JBBECL010000299.1, read as the reverse complement.
TGCTCTTTGACGTTTAATGGCATGCCGGATGCCGATTTCCGAATCGCCGCCATTTTTCGGCTTATTGCTTTAGCCGAGGAAACGGTGCCGATCGAATCAGCGTGGTAGTTGGAGGCGTTGTCAGCGGAAATATTGAGTTTCGAGGCCGTGGCGATGGCGTCTTGGTTGGCTCCGAGGAAGAGGAACTGCCAGTTGTAGGTGTTGGTTTGTTCGAGGATCCGCCGCGAGATGTCCTGCCAGGTGAATTTGACCGACGAGTTTTCAAACCCGTCCGTGAGAATAGCCACAATCACCTGTCCGGGACGCTCGGATTCCGACATGGCCGCGAGGCGGGCACCGAGGTTGTCGATGGTTATGCCAATGGCATCGAGGAGAGCCGTTGAGGCGCGGGGGACATAGGTTGTTGTGTCGAGCGGAAGGGCCTCCTGCACGGGAATGCTGTCAAGAGGCACGAGGTATTCGTTGTCAAAGAGGACAAGGGTGAGGCGGGCCTGGCCCTCCGTCTTCTGCTGGGCGGTGAGGAATTCATTGAACCCGGTGATGGCTGCCTCGGTGACGGTTGCCATGGAGCCTGAGCGGTCGAGGATGAAGGCGATTTCTGCAAGGTTTTTATTCATACGCCCAAAGCATCGCACATCAGAAAGGTCAAAAACTGTCCTACCCCCCAATTTTTTTCACTTTTTTTTGACAGACTGCTTGATGGCAGGCCGAAACCACGTTCCTGGGATGACAGTATTGGTGGGGAAAGGACAAAATTTGTGGTCGCAAAAACTTTTGTGCGGGATGCTGGATTTTCCTGTCGGGGTCGATAGGATGCTTTTCCATGAAATACATTTTTGTGACAGGAGGCGTGGTCAGTTCGCTTGGGAAAGGGCTGGCAGCGGCTTCATTGGGGACCTTGCTGGAGAAGCGGGGGTTGAAGGTGACGCTTCAGAAGTTGGACCCGTATTTGAACGTTGATCCCGGCACGATGAGCCCGTTTCAGCATGGCGAAGTGTATGTGTTGGCGGATGGGGCGGAGACGGATCTTGATCTCGGGCACTACGAACGATTCACGAATTGCGTTCTCACGCGCGCAAATAATATCACAAGTGGTCAGGTGTATGAGACGGTCCTCGGGAATGAACGGCGGGGAGATTATCTGGGTCGGACCGTGCAGGTGATTCCTCATGTGACGAACGAGATCAAGCGCCGCATCCGCGAGCTTGGGGAATCTTCGGGGGCGGATGTGTTGATTTGCGAGATTGGGGGGACGACGGGGGACATCGAGGGTTTGCCATTTTTGGAAGCGATCCGTCAGTTCCAATTGGAAGTGGGGGCCACGAATTCCATCATCATGCATGTGACGCTGGTGCCCTATCTGAAGGCGGCCGGAGAGTTAAAAACCAAGCCGACGCAGCAAAGTGTGGCGAAATTGCGGGAGATCGGACTTCAGCCGCATGTTTTGATTTGTCGGACGGAGATGCCGCTCGACATGGAAGTGCGGGAGAAACTGTCCTTGTATTGCAATGTGCCGGTGGAGGCCGTGATTGAGGGCGGGGATGTGGAGAACACGATTTACGAGGCACCAATCAATCTGCACGCCGAGGGATTGGATGAGATTGTTTGCCGGTCCCTGGACCTGCACACCCCGGAGCCCAACCTGGCAGATTGGTCGAAGTTTGTGAACCGGGTGGTGAACCCCAAAAAGCGAGTTCGTATTGCCGTGGTGGGCAAATACATCGATCTCCAGGACGCTTACAAAAGCATTTACGAATCTCTCACCCACGCGGGGGCCTCCCATGATTGCGCCTGCGATCTGGTGCTCGTGGATGCGGAAGACCTTGGCACCGAGGGGGCGGACAAATATTTGAGAGGGGTTGCGGGGGTGTTGGTTCCGGGAGGTTTTGGCGACCGTGGGATCGAGGGCAAAATCGAGGCGGCCCGCTTTGCGCGGGAGTCGCGGACGCCCTTTCTTGGGCTGTGTCTCGGCATGCAAATCGCAACGATTGAGTTTGCGCGTCATGTCTGCGGATTCGAAGGAGCCAACAGCACAGAATTCGATTCAGAGACCCCGCATCCTGTGATTTGTATCCTCGAGGACCAGCGCGATGTCACCCAAAAGGGGGCTTCCATGCGGTTGGGAATGTGGCCGACGCTCCTTGGCAAAAATACGCTGGCTCATCAGGTCTATGGCAGCACGGAAATCCATGAGCGACACCGTCATCGCTACGAATTCAACATGGCCTACCGTGAAGCGATGGAACAAAAAGGGCTTGTGATTTCGGGAACGTCTCCGGATGGCCAACTCGTGGAAATCATCGAAATCAAAAAACATCCGTGGTTCCTGGCTTGTCAGTTTCACCCGGAATTTCAGTCCAAACCGAATGCCCCGCATCCGCTGTTTCGAGGGTTTCTGGCCGCAAGCTTGGCGCATCAGGATTAACATCAAACATTCCTCATCCCGCCGAAGGCGATGCTGGCATCGGTGAAGGGACTTGTGTATTGAGGGGGCCATGAAAATTGTTGTCGCATACTCCGGCGGGCTCGATACGTCCGTCATTTTGAACTGGCTGAAAGAAACCTACTCGGCAGAAATTATTGCGTTCTGTGCGGATGTGGGGCAGGCGGAAGAGTTGGATGGGTTGGAGGAAAAAGCTCTCACCACGGGGGCGAGCAAGTGTTTTGTGGATGATCTTCGGGAAGAATTTGCGCGGGATTTTATTTTTCCGATGATGCGGGCCGGGGCGATTTATGAGGGTCAATATTTTTTGGGCACGAGCATTGCGCGGCCTTTGATTGCGAAGCGCATGGTGGAAATTGCCGGGCGCGAGGGAGCGGTGGCCATTGCGCACGGGGCCACGGGCAAGGGGAATGACCAGGTGCGGTTTGAACTGACAGCGGCCGCGCTGGCGCCGGGGTTGGAGGTCATTGCCCCTTGGCGGGATGCCCGCTTCCGGGAAAAGTTCCCCGGTCGTTCGGAAATGATCGCCTACGCGGAAGAGCACGGCGTGCCCATCATGGCGAGTGCCAAGAAGCCTTATTCGATGGACAGGAACCTTCTTCATATCAGCTTTGAGAGCGGAATCCTGGAGGACCCTTGGTTCGATGCGAGCGCGCCGGAGAGCCGCGATATGTATAAGTTGAGTGTGGCACCTGAAGATGCTCCCGATGAGTCGGAGTTGGTGGAACTGGACTTTGAGCAAGGCAATTGCACCGCCATCAATGGGAAGGCGCTCAATCCGTTGGAGGTGATGAATGCCCTCAATGTGCTGGGTGGAAAACACGGCATTGGACGCGTGGATATGGTGGAAAATCGTTTTGTGGGGATGAAGAGCCGCGGCGTTTATGAAACGCCCGGCGGCGCAATTTTGCATTTGGCGCACCGTCAGGTGGAATCCCTGACGATGGATCGCGAAGTCATGCATTTGCGTGATTCCCTGATCCCCAAATACGCGGAGCTGGTTTATAATGGATTCTGGTTTGCGCCTGAGCGCGAGAGCCTGCAAGCGTTTGTGGATCACTCCCAACAAAACGTGACCGGGACTGCCCGGCTCCGGCTCTACAAAGGAAATATTATTGCCGCGGGCGTCAAAAGCCCGAACAGCCTTTACAACCCACACATTGCGACCATGGAAGCCGACCCCACGCAGGCCTACAACCAGGATGACGCCACCGGCTTCATCCGCCTGAACGCGCTGCGGCTGCGTCAGTGGAGCCGCACGCATGGGGCGTGATCTCCTGGCGCGATGGGAAAATCCCGGGTGGCGGAACCAGGACGCTGATATGGAAAATCAACGAAACAATTCCTATGGCAAGCCTGCCCAGCCGGGCGGAGGAGACCAAGGGCTCCATTTCCCGGGGGGGCTCGAAAATTGTTCCGATTTCCGGGGGGAGGCAGAAGGAAGAGTTCCTTCTGCAACGGCGCTTTCCGCGGAGTCGCGACGCACTTGCCACGCGGGGGGTGAAAGGGTATGATGCGTCCCATGAAGTTTTTGGTCCCCATCATTCTTGTGGTTTTGGCCCCGGCAGTGGGTGCCCAAGAGGCAGGAACGAGGCTTCTGGACCGCACGACGGGGATGCCGGACATGGAGAAGCAGAGCTCGATGCAGGGAAAACCCTTTGAGGGGGCAGGCAAAATGAATCTTGGAAAAGCCGGCGGGTTTGATCGGTCCGCGGGTGTGGATGGGAGTTTTCAAACCGGGTCCTACACCATGACGCGATCATTTTTCGGTATTAAAAATCCATGGTTGGGCGGCAAGGTTGTGGATATCAAACCGGCAAACACCACCACGGATTTTGTGATTCCCAACCTGCAGCGGCAATTTGACACCAAGGATCTTGCGGGCACTCGTCCCGCTTTTGATGCGGACCGTTCGGCGAATCTTCGGGAGGAACCGGTGAAAACCAAGGAACACGTCATCAAGGCCGGGGCTCAAGGGGCCATGGATGTTTTCGGGGAACAGACCAGGAAAGAAATGTCCATCGAGGACATTCGTGAAATCCTCAACAAGAAATAAGAAGAGTCCCCCCATGCCTGATACCTTGGACGCCGTGAACCCCCTGGATGCCGTCGAGAAGCTTTGCGAGGGGGCCGAGACCGTGATCAGCCGCGACGACCTGCGAAAAAAGCTGGCCGAGGGGCGGCCACTGAGAGTCAAGCTGGGCGTGGACCCCACGGCGCCGGATATTCATTTGGGTCATGGGATCGTGCTCTCCAAATTGCGCCAATTCCAGGATGCCGGCCATGAGGCGATCCTCATCATCGGCGATTTCACCGCGATGATCGGCGACCCGAGCGGTCGCTCTGCCACCCGTCCCCAACTGACCCACAAGCAGGTCCTTGAGAATGCCAAGAGCTTTCAAGAGCAGGCCTTCAAAATTCTCAGCCGGGACCGCGTGCGAATTGTTTTTAATGGAGAGTGGTTCGAGGCCATGAGTTTCGAGGAGGTCATCCGCCTCAATAGCCGTGTGACACTCCAGCAAATGTTGCAGCGGGAGGATTTCCGTCAGCGCATTGATTCCGGTCAGCCTGTGCGAGCGCACGAAATCCAATACCCCATCATGCAGGGTTGGGATTCTGTGAAGGTCCGGTCGGATGTTGAGCTGGGTGGTACCGACCAACTCTTCAACAACCTGGTGGGTCGGGACCTCCAGCGCGAGGAAGGCCAGCCACAGCAGGTAGTGATCACGATGCCCATCCTGGAGGGATTGGACGGAAAACAAAAAATGAGCAAGAGCCTCGGGAATTATGTCGCGCTCAATGAGAGTGCCGGAGACATGTTTGGAAAGCTCATGAGTATCAGCGATGACCTGATGGCAAAATACTATCGGCTTTTGCTGGGAGAAACTCTTTCCAAGGACCTCCACCCCATGGAGGCCAAGAAGGCCCTGGCTGGCAAGATTGCCGCACGCTTCCATGGGGATGCCGCGGCCGCCCTGGCCCGTGCGGAATTTGAAACCCGTTTTTCCAAAGGCGACCTGGAACATGTCGAACTGCCGGCCTTTCCGTCAGGCGACTCCTCGCGGGATATTGTGAGCTTGGTCGTGGCCGCTTATGCCGCAAGTTTTGGAATCGCCAAGTCCCGGGGCGAGGCCCGCCGGCTCGTGGAGGGGGGCAGCATCCAGTGGAGAGGCGAAAAAATCTCCGATCCCAAAACAATGATTCCCGCAGGTGCAGCCGGGGTGCTCAAGTTGGATAAAACCCGGGCCGTCCGCCTGGAAGCCGCCTGATTCCAACGAATCACAGAAAAACCCTGCTTTTCAAAAAGGATTTGAGGCCTTTCCCTGGATTTTTGATCGTTTCCAAAGAAAAACAAAAATATTTTTGGTTTTTATGCTGCTCATCATGAGCCACTTAAGGAAACTATTAGTTTTTCTTCAAAAAATTCCTTGCGCTTTTCCATCATCGTGGCAAGATTACCCCATTGAAAGATTGTTCTGGGGGGAACAACAGCCCGTCGTAGCTTCGCTGCGGCGGGCTGTATCTTTTTCGACGCGCGCGATTCTTTTGAGAAACCGGGGCGCGACTTTCAGGGGTTCTGACCGGGCTCCGGTGATTTGACGCAGCGGAAGCCGACATGGCTGGAGCCGGTGTCTGGTGGGGTTCCCCGCCGGGCTGACGGTCGATAGCTTTCGCAATAGGAGGGTGAGCAGAGGAAGCTGCCGCCTTTCGTGACCCGGCGAAGAGCTCCGGGGACATCTGGAGGTGAGGGGTCTCCTCTTAGGGGGCGGCTTTCTTGAGCGCTTGTGGGCCCTTGGGGGTCGCTGCAGACCGTGCCGGGTTTGCTCTGTTCGGAATGGCTGGAGGCATGGTAAATGTCCGAGCACCAATTCCAGACATTTCCGCCCATGTCATACAGGCCATAACCATTTGGTGGGAACGATTCCACGGGCGACGTGCCTGCAAAGCCATCCGCCTTATCGTTAAGATAAGGAAACTTGCCGGACCATCGGTTGACGTGGTGTTTGCCATCCCTCATTTCTTCGTCGCCCCAGGCGTAGCGTTTGTCCTCGAGGCCTCCCCGGGCGGCGTATTCCCACTCGGCTTCCGTTGGCAGGCGTTTGCCTGCCCATTTGGCATAGGCCACGGCATCTTCCCACGCGACCTGGACAACCGGATGTTGGCCCCGTCCCTCAAGGTCACTTCCGGGACCTTCGGGATGGCGCCAGTTGGCGCCAGTGGTCCACGCCCACCAGTAGCCCATATTATTGAGGGGCACAGGGCCTTCCGTGGGGCGGAAAACCAGAGATCCCGGTCGCAGGGTCTCCTCTGGCGGTTTGGGCGTTCCGGGAGGCACCTGCTTCTTCATTTCCTCCCAGTCCACGGGGCGCTCCGCCACGGTCACGTAGCCGGTGGCCTCAACAAACTTTGCGAAGTCGTCATTGGTCACAGGATTTTTGTCGATCAGAAATTCCGAGATCTTCACCCGTCGGGAGGGGGCTTCATTCGGCAAGGCATACCCGGCCTCGCTGCCCATGGTGAACTCACCGGCCGGGATTCGCACCATGCCATCGTCTGCGGCCACAACGCAGGAGCAGGCTAGAAAAAACATGAGCGGGAGGCAAGCCGCTTGGGAATGTTGGTGATTAATCATGATAGGGATTCCTAGGAAACACCCGATCCGATGGAAAACTCAATACAAAGGTCGCTAAAACTTGAACCCGATGGACGAGAACACCCCATAGGAGTTCATGTTGTAAACAAATCCGTCATTTTCGTAATCCACATAAAAATAGCGGTAGCCGAGTTCGGCAAAGATATTTCGGGTGAAATTGATGCCGATGGTGGATTGGACATTCCATGCGATCCGGGAGCCTGCGGAAAAGCCGCCCACATCGGCTTGGGCTGCCAGATAGAGCCAGCGGGTGAAATGAATTTGCCCGCGCAGGCCGATGATGGGGTCGATCCACCATTGGTCCCCGCTGGTGTAGGTGGGGGTTGAGTCGGTGATACGCCGGGCGAGGGCCTTGCTGAGCCTGCGTTTGGCCGAAGAAGCAGCGGCCTCAAGTCTGGCACTGGCCCGCCCCGCCGCCGCAGCCACCTTGGCCTCGGCGCGCGCCGCGATGTATTGCCTGAGAGCCTCCCGCACACCTCCACCGGTGAGATCGTTGCGGATGAGGCCTGCCCGGATCAAATCACGAAGGTCCACATTTCGCTCCAGAGACAGCCGCAGGTTCCTTTGAATCGAAACAGAGTCCACCCTCTCCGCGACGCGGGATTTGGCGGCGTCAACGGCTTGGGCAATCGCCGCATCGACCGCACCCTGAATCCGCGTGCCAATGGCATCCGTCACATTGTTGGCGATGGTGGTGATCCGGGATTCATTGAGTGATGCTTCCAATTGAAGGCCGAGATAATTGTAGCGGGCTCCGCCGTAGATATCGAGAAAGCCCCGGCGATCATCAATCACGCGATAAGCCAGGGCCAGGGAAACAACCGATTGTTGAAGGTTGAGGCTGGCGTTTTCGTAGATGCGGTTGTCAAGACTGGCGGAACCCGAAAGGGCCGCATAATAGCCATCCGCGAGCACTCCCCATCGCCCTTTGCGGATTTCCCCACGCGCAAAAATCCCCAAATCCAGATTCTGGATCACCCGGCGACTGCTGAAAGCGAGGGAAGCCGGGGGCAGGCCCTTGGCACCCACATCCCCCGAAAGCCCCATCGCCCAGAGGTAGGGCTCAATGACAAAGCCCCATCCGTTGGGATCCTTGCCGGGGACAAGTTGAAAAGGCTCCACAGGATCGAGAATGTCATCCCGAATAAAATCGCCCACCGGGGTGAGGAAGGAATACTTCGGTTTCTCCTTTTGCGGCGGAGGCGGAGTGTCGCCTGCCGTGGCCTGCGCAATGACACAAAAGACTGCGAGCGCTGATACGATAGGTTTGTTGATTGTTTTCAAGGGCATGTTCCTCTGATCACTTGCCGGGATCGGACAAACCTTCCTGTCCGCAGTGAAGCCAGGTCGCATTGGTTGTGAGATTCTATGGCATAAACGTGGCTGGATACCGGCTCCCACACTATCCGATTTGTGCAAGCCAGGAGGTTGTGCATGCGCAAGAAATGATTCTCCTCCCGTGGGGATCATGGCGACTTGGTGTTTTGCAACGCCTTGGCCGAGTGAATCGAAACCAAACGGGCCACCAGAACGGCCACGTAAAACATGCCCGTGATGGCCTCCATCACAGCCAGCATTCTTGCCATTCGGGAAACCGGGGTGATGTCACCGAACCCGATCGTGCTCAGCGTGACAAAGCTGAAATAAAAGGCATCAAAACCGTCCATCGTCTGACCGGGTTGGGAAAACTGAAACGCTGCGGGATCAAAGCGGCCGAGCAGAGTGTAAAACAGGGTCCACAGCAGACCAATCATCAGAAACCCCGAAATGCTTGCACAGAGGGTCTCAATATTTACTTCCGATGTGCCAAGCACATATTTCAGCAA
>JBBECL010000298.1:2329-13988 GCA_040881805.1 Terrimicrobiaceae bacterium | reverse complement strand
CTGGAGGTGTCTTCGCGGGCGGCGGGATTGACGACATCATTGGCCCCGATCACCAACGCCACGTCCACGGAAGCCATCAACGGATTCACGTCGGCGGTTTCCGCGAGTTGTTCGTAGGGCACGTCGGCCTCGGCAAGCAGGACGTTCATGTGGCCGGGCATCCGTCCGGCGACGGCGTGAATTGCAAACCGCACGTCGGCTCCGTTGTTTTCCAGGATTTCGGCGAGTTCTTTGACGACGTGTTGGGCCTGGGCAACAGCCATGCCATAGCCGGGGACAATGATGACCGAGCGGGCGGATTCCAGCAGATAATAGGTGTCCTCGCTGGAGATGGGTTTGGGTTCGCCTTGGAGGGTGTCGCCCGAGCCTCCCACGCCGGCACCCACCCCGCCGAACAGCACGTTCGAAAGCGAGCGGTTCATGGCTTTGCACATGATTTGGGTGAGGATGATTCCGCTGGCCCCAACCAATGCCCCGGACACGATGAGGACGGTGTTCGAAATGATGAAGCCCGCCGCACACGCCGCGATGCCCGAATAACTGTTCAAGAGGGAAATGACAACCGGCATGTCCGCCCCGCCGATGGGAATCACCAAGAGAATCCCAAGTACCAGCCCCAATACAATGGCCACGCCAAGCCAGACACCCGAAGTGGCAGGGGAGAGCGTGAACAACACGCCAGCCACCACGGCCAAGAGCAGCAGGCCTGCGTTCAGCGCGAGTTGGCCCTTGAATAAAACCGGTTTTCCGGGAACCCACTCGGCGAGTTTGGAAAAAGCCACAAAGCTTCCTGTGAAGGTGATCCCCCCGATGAGGATGGCCAGCATCGTCGGCGCGGCGCTGGTGGCCGGCATGGCGGGACGAAAATCATACTCCGCCCACGCCACAAAAAGGCTGGCAAGTCCTCCAAACCCATTAAAAAGCGCCACCATCTCGGGCATGGACGTCATTTTCACACGGAGCGCCATGAGGGCACCCACGGCCGCACCTATCACCAAGCCGGTCACAATCCAGTGGAACTCCAGACCCCGCTGGAGGAGCGTTACCGCCACCGCCAATAACATGCCAACAGCAGAAAGCGCATTCCCACGGCGCGCAGACTGTTGCGAACTTAGCAGCTTGAGGCCGATGACAAAAAGCATGGCCGATACGATATAACCCAAGTTCAGGAAATCGGTCATTTTTGAGGGCTCTTTTTGGATTTGAACATACGCAGCATGCGGTCCGTGACCAGGTACCCTCCAACCACATTCACGGTGGCCAGGACGATGGCAAAGACTCCGAGGGCTGTTGCCAGTCCGCTGTTCCCGGTGTGGCCGGCAGCCACAAGCGCTCCCACAATCGTGATGCCCGAGATCGCGTTGGATCCCGACATGAGCGGGGTGTGCAATTGGGAGGGAACCTTGTTGATCAGTTCGAACCCAAGAAAAACAGAGAGGACAAAAACAAAAAGGAGGAGCATGGGATTAGACGGGTTTGGAGAAACGTTGTTTGTAAGTCTCGGCCACGTGGTCATGGACAACCTGGCAGCCGGCTGTCACCACCGTTGCTTTGGCGATGCCATCCGGGTTTTCCAGATCCAGGCCGGTCCCCGGCTTCCAGACATGGGAGACATAGTTAAAAATGTTGTTGGCCAGGGCCTGGCTGGCGTGTTGTGGCAGCGTGGTCGGGAGGTTGCTGGCTCCAATGAGACGAACCCCGTTCTGAACAACTTCCTCGTCCGCCTCAGAGCCCTCAACATTCCCACCCGTCGAAACAGCCATGTCAATCACGACACTCCCCGGCCTCATCCCGGCAAGCATTTGGGCAGTCAATATTTTTGGTGCCGGCCGTCCAAAAACTTGGGCCGTGGTGATAATGGCATCCGACTCGGTGCACGCCTTGGTCATGCCAATTTGTTGCCTTTCCTTTTGCTCGGGCGTCAGCTCTTTGGCGTAACCCTGCTCGGTCTGACCGGTTTCCCCGATGTCGATTTTCAGAAACCTTGCCCCGAGGGATTTGACCTGTTCCTCGACGGTCGGTCGGGTATCAAAGGCGGTGACACGGGCTCCGAGGCGCTTGGCGGTCGCAATGGCCTGGAGTCCGGCCACCCCGACACCCACAATCAAAAATCGGCAGGGTTGCAGCGTGCCAGCCGGGGTCATCATCATGGGCAACACCTTGTCCAACCGCATCGCCGCAAGCAAAACCGCCGCATATCCAGCCAGACTGGCCTGCGAACTCAGGGCATCCATTTTTTGCGCAAACGTGGTGCGTGGCAGCAACTCCAGGCTGGCCGTGGTGGCACCCGTTCGGCCCAGGCCGATGACCTTCTCCGGGTTGCGGTAAGGATCCAAAAATCCCACCATAAACGTCCCCGGCTGCAGGCTTGAATAATCCTCCTCATCAAGGGGATGAACACCCACAATCAGCTTTGCCGAGGCCAGGGCCCTGGAGCGGTCTTCCACCACCTCGCACCCGGCTTTGCGGTAATCTTCATCGGCAAACCCGGAAGGCAAGCCCGCGCCGGTCTGCAGGACACAGGAAAATCCCGCCTCACGAAATTTCTGGGCGGACTCGGGCGTGAGAGCGACTCGGGTTTCCCCCGCCTTGGTCTGTCGCGGGCAAAAAAGAAGGTCCATTTGGATGGCGGGATTATGTTTGGGGCAGACGGGAAGAGTCAAGGCCCCTTTGCGAGGGATGCAAATCTCCTCATCAACCAATCGTGGCAGAAACTCGTTCCGAGTTCCTCTACGAAATGAGGTGGCGTAATCGGCCCGGTGACGTTACTTTTTCCGTCATGCAAAACGATTGGGATATCAAGTCACGTGCGCACCAATGCTCGAAGACCGGGCAGGAATTTGCGGAGGGGGACTTTTTTTTCACGCTGCTTTTCCGTGAGGCGGAGGGGTTCCGGCGGGAGGATTTGTCGGAGGCGGCCTGGGCCGAGCGCAATGAAAACATCCAGCCGTTTTCGTTCTGGCGTTCGAAGTATGAGCCCCCTACACCTCCTCCGCCAGAGGCATTAAAGAAAGATGATGCCGAGAGCCTGCTGCGAAGTTTGTTGGCTGAAGGAAGTCCCGCCACAGCCAATGCGGCTTACATTTTGGCCCTGATGTTGGAGCGCAAGAAGGTCCTTGTTCCGGTGGAATCCACCGAGCCGGATTTGTTGGTTTACAATCATGCCGCCACGGGGGAGACGTTTGTGGTTTGCAATCCGGCCCTGTCGCTTGACCAAATTCCGGAGGTTCAGCGCGAGGTGTCCGAACTCCTTGCGGGCAGTTTGCCGGCATGAACTCCGCCGATGGTGCGGGAGGGATTCCCTGCCCTCCGTTGTTCCTGGCTCCGATGGCCGGCGTCACGAATACGGTCTTTCGGCGCATTTGCCGCGAAATGGGAGCGGATGTTCTGACCAGTGAGTTTGTTTCCGCAGAGGGGATCATGCACAAAAATCCCCGGACAAAGTTTTACATCGAGTTCCACGAATCGGAACGCCCCTTGTGGATTCAACTTTTTGGTGGAAACCCCGAGCGCTTGGCCGAGGCGGCGCGGGTCCTCATTGATTGGGTTCAACCGGATTTTTTGGACCTGAACTTCGGGTGTCCGGTCAACAAGGTGGTTTCCAAAAATGGGGGATCGTCCCTTCTGCGGGATTGCCCGCTGCTTGCCCGTGTGGCATCTGCCGTGGTGAAGGCCGCCGGGCCGGTTCCTGTCACCGCCAAGATCCGCATCGGCTGGGACGACCAATCCATCAATGCCACCCAAACGGCATCCATTCTTGCCGACGAGGGTATCACCCGCATCGCCGTCCATGGCCGCACCAAAGCTCAAGGATACACGGGCTTGGCGAATTGGGATGTGATCGCGGACGTCGCAGCAGCTGTTTCGGTCCCCGTCATCGGAAATGGCGACATCCGCACGGGAGAGGACGCCATCAGCCGCTTCCACAACTGTGGCGTGGCGGGATTGATGATCGGACGTGCCGCCATGGCCAACCCGTGGATCTTTTCAGAAATCCGGGCGGCCGTGGCCGGAGTCCCCTTTCTACAACCTTCCCCGGAAGATCGGTGGAAACTCATCCTCCGTCATTGCCAAGAAGAAGTGGCCTGGCGCGGCGATGAACTCTCCGCCCTAAAATCCATGCGCGCGCGACTGATGGCCTACACGCGGGGAATGCCGGGAGGCCCCCGCCTGCGCGAACGCCTGGCCCGCGTTGCCAGCCGCGCGGAATTGGAAGACATTGCCACGCTTGCCTTGGGAGATACCGCCAACGAAATCTGTTCCACTACTTTGGTGGGATAAATGCCAATTTCAAGGGCTTGCGTTTTCCGGGGTGGACCGTGATCTCCGATAGCGATGGGAAAACCGCGGGCGGATCTGCTGCGTCACATCAATCAGAATTCGTCGGCGGTCAGAGGACTGACGCGCCCTACCCTGAGAGGGTCAATTGACGTTGTGCAGTTGGAAGTGCTATCGCGCTGGCGGTCGAACGGCGTTCGAACCCTGCCGGTGGGAAATTGGTCGGGCCGGCGGGATTTGAACCCGCGGCCTCCTCGTCCCGAACGAGGCGCTCTACCAAGCTGAGCCACGGCCCGACAGATGATAAACTCTAGGCTCGAGGGGTGTTCTTATCAAGGAAGAAAGGAAGAAAGAAGTTGTGCGGATCCCAATGGCACAATGGCTCCCAGAGGCGCGGGTGAGGCGGGCCCTGGCCCTCGGTCTTCTGCTGGGCGGTGAGGAATTCATTGAACCCGGTGATGGCCTCTTCCGTGACGGTTGCCATGGAGCCTGACTGGTCGGGGATGAAGGCGATTTCTGCGAGGTTACTATGAATAAGCCCGAAGGATCGCAGAACCACCAGGCCAACCGCTGTCCTACCCAAAAATTCATTTTTGATGAATCGGGCGGGTCTGATTTTGTCTTAATACAAAGTTTGGCAGAGGCCGGATCAGTGAACCGCGCCTTCCCAGACGACCTTGTCATTTTCCCACTGAGATCCACACGCCCCCCCGCTTGTGTTGGAATCGATCCAGAGGTCTTCACCATCCGGGCCCAGAAGCGGCAGGTAGAATTTGCTGATCCGCTGGGTGGCTGCCGGGACATAATGGCAGATAAATGACCGTCGGAAGCGATCCTTGGAACGGTTTGGCCCGGACCCGTGGATCGAATTCCCATTGAAAAACAGCGTGTCTCCGGCCTTCATCACGCACGCACGGGCTTTTTTCCCGGGGGGAAGCGCCACCAAATGTGTCGTGAAGGACACCGTGGGGTCGGCCTCACCCGGGCAAACGATCTCCTCGCCAGCCGTGTCGGCCACGAGATACATTCCGCCATTTTCCGGGTCCGCGTCATCGATCGCCGTCCAGGCCGCCACGCAGGTCTGTGGCTCGACCATCAGATAGAAATTGTCCTGATGCATGGCCTGCCCGCGGGCTCCGGGCGGCTTGTAATAATACATGCTCTGGGCGGCGAGAACATCCTGCCCCATCAGATGACGCAGGCATTCGATCACCCCCGGATGCACAAGATGCTTGCGAGCGACGGAATCAATGCGGTGGGGATGATGCACCCTCGGATACCTTTGGAGGGGATCGGAGGGGTCGGCGTCGGGTGTCGGATCAAAATGCCCGGGAATCGGCCCGGCCTCGGCGAGAGTTTCAAAGGCCGCTTTGATCTCTGCCACCTCTTCGCCAGCAAAAAGGCCCCGTGCCACGGCGTATCCGTGCTGTTGAAAGGAGGCTTTCATCTCGTCGAGGTCAACGGTGTGAGGGAGACTTTCCGAAGGAGGGGCGTTTGAAATCATGGGGAAATTATGATTCGGATTGCGTCCGCACACAATGGGTGATCTTGTTAAAACAATGGACATTCTTACTGCATCCTCGTTTGAAAAACGCGAAGGATTCCGGCGGGAGCGCATCTTTTTTTCGCCACGGGATCTCAAAGACAATCTCGCAAGGCATCCCATGGCTGTGGGACTGCAGGCCGTGCATTGGGGCATGTTTCCCGCGGCCCGTCATCATTCAGTTCACCGTCCGCAAGGAGCACCGGAGGCAATCCTCATTTTTTGCCACTCAGGCCGGGGCATTTATGAGGCCGGGGGAGTCTCGGAATCACTGGACTCGGGTGAGGTGTTGTTTTTGCCACCTGGCACGGCGCACGCTTATGCGGCGGATCTGATCCGGCCATGGTCGATTTATTGGGTTCACTTCAGTGGCACGATGGTCCCCCCTCTTTTTGCCCAGCTCCGGTCTGGCACTTACAAAGTGCGCCCACCGGACGATGCTCTGCGCGAAATTGTCGGGATGTTCCGCAAAAGCCTGAGAATTTTGGAGCAGGGGCAGACCCTGCGCTCGACTCTCGCCGTCTCCCACTACCTTCGCGCGATGATTGGGTGCTGTTTTTTTCTGGGCCACGGCGGAGGCTCGCGCCAACTGAAGGACTCCCACGACCTCAGCCGTGTCATCCGCCTCATGCAGGACAATCCCGACCGTCTCTTTTCGCTTCAAGAATTTGCCCGAAGCATGAACCTCTCTCCTTCCCGCTTCTCAGCCTTGTTTCGGGCCCGGACCGGGATCTCCCCGGTGCAATACCATCTCCGTCTGCGAATGCAGACCGCCTGCCAACTCCTGGATGCGACGTCATCAAGCATCAAAGAAATCGCCAACCACTGCGGATACCCGGACCCCTACTATTTCTCCCGACTCTTCAAAAAAATCACCGGACTGAATCCCTCGGAATACCGACGGGAACAAAAAGGGTGATTATGTTGGGTTGACGGTTGGCTTGGATGGGGGTGGGGCCTCAAAAGATTCGTCATGTCCATCTCTTCGCCCGGACGAACAAGAAATCGGCCGGAAGTGCTCGCCCATGGCCACGATTCAGCAGGACATGGAACGCATCGCGGAATCCACAATTGGTTGGATGCGGAAAGTCGCCAGTGGTGACGAGTCCGGTGCCGGTTTTTTTGAGCGAATCGCCCCGGTCCTGATCGTGCGCAGTTCCTTCTGATGAGCCAAAAATTTTAATCACACCCATGCTGCCGTAGATCACTCTCTGCGCGGAGGGGGGTGGGGTTGAAACCTGGCCACCACGCGGTGGAGATCATCCAGCACCGAGTAAAGGCAAGGGATCAGGATGAGAGTGATGAGTGTTGCAAAGACCAAGCCAAAAACAATCGCCTGGGCCATCGGGGCGAGAAATTTTTCCTGGCCCGAGCTGAAAAATGCGATACTTGCCAGGCCGACGACGGTGGTTGCCGAGGTCAAGAACACCGGACGAAAACGTGTGCTGGCACTTTGGAGGATCGACCGCCAGCGGACCATCGGGGGCAGCAGGAGGGGTTGACTGCGGCTTTGTGAGCCGGGGGTGCCCACCACTTGATGACGGTATTGATTGATAAAATCTACAAAGACCACCGAGTTGTTCACCACAATGCCGGCCAGCGCGACCGTTCCCATAATGGACATCAGTCCCATCGGCTCGCCCATGAGCAACAATCCCAGGATCACGCCGACAATTCCAAAGGGGATTACCGACATGATCACCAAAGGCTGCAGGAAGGAATTTGAGATCACAGCCAACAGCGCATAGATGAGAAGTATGGCCACAATGGCCGAAAATTGCATACTGGCGACACTCCGGTCCGAATCCTCACTCTCCCCGGTCAGAGTGGCTTTGACATCGGGGTAATCTTTCAAAATCTCAGGGATCCAATCAGTAATTTGTTTGTTCACCCCGGCGGAGGTGGTGATCTGACTTTCGACATCCCCCGAAACCGTGAGCACACGTTCCTGATTCGTGCGTTTCACGCGGGAGATTCCGGTCGTGCTTTCCACCGTGGCAATGGAGGAAAGGTCCACCGGCCTTCCCTCGCGGTTGATGAGCCTCAAGCCCATGAGAAATTCGGGATCCTGACGATAACGCTCGGCGGCTTTCACGCGCAGGATCACTTCCTCGTTTCCCCACCGCATGCGATCCGCTTCCAACCCAAAAAATCCACCCTGCAAGGCCCGAGCCACCGTCGTCGCATCCAACCCGGCTTGAGCGGCACGGGTTTCGTCAACTCGGACACGAAATTCGGTTTTTCCACGTGGAAAATCATTGTCCACATTGTAAACACCCGCCACGTTTTCCAACCTGGCCTCAAACCGGTCGGCCACCGCCAGGAGTTCCGCAAAATCCGGTCCGCTCAGCTCCACATTCACAGCGCGTCCCACGGGAGGTCCTCCCTCTTTGACTTGAACGGTGAGGCTCACAAATTCTGGAAACTCGGAAAGGATCCGCCGTAACGTGCGCGCAATCTCCGAAGGTTTTCGGCATGCCGGATTTTCTTCATCAATATCCACGGTCACCAGCGCCAGGTTCGTCCCATATTCGAGGAACTGATTCGTCGGGTCAAAGCGGGCCCCCACGCGTGTCACCAAGGCCAATAAATCATCTTTGGGCAAGACCTCCGCAATGCGTTTTTCCAAACGTGCCACCGCATCCCCGGTTTGGTCCAAACTGAAATCCGAGGGGAGTTCGGCTTTCACAAAAATCGTGTCCGCAAAGTCCGTGGCGAAGAGTTTAAATGGCACAAGCCCCACCGCCACCATCCCAAAAACTCCTATCAGCATCGCCAAAAAGATGCCGACCGACACATACCGAAACCGCAGGGCCAGAGTCAGGAGATGACGGTAAATCGAGATCAGGGCCGCGAGACCGGTGTCGATGACATCGCGCATGTCGCGATACGTGACAGCGATCGCCCGCGGGATTTTGGCGAGGCCCCTGGCTGCAGGCAGTTCACGGAGTTCTTTGGCGGTTTTGCCGCGTTTCACGAAGTCGGCAAAGTGACTTGGCAGAACCAGGAACGCTTGGATGAGCGAGAACACCAAGGCGGAAATGACCACGATCGGGACGATCATCAAAAATTTGCCGATAATGCCCTCCGCCCAGATCAGCGGCAAAAAGGCGGCGACGGTGGTGCTTACGCTGCCCACAACCGGCCAGATCACTTCCTGCGAACCACGGATGGCGGCCTCTTTCGGTGAGAGCCCGGCTTGAAGGTGCCTGTAGCAATTCTCTGCCATCACAATCGCATCATCCACAACCATTCCCAACGCCATGATCATCGCAAAGAGCGAGAGGAGGTTGATCGTGTAGCCGCCGATGTAGAGAACGAGAAGTGCGCCGGCAAAAGAGACCGGGATGCCCAGTGCCACCAGAATGGCCAAGCGCCAGTTCAGCATCAAAATGAGGAGGACGGTCACCAATAGCAGGGCTTGGAAACCGTTTTGTGCCACCGTGTTGATACGCACTTTGATGAATCGGGTCGAATCACTCAGCACGCGCGTTTCGATTCCGGGGGGAAGCAGTTTCACTTCCTCTGCAAAGATCCGCCGACACTGACCAACAGTCAGGAGCGCATCGGCGCCCTTCTTTTTCACAATCGTGAACGTGATCGCCGGCCGCATGTCGGCCCGTCCGAGGGTTCGGGGTTCTTCGCTGGTGTCCCGAAAAGTCGCCACATCCCTCAGAAGAATCATCTGACCATCCGAAGTCTGCACCGGCACCTCGGCCAGTTCTTCCGGCGATCGAATTTCCCCGATCAACCGCACCAACCGCTGGCCGCCTTCCCCGTCCAAACGCCCGCCGACGGCGTTCAAATTTTTGCGACGAATCGCCTCCGTGACCTGATCCAATGACACCTTGGCCAATTCCAATTTGTAGGGATCCACTTCGACCCAAACCTCCCGCCGGTCCAACCCATCCGCCAACACGTTGGAAACGCCGGGAATAATCCGAAGCCGCCGCTTGATTCGATCCAGTTCCTCGCGCAACTCCATGGGATCATAACCCGGGGGGTAAGACACCGTGAAGGTGATCAGAGGCAGCGGGATATCAAACTCTTCAATGATCGGGGGTTCAATGGTGGCCGGCAGCCGGGCTCTGGCTTTGTCGACGGCCTGACGCACTTCATTGAGCGGCGGGTCAAGGTCGGTGACCGAGGCGTCCAGTTCGATGAAAATATTGGAGAAATTATCTTCCGAGACCGAGCGGATTTTTTTGACGCCACGAACTCCCGCCAGTTCTTCCTCAATCGGCACCGTGATCGTGCGCTCGATCTCCTCGGCCGCGCTGGTGGTGGGGTCCAGTGTCGTGACCTGGATAAAATTCGTGGAGACATCGGGAAAAAGATCCAGCTTCAGCCGGCTCGTCGCCGCAAGAAATCCCGCCACCAAAAGCACAATCGTGAGCAGGTTGACCGCAACCCGGTTTTCAACACTCCAGCGGGGAAGATTCATCGAATAAAAATCCGGTCCCCCGCTTTCAGGCCCTCAAGCACGGGATACAGGCCATCGATTTCCGGCCCCACGGTGATCCTTTTGGAAACCGGCTCGGCAGCTCCCGCGTCAACCAACACTTCCGCATCCCGCCCGGAAAACCGCACCGCCGCCGCCGGGGCCACCGGCCCGTTCGGGAAGCTTTCAACTTCCACCTCCACCACCCCCTGCAGGCCTCCCGCCATGCCCCCTCCGGCGTTGTCCACCACGGCTTCCACTTGGAACATTTTGGTCGCCGGGTCAGCCGACCGGCTCACATAATCCACCTTCGCCGCCACATTCTGACGTCCCCCGGAGAGAAGCCGGACCTCCACCTCACGGCCCGGTGAGAACGCCGAAAGGTCATTTCCCGCCACCATGAATTTGACCCGCAACCGCTCCACATCCACCAACTCCACCACGGCCTGATTGATATTCACCGCATCGCCTTGATCGACGAGGCGTTGGTTCACCACCCCATCAAAGGGCGCTTTCACGGTGTGTCGCTCCCAGGCGTCCTTTGCTTCATCGAGTTGCGCCTTGGTGACTTTTGCCGAGGAAAGAACGGACTCATATTGCGTCTGGGACACCACGCTCGACTTTTGCAGCCGTTCGGCCTCCCCCAGCAACCGCATGGCCTCTTCGTGCCTGGCCTGGGTGAGCTCCAACGTGATTTTTGCCCGCCGATCCTCAACCTTCATCAGCGTGTCCCCTTTGGAAACCACCTGACCTGCTTCAACCGCCGTCTCAATCACCCGGCCCGCCACCTCGGAGGGGACGGCGGCCTGCTTCCATGGCACCAAATCCGCCGCATAACGCTTCACCCGCACCAACGGCTTTTCCACAATCTCCACCGCCAAGGGCTCCGGCGGTTTCAACTCCGCGCGTTCCTGCTCAAAACGCTGACGCTCGGAAACCCCGCTCATGTAGCGCCCCGCCGCCACCACAACAAACACCACAAAAATCAGAATGGCCGAAAATCCCAAAATCACCCTCTTGGTGCGACGCGAAAGCAGCATAAAATTATTAACCTCCTTAATAAACCCGCCCACCCCTCTTGGCAAGGATGGAGGCATAAGCCCCCCATGAAGGGGTGCCTCTCCGATCATTGCAAAAGCCGAAGGAAGTGGCCATACCAACCCGCCGCGCTTCGTCAAGGCGTCTCAGGAAACACCATGATTTTACAGCCATTCACCTCAGCCCGTCCTCCACTCGTTGCAAGGGGGAGTTTGTCGAATTTCAAGTGGCGCGCCCGGCTGGATTCGAACCAGCGACCCGCTGCTTAGAAGGCAGCTGCTCTAGTCCCCTGAGCTACGGGCGCATAAAAGAAATATCTTACCGCGCCCCAAGATCGGGGGCAAACAAATCCGCCGCAA
>JBBECL010000298.1:0-2229 GCA_040881805.1 Terrimicrobiaceae bacterium | reverse complement strand
CAAATCCGCCGCAACAACAAATCCGATGCACGCATGTCAGTGGGGATGTGACCAAAAGGTTGGACCCGCTCACTTCGCGTGAGTTGCGCAGAGAACTTGGGTTGATGGAACGCTCAGACAAAGCCCGCCTCGACAAGGCGCTCCAAGAATTGCAAGTCACCCCCAATATTGCGCGCCGGAACAGCCCGGAGGATAAAAACGACACATGGGTTCTTTTTCGAGAGCATCGACTTGCTCATGTTGCACCGTCCGGATTTCCTGGCAGACCCGCACGGAATTTCCCGGGTATTCACCGATGGCACCCTCGACCAGTGCCTCGAAAAACAGATCACCCCGATGGCATTGTGCCCGTTGTCGGGAGTGCCAATCCGGAAAATATCCGTCACGCTGCAAAAGCCGTGGACATCAATATGGGTCGGGAGACGTGGTATCACATCCCCCTCGCCTTGACAGCGTCAGTTCAAAGGTATGAAGTCTTGGCGTGGTTGTGACGACGGTCGAGACGCAGTAGGAAACCGCAATGAAGGAAGCGGAATGGTGGGTAATCAACGCAGACATCCTGACAAAACTTATGGATTCCCCAAAATTCCCGACCGCAGAACGCACGGGCCGGTCTGCTGGTCCACACCACGAATCCGCAATGAACCCCAAACGCACCCGCAATTTTGGCTTGAGATGTCTTCTTGATGGGGTTGAAAATCTCCGTTTTGTTTCGCGGTTCCTTCCCATCCCGCTGGCTCTCGCAATGTCCTCATGTATGGTCATGCGAACTTCTGAAAGTGGCTACGCCCCCGTTCGCATTGTGCAGGATGGCACGGCCTTCGAAGGCGCGCTGGTTGCGGAAGGGCCGGGGAAGGGACCGGCTCTGGCGGTTTCCGCCATGGTGGTGGGTGCCGGTGCGGTGAGCCTGAGCGGTCCCTACCGCCTGGAAATTACCGCCTTCGGGCTCGAGGGCCAGCACCAGCGCTTTGACATCCGGGAGTTCCGTTTCCGATTCGCAAACGGGCAGAATTTCACTTTCGGAGCGAGGGACATGCGCGGCTCGCCGCTCTTCAAACCCGGCGGGTTTCGCAACGAGGTTGTTGCCATACGGAAGGCCGGAAAGATTTTCAATGGGGAAACGGAGGCGGACAGGACGACCACCGTGGAGGTCGATGCCGTGATTCGCACCCGCGCTGGCTCCCGGTCGAATACGCTGCGCTTTGTTTTCCAACCGTCGGACTCGGTGAAGGTCGAATTTTTCAACATCCCCTGGGAAATCAAAAAGGCAATTTCCAAGGAACGACGGGAACACCCGATAACGGTGTGGGCGCCAGCCACGGGTGTGATTAAAAGTGAGTGAGGTTGCCATGCAGGCCAGGGGGCACGGTCGACTCGACCGTGTGGCATTGGAACACCCGAAAACCTGAAAAAGCTCCCGGCTTCTCTCTCCAAGGCAGGATGCAAGCAGTTTGTGCAAGCAGTTTGTGCTGGCGTGATGTCGAATTCTCCCTAATCCTTTGGCCCGTCTTTGTTATGAAGCAGACTCCTTTCTTTTGTGTCCTTGGCGGGATGTTGGTTCTTGGCCTTTTTGCCGGGTGCTCGCCCGACGAGGAAATGGCCGCGATTGTCCCACCGGTGCAGACCATCCTGCTTGAGAAACCGGGCGAAGCTCCCTTTCGTCGGTTCCCCGGCGAGGTGGCCGCCGCCGATTCTTCCGAGATGTCTTTTGATGTCACCGGACGGCTCATCGAATTTCCTGCCACCCAGGGCGTGGAATACCAGGCGGGCGCATTGCTCGGGCGCTTGGATGAGACCACGTTTGTGGCCAGGGTGGACTCCGCCACGGCGGATTTTACCAATGCCAGAAATGAATTGGAACGTCAGACGCAACTTCACGGACGTGGCGTGATTTCGCGCAGCGAACTGGACCGGTTTCAACGGGCGTTTGGTGTCACCGAAGCCGCCCTGCGCGAGGCCCGGCGGGCGCTCGAGGACACGCGGATGGTGGCTCCCTTTGACGGACGGGTGGCCCGCACGTTGGTCAGCAACTTCCAAAACATCCAAGCCCGTCAGCCGGTGTTGGTTTTCCAAAACAATGCCACGTTGGAAGTGGACATCCAACTTCCCGAGTCGGACATGTCGTTGGGAGCCCAGAATGTCACGGCGGAAAATGCCCGCGAGCGTCTGGAGGCCAAGGTGGAATTTCCCGCCATCCCCGGCCGGACCTTCGGCCTGGAGCTCAAGTCC
>JBBECL010000297.1:0-14046 GCA_040881805.1 Terrimicrobiaceae bacterium | reverse complement strand
GGAATCATCAATGGTGTGCATGCCATCCTTGGCGCCAATCTCGATCATCCCCACCAATTGCTCCCATCGCCTTTCCCGAATGGAGGCTCGAACCGCGGTGTTGGCAACCAGAATTTCGGTGGCAAGCGCCCGGCCTTTGCCGGATTCCCGTGGGAGAAGGCGCTGGGAAATCACGGCCTCCAGCGCGTTGGCGAGTTGGGCAATGATCTGGGCCTGTTGCTCGGAGGGGAAGGCATCCACCATGCGGTCAATCGCCTTGGGGGCATCAATGGTGTGCAGGGTTCCCAGCACCAAGTGCCCTGTTTCCGCAGCCGTGATGGCGGCGCTGATCGTCTCGGGATCCCGCATCTCACCCACCAGAATCACGTCAGGATCCTGACGCATCGCGCGCTTGAGAGCCTCCGCAAAGGAATGGGTGTCGCTCCCGACCTCGCGCTGCTTGATCACGCTCCGCGCATTGCTGAACAAAAATTCAATGGGATCCTCCACTGTCACAATCACCCCCGCCATTCGCTCGCTGATATATTTGAGCATTGCGGCCAGCGTCGTGCTTTTGCCCGACCCGGTGATGCCGGTCATGAGGATCAATCCCCGCCGCCGCTCACACAAATCAAAAACCGCCGGTCGGTGGCCCAAGGAGTCGAGATCGGGAATCAACTCCGGGATGTAGCGGAAGGCCGCTTCCAGCGCTCCGCGGCTGTAATGCGCATTGCCCCGGAAGCGTCCGACCGTCTCGACTTGCACGGCAAAGTCCAATTCCCACTCTTCCTCCAATCTTGCCCGCTGGCTCTCGGTCAGAATCCCCAATATCATCTCCCGACACGAGTCGGCATCCAAAACGTTTTCATTGGCGGCAAGAAGGCTTCCGTCAATGCGAAACAGGGGAGGAGCCGCAGCGGTGATGTGAAGGTCCGAGGCCCCTTGGGTTACGGATTGTGTGAGGAGTTCGACGATGTCTGGCATGGGAATTTAGCGGCGTGTGGTGGCGGAGGAAGAAACGACTCCCCGGAGAATTCTCTGCAACTCTTGAGGGCTGGAGGCTGCGGACAGCGCGATCTCCTCACTCAAACGCCCGGTGCGCACAAGATCGGCCAACGAAGAGAGAAATCCCCGGGTGGATTGCCCATCACCCCGGTTGATCGCATCCGCCAATTCGGGTAGGCGCCCCTCGGCGATATACTTGGTGGGGGCTCCAATATTGGACAAAAATTCCACGGCAAGAACCTGGTGACCGTCCACGGCGGGCAGGAGCTTCTGACACAAAATTCCCAGCAACTGCGCTGCCAAAGTTCGGCGAATGCCGTCTCTCGCCTCGGGAGGAAACAGGCTCTCCAATCGTTCAACCGCCTCGGGAGCGGTCGCCGAATGGAGCGTGGCCAGCACAAGGTGCCCGGTCTCCGACGCCTGCAAGGCCGTGGTCGCCGCCACCGCATCCCGAATCTCTCCGATAAAAATCACATCAGGGTTTTGCCGCAACGCCCGTCGCAAGCCCTCACCAAAATTGGGGGTGTCAATTCCGACCTCCCGCTGCGTGAAGAGACACTGCTGATCCATGAAGGAAAATTCGATGGGATCCTCGATCGTGACCACATGCCTGGCATAAGCCGAGTTCATCCAATCAAGCAACGCCGCCAAGGTTGTGCTTTTTCCAGAACCCGCTGCCCCGCACACAAGAATCAACCCCGACCTCGAGCCCGCCCACTCCCGAAGGATTTCTGAAGGAACCCCCAAAGAATCCAACTCGGGGATTTGTGCCGGGATTCTACGGAAGACGGCTCCCCGCCGACCCAGCGACGTCAGCAGGTTTACCCGAAAACGCACACCGCCCTCGGACACATAACTGGCATCAAAATCCAAAGCGCTCTCGCCCGCGCCAGTCGTCCGCCAAAGGTCTTCAAAAAACGACCGGTCCAAAAACGCCGCCTGCAACGCCACCAACCGCCCACCCACCCTCACAAAAGGCACACGTCCCTCATGAAGCAACATATCCGAGGCCCCGCATTGCTCGGCAGCCTCGCAAAGGGATTCCAAATCACAGGCAGGGGTCTCGTCTGGCATTGTTCATTCCAACCATGAGGTATTCCCCCCGCTTCTGCAAGGCCCGGTGCAGGCCCGGTGCAGAATCTCGCGAAGCCAATCGGCGGAATGATAAACCCCATTCCTGCCATGGTGTTGGACCTAAATAGAATCAATGGAAATAAACACAGACTCCAACCCATCAACGCCCCGCCAACGAATCATCGAGGCCTACCTCGACCGGCTTCGGGAACATGGAACTCCGCCCCCGGCGGTCTTCCCGCTTTGCAAAAGACCTTCAGCGAGTTGAAAGGGGGGC
This sequence comes from Terrimicrobiaceae bacterium, assembly GCA_040881805.1. Classification (GTDB taxonomy): domain Bacteria; phylum Verrucomicrobiota; class Verrucomicrobiia; order Chthoniobacterales; family Terrimicrobiaceae; genus JAJTZA01. Next base: position 11,711 of record JBBECL010000297.1, on the reverse strand, counting down.
CTCTCAAGCTCGCACAGATGTTGAGCATCGACAAAAACCTCCTGCCGCCAGCCTGCGCCAGGGAATTTGCCCAAGCCCAATACTCGGCACCTCCCATGTCTTACCCGCTCGTCATCCGCACCTTTCGCCGCGAATTAAGGCAGCGGGTCCTCCAACTCTGCGCTGTCTCCATCGAATTGCTCGGGCGCCCCTTCCGTGAGGGATCTTTTGATTTCGTGGATGAACGTTTCATCCAGGGTATCTACCAACCCGGCGAGGACAACCTCCAAAGCCGCGTAAAAACTTGCCTTCCAAAATGGCTGCAAGAGAGGCCTGCCCATACCCCAGAAAACACCCCTCCCAACACTCTCCAGCCCGCCTAATATCCACCGTCTGCATGATCCACCTGGATCATACAGACGGGAGCGCACAAACGGCCCCCCGTATTTCTGGCTCCCTTTCAAGCGGTAAAGTTGTGCCGGGTAAACGCTGGGTGTGAAGGTAAGCGTGGTTGCGAATCCGCGGAATTTTTCCATCTTTATGAGGTTGAACCAGGAATTTGGGACAAATTTCTTTTGCTTCTCAGCACGGGTTGGAACATTGACCTGTTTGCAAAGCCAAAGCGGTAGAGGACAACCGCACTCCAAAACGCTTCGCGACTTTCATGGTTGCGCTCAATAACTCGCCCCCCTTGACCCGCAACCGGCTGCTCTTCTCTTAGGCTCCAATCGGGTGCCAGACGGTTTTGTATTCGATGAAGTTGGCGATGGCTTGGAGGGATTGGTGGGTTTGCCAGTCGGTGGGGGATTCGGAGGGGAGGGTGTGGACGCGTTTGACGCTGTCGGCGGCGGCGGTGTGGAGGAGTTTGCGTTCGTCGGGGTTGGCGACGGCGCTGATGCCACGGATGTGTTCGTGGGTGGCGAACGTGGGGAGCATTTCTTTGCGGAAGCCGGTGAGGAGGTTGACGGTGCCGCCGGGGAGGTCGCTGGTGGCGAGGATTTCTCCGAGGAGGATGGCGGGGTAGGGCCGTGATTCCGAGGCCAGGGCCACGACGGCATTTCCGCTGGTGATGATGGGGAGGATCAGGCTGAGCAGGGCGAGGAGGGGCGAGTCGTCGGGGGCAATGACGCCACAAATTCCGGTGGGTTCGGTGACGGTGAAATTAAAGAACGGTGCGGCGACGGGGTTCACGGAGCCGAGGAGTTGTTCGTATTTGTCGGTCCACCCCGCGTAGTAAAGGATGCGGTCCAGGGTGACCTCGACTTCTTTGGCGGGGTTGTCGGTTTTTTTGGTGCCGAGGGCAATGGCGTCAGAGAGTTCGGCTTTGCGGGCTTCGAGCATTTCGCCGAGGCGATAGAGGATTTGTCCGCGGTTGTAGCCGCTGCGTTTTTGCCAGCCGGGTCCGGCTTTGGCGGCGGCTTCGACGGCATTGCGAACGTCCTTGCGGGTGCATTGGGGGATGTGGGCCACAAATTCGCCTTCGTGGATGGGATAGGTGCGGGCGCTTTCGGAGCGGATAAACGCCCCGCCGACATAACACTTCGGGGTCTTGGTGATGGGAAGCCGTGGTGTCATGAGAGTTTGCAATAATCCAAGAGGCCTTGGCGTCCGCCTTCGCGTCCGAAGCCACTTTCTTTGTAGCCGCCGAAAGGACTGGCGGGGTCAAATTTGTTGTAGGTGTTGGCCCAGACGACGCCGGCTTTCAGTTGGCTGGCCATTTTGAGGATGCGGGACCCTTTGTCGGTCCAGACTCCGGCGCTAAGGCCGTAAGCGGTATTGTTGGCTTTTTCGATGGCCTCGTCAGGGGTCCGAAAGGTCAGGATGCCAAGCACGGGACCAAAAATTTCTTCGCGGGCGATCCGGTGACTTTGGGTCACTTTGGAAAAAATGCTGGGCGGGAAATAGAATCCTTTGGCGGGAAGGCGGCAGGGGGTTTGATAGAGTTCGGCGCCTTCGGTGACCCCGCTTTTGACGAGTTCCACGATGCGGGTGAGTTGTTCTTTGGAATTGATGGCACCAATGTCGGTGTTTTTGTCGAGGGGATCTCCGACCCGCAGACTTTGCATGCGGAGTTTGAGTTGGGTGAGGATTTCGTCAGCAATGGATTCTTGGACGAGGAGACGTGACCCCGCGCAGCAGACGTGACCCTGATTAAAAAAGATTCCGTTGATGATGCCTTCCACGGCCTGGCCGAGAGGCGCATCTTCGAAGACGATGTTGGCGGCTTTGCCCCCCAGTTCCATCGTCATTTTTTTGCCGGTGCCTGCCAGGGACCGCATGATGGTTTTGCCCACTTCGGTGGAGCCTGTGAAGGCCACCTTGGAGGCAAAGGGATGGGTCATCACGGCAGCACCCGTTTCTCCGGCTCCGGTGACCACATTCACCACGCCCGGGGGGAGGCCGGCTTCCTGAAAAATCTCACACAGTTTGAGTGCGGTGATGGAGGTGGTTTCGGCGGGTTTGATGACGATGCAATTTCCGGCGGCGAGAGCTGGCGCCAGTTTCCATGCGAGCATGAGGAGCGGGAAATTCCATGGGATCACCTGGCCGACGACCCCATAGGGTGCGATCTGCCGCCCGGGGGCGAGATGATCGAGTTTGTCGGCCCAACCGGCATGATAAAAGAAATGAGCGGCGGCGGTGGGAACATCAAAATCACGAGATTCTTTGATTGGTTTGCCGCCATCCAGAGACTCGGCGACCGCGAATTCGCGGGCACGGTCTTGGAGGAGTCTGGCTATGCGATAAAGAAATTTGCCGCGTTCGTTCCCAGGCATTTTTGACCAAACGTTATTGTAGGCTTTTGATGCGGCGGCGTAGGCGGCGTCCACATCGGCTACATCGGCGAGGGCAAGATCCGTGAGCTTTTTCTCATTGCCAGGCGAGATGCTTGCAAAGTTTTGGCCTTTGCGGGCGGGCTGGAATTTTCCGTTGATAAACAGGCCGTAGGAACTCTTTATTCGCGGGTCGGCGGTTTCGGGAGCGGGATCAAATTCCCACAGGTCCCCAAAAATCAGCTCCCGAGCGGATGGTCCCCGGGTGGGGCGCTTGGATCGGGGGGCGGGAGTTTTGGTGGTGGAAGATTTCATGGGGTCAATACGCGCCGTCGGCTTCGCTGAAAGTGAAAGGGGCCTGATAAACTCCCGTGCGTTCTTTTTCCAACTGACGGAGAAGATCGTTCAGCAGCGAGGAGGCCCCAAAGCGGTAGCGGGTGTTGTTCAACCACTCGTCACCAAGCGTCTCTTTCACGGCGACAAGAAAATGAAGGGCCTGCTTCGCCGTGCGGATTCCGCCTGCGGGTTTCATGGAAATCGGAGTTCCGGTTTCCAAATAGAAATCCCGGATCGCTTCCAACATAACTTGGTTGTTCGCGAGGGTTGCATTGGAAGAGGTTTTCCCAGTGCTGGTCTTGATGAAATCGTTGGGTCGCAATACTTGCATAGCAAGGAAACTGGCGGCCCGGATATTGTCATAGGTCTCCAACTCACTGGTTTCGAGAATGACCTTGAGAGTTGACGACCCACAGGCGGTGAGGACTTGGGAAATTTCATCCTGCACGCAGGCGAGGTCCCCGGAGAGGAACGCCCCCCGGTTGATCACCATGTCAATTTCATCAGCGCCGTCCTGAACAGCGGTGCGCACTTCTTCCAAGCGTGTTTTGAGAGGGGTTTGGCCTGACGGAAAAGCGGTGGCGACGGAGGCCACGCGGATGCCGGTGCCTTCGACATGACGTTTGGCATGATGGACCATGGCCGGATAAACACAAACGGCTGCCACCGAGGGGATCGTGGGCTGGTCATGGGGAGCGATGGCTTTCTGGCAGAGCGAAGCAATCTTGCCGGGAGTGTCTTTGCCTTCCAGCGTGGTGAGGTCGATCATCGTGACCGCCCGGTTGAGTCCCCAAAGCTTGGCGGTTTTTTTGATACTGCGCGTTGTGAATTTTGTGACACGCTCCTCGATGCCAACCGCGTCCACCGTTCCATGGGCTTCCACCAGACGCTTGAGGGATCGATTGCGGGCAGTCATCAAATCAAGATCGGAAGATGCAGGATTTTTGGCGAAGGCGCAAGGAAATCAGGGGGTGGAAAAGTGGGTGAGGTCACGGTCCCAGAGGGGGGGGGGTCAGGCGATATATTCTTTCAAACGTTGCTCGATGTCACTGGCCATGAGGGCATCGATCATTTCCATGATTTCGCCTTCGATGAAACGGTCGAGATTGTAGAGGGTAACGCCGATGCGGTGATCGGTGACCCGGTTTTGCGGAAAGTTGTAGGTTCGGATTTTTTCTTCCCGTCCGCCGCTGCCGATCAGGCTTTTGCGGTGGGCGGAATATTTTTCCTGTTCCTCGCGGATTTTGTCCTCGAGGAGGCGGGAGCGAAGGACTTGGAGCGCGCGCTCCTTGTTTTGTTGTTGGCTGCGTCCGTCCTGACACCGCACGATCCGTCCGGTGGGTATGTGCATGATTTGAACGGCCGAGTCCGTGGTGTTCACGCCCTGGCCGCCGGGACCTCCTGCACGGCAAACTTCAATTCGTAAATCCTCGGGTTTGAGGACAAGGTCCACCTCTTCGGCTTCCGGCATGACGGCCACTGTCGCGGTGGAGGTGTGGATTCGGCCCTGGGCCTCGGTGGCGGGCACGCGTTGGACGCGATGGACGCCGCTTTCGTAGCGCAGTTTGCGGAAAACGGCTTGCCCCCGGACTTGGAAAACGACGTGTTTGAAACCGCCAAGGTCTGACGGACTGGAGTCCAGTGGTTCAATTTTCAGGCCCACGGTTTCGGCGTAGCGGGAATACATACGGAACAAATCCGCGGCAAAAAGTGCGGCTTCCGTTCCGCCCGTGCCGGCCCGGATTTCCACGATGGCATCCCGGTCCTCGCCGGGTTCAGGTGGGAGAAGGGCGACCTGGAGTTCTTTCTCCAAAAGCGGTAGCCGCGCCTCGATCTCAGAAGCCTCCAACGCGGCAAGTTCGGCCATTTCGGCGTCAGCGCCTGTCACCAGAAGACGGCCTTCTTCCAACTGACGGTCCAAACGTTCCTTTTCTTCGGCTAGAACCAACAATTCCTTAAGTCGGGCATGTTCGCGAAGGACCTCCCGGGCGCGGGCCGAGTCTCCAAAAAGCCCACTGCCGCCAATCTCGCGCTCGACCTCTTCAAATCGTGCACGCTTTTTTTCGATCAAAGGTGCAAAGTCCATAAAAAAAGGAAACGGTGACCTCGCACAAGGGCGCTGTCACCGTTTCTCTCGGGTGGGGAAATCTAAGATTTTTTGGCGGGCTTGACGGCGCGAGGGGCGCGGATCGTGCCATAGCGGCGTTTGAATTTGTCCACGCGGCCTGCCGTGTCGACGAAGCGTTGTTCGCCAGTGAAAAAGGGATGACACGCGGCACAAATGCCGACTTTGATTTGATCGCGGGTTGAGCGTGTGCGATACACAGCGCCACACGCACAGACGATCACAGTGTCTTGATAATTAGGATGGATGTCAGCTTTCATTCCAGTGAATCTAAAAAGATGACCGGAATTTTCAATGATGGCAACCCTTTCCTTTCCAAATGGCGTAGAATTTTCGCCACCATGGAAAACGCTCCTGCGGTCCTTGGACCCCAAGGGGACGTGCTTCGGACGTTTGGGGAACTGAATCGGCGGGCTGAAGGGTGGGCGGAAACTATGGGAGCCAGCACCGTCAGGCCGAGGGTGCTTCTGGCGTTGGACAATTGTGCGGAGTGGCCGGAAATTCTTCTCGGGATTTGGATGGCCGGGGGGCTTGTGGTCCCCTGCGAGCCCGCGTCGGGGGTTCGGGGCCTGAAAGACCTTGAAGTCCTGTGTCACACCAACGCCACGATCACCAATCACAATGGAATCATGACCATTTCGAGGGTGGAGGGGTCAGAAGAGGAGAATGTCCCTTTCCCCGAGGCCGATCTCTTGAAGGCGACGTCTGGCACCTCCTCGGAACGGAGAGCCGTGGCCTTCACAGCAAGCCAACTGTTTGCGGATGTGGCGAACCTCAGCATCTCCATGGGAATCCATCCCGGGGACAGAAACCTTGGGCTGATTTCGTTTGCGCACTCCTATGGGTTCAGCAATTTGATCGGGATGCTGTGTGGTTTTGGGGTGCCGATTGTGATTGGTCATGACGCGCTCCCACGAGCGCTGGGAGAGGTTATCGAGGCCGCCGGGGTCACGGTGTTTCCGGGAGTTCCGGCAATGTACAGGGGGCTCACCGGGATCGGATTTCAGTCAAAAACACTGAGGCTTTGTATCTCTGCGGGAGCGCCTTTGCCTGCCAGGGATGCCGGCGCTTTTTTTGCCTCTTCCCGCCTGAAAGTCCATTCCTTCTACGGAGCCTCCGAGTGTGGTGGAATTTGTTATGATGCGAGTGATGACACCAGCGTGCCGGAAGGTTTTGTGGGGAGACCGGTCTCCGGTGTCCACCTCATAAAATTGACGGAAGCAGGAGCGGTGATTGTGAGCAGTGACGCCGCGGGCCTGGGCTATCTCCCGGCGCGTCCGGGCGATCTGCTTTCTGCCGGAAAATACCAACCTCCGGACATCCTCGAAGAAAGTGAGGCGGGTTTTAGAATTCTTGGCAGGGACTCGGACTTTATCAACGCGGCTGGGAGAAAAATCAGCCCCCAGGAAGTTGAGAAGGTGGTTTGTCAACATCCCGGCGTTTCGGATGTCGTGGTCTTTGGTTTGCCCGAGCCCGGATCCCGGGGCGAGGTGGTGGCCGCTTGTGTGGTTGCACAGGTCTCCGAAAGTGCACTCCGTCAGCATTGCGGGCATCACTTGCCCGCCTGGCAGATCCCTCGTCGGTGGTTTTTTGTGGAGGAATTGCCTCTCAATGTGCGTGGCAAGATCAGTCGTGCTGATTTGAGGAAACAATTTTCGTGAGGATCCGGACAATTTGGCATTCTCATTTCATGACAGAGGTGACCTCTGGAATGGGATTTCCGGGGAATGTTGCCATGCTGGGTATTTCTGAGAGTTTTGGGATCCTTCGCAACCATGGCTAAGTTTGTAGGCACTTCGAAGATGATCAATAATCCGGGCCACATACGACGAAATTGAGTAGGACACGGGGGTGGGTTTTGTGCTACTTAAACGCGATGTCTATTTCTGCCTTTGCGCCCGGAAGGGTTGAGTTGCTTGGAAACCACACCGATTACAATGAGGGGGTGGTGCTTTCTGCAGCTCTGGATCTCGGGATTTTTGTGGAGGGGGGGGTGAGCAATGATGGCCAGATTCAGCTGGAGAGTGAGGGGATGCCGGCTTTTGAAGCGGATGGTGCCGGGTTGGCTCCCACGGGGGGATGGTCGGATTATCCGCTGGGGGTTTTGCATAGGATGAGAGAAGCGGGCCACAAAGCCACCGGTCTCAATGCGCACTTTCGCTCCACGTTGCCGCTTGGGGCCGGGCTTTCGAGTTCCGCCGCCATGGAGGTCGCCACCGGCGTTCTGCTTATGAAAAGTTTGAACGCATTGATGGGCCCCATGGACCTTGCGAAGCTCTGCCGAAAAGCAGAAAACGAATTTGTTGGTGTCAACTGCGGGTTGCTGGATCAGGTTTCCTCGATTTTTGGGAAGTCGGGTCATGCCATTTATTTGGATTGCCGAGCGGAATCGGTCGAGACCGTGCCGTTTCCGGAGGGAGCCAGCCTCATCATTGTGAACTCCGGCGTGAAGCACGCACTCACGGGAGGGGAATACAATGAACGGCGGGCCATGTGTTTTGATGCGGCCGACCGGATGGGTGTCCCCGCGCTGCGCGATGCCACGATGGACATGCTGGATGCGGCAGGCCTCCCAGACATCGTCCGGCGTCGGGCGGCTCACGTGATCGGGGAAAATGACCGCGTTCTTCAAGCTTTGGGAATCCTTCGTGCAGGTGATGCGCCCTCGTTTGGGGCACTGATGACACAATCCCACGAAAGTTCACGTCACAACTTTGAAAACAGCACCCCCGAATTGGATGCCCTGGTGGAGATTGCCACGAGTTTGCCTGGGGTCTTTGGAGCACGTCTCACCGGTGGTGGCTTTGGTGGAGCCATCGTGGCTCTTGCCGACAAAACCATCGCGGAAGAAACTTCGCGAGAAATTGTCACCCGTTACAAAGATCTGACAGGAATGACGGCGCAGCGCTGGTGTGTCAACCGGGGGCAGGAGCCTGGGTCGCCAATGATCTTGGTTCTGAAGGAGAGGGTATCGCCCCGTGACGGCCAGCGATTCCAATCAGCCACCTTCCTCCCCTGACCCTGAAGCCCCTGTGGAGGGCTTAAAATTCGAACATTTCGAAGTGTTGGTGAATGAAAAAGGGGCTCCTGTGGAATTGGGGCGTGGTGCCATGGGCATCACGTACAAGGCCCTCGACACCAGCCTGCATTGTTTTGTGGCATTGAAGGTTATCAACGCGGCCTTCCTCCAAAGCGACGTGGCCCGTCAAAGATTCCTCCGAGAAGCGCGCTCCGCCGCGGGATTGCGTCATCCCAACGTGGCCTCGGTCTTTCACCTTGGCAAAGACGGGGATTCGTTTTTTTATGCGATGGAGTTTATTGACGGTGAGACTGTCGAAGCGCTCATGACAAGGGACGGCGCGATCGCCGTGCCCTTGTCGCTGGAAATTGCAGGTCAGGTTTGTCGGGCCTTGATGGCTGCCGAAAATCAGAACCTCGTTCACCGGGACATCAAACCCGCGAATCTCATGTTGGTTCGTGATGAAACCGGAGACTTGACTGTGAAAGTCATTGATTTTGGATTGGCCAAATCGGCGGATGGGACCAGTGACGCAACCGCTCTCACGCTTGGCGGGTTTTTGGGCACCCCCCACTTCGCAAGCCCCGAACAACTCGAAGAAAAGCCCCTCGATATTCGGTCCGACATTTATTCTTTGGGAGTCACTCTCTGGTTTATGCTTTCGGGAAAAACCCCGTTCTCCGGCTCCCTGGCACAGGTCATGAGCCATCATTTGAACACTGCCCCGCCCATTGGCAAGCTCACCGGAATTCCCAAGCCGGTGGTCGATTTGCTCGAACGCCTGATGGCCAAGGATCCTGCCGATCGGCCAGCCAATGCAGCCGAGGCCAGAAAGGAAATTCTGGCGGTCGCGGGAGCGATTGAGGCAAACGACCTGCCTGCGCCAACCGCCGTGATTGAGAACGAAGAGGAGTTGGCGACCATGGTGGAGTCCAGCTCGCAAACTGACATGCCGACCCTGGTTGCCGAGCCCGTCACGCCGCCTGATTTGGCGCAGACTGTCACCACGCATGTTTCTTACACCACCCCCTCGGCGACCGTTGAGAATCCGGTTCCTGTTTCCATCATGTCGCCTCCCGCCACGCAACCGGCATCACCAAAAAGGAATCTCACGCCCTGGGTGCTGTTGGTGATTGCTGTTTTGGCTTTGCTGGCCGGGGGCGTTTTTGTGTTTTTTCAAAAGGTGGCACGGGTCCTTCCACCCCCGGTCGCTGAAACCACAGAAAGCCCCCAAACTCCCACGGCAGAATCTTCACCGGCTCCCACCACCGAGCCAGAACCCACCCCGGAATCGGTTGACCCGTCCACCGCCCTCCTAAGAAAAGCCGTGGCCATGGAGGGGGATAAAATCGGTGAGGCGATGACCACTTATGCCAAAGGCTTACTGGAGTTCCCTCAAGACCTTGGACTCCGCGAAAATGCCCATCGTTTCCTGAAATCGCTCCTCCAGCGCGAGCCGCCTCTCACCCCCGAAGAACTGGCTTCCATCCAACCTTCTCTCGATCTCGTCGCGCAAGGCTCTCCCTTGGAACTCCGGGCCTCGCTTGGTCAGGCCTACTCAGAATCAAATCCCACGTACGCGGCCCGCTGGATCAAAGAGGCTGCTGATGAAAAAGACCCACCTTCCGCTTTTCGCCTCGCCATTCTTTATTATCATGGCCGCGGGGTTGACAAAAACATGCCGCTCGCCATGCAGTGGCTCAAGACCGCTTCGGAATTGGGAGAACCCCGGGCCATGAGCAGCCTTGGTCATTTTTATAAACAAGGAATCCCTGACATCCTCGAAGCCAACCCGGCGGAAGCCTATCGGCTCTTTTCACAAGCCTCGGAACTCGGGTTTCTGGATGCCCAAGGCAATCTTGGGATCCTGATTCGCGAGGGCCTTGGCACGGGTGCTCCACCGGACGAAAAACGGGCCTGTGAACTCTTTCGCGATGGGGCTGAACGAGGAAATCCTTTTTGTATGTTCAACTTTGCCATGTGCCTGAACGAAGGTTCCGGCGTCGATCAAGACGAGGCGACCGCCAAGTCTTGGTTCATCCGCGCTGCAAAAGCAGGTCACAAAGGCGCCATCCTTTGGTGCCAGGAAAACGGGGTTTCCTTGGAAGAGCCCGAGATTCCTGTGCCAACGCCTCAGGTTCAGTAACATTTCACATCCATTTCCTCAGCGCATCGGCGAATCGATTATACAGAAAACCAATAGCGACCAAAATGACACCCAATACCAAGAAGCTGAGGATGCGGTAGATGGTTTCCAGTTGCCAGACATCAACGACCATGATCCGGACGATGGAAAGGCAGAGAATGACGAGGCCTGCCCAGCGGTAAGCCCGCTCTTTGAGGGCAAATCCAAGTGTCATGGAAATGGCCGCCACAACCGCCCAAGACACGGTCAGGAAAAATCCTTGGGCGGAGGCTGCGACCATCTCTCCGACCAGCAACCACAAGCCCAAGATGCCCGCAGCAATACTGACATGCTCCACGGGGCGGGAGTAGAGGGTCATTTCCTGCATCCGGCGTCGGCCAATTTGTTGAGAGATCAACAGCAGGGCAATTCCTGCAAAATCCTGCCAGGACGGAATGGCGGGCGAGAAGAATTGTCGGAGAAATTGGAAGGCTGCAAAGAGCGCCAAAAAGATGGCGTAATTCAGCGGAACCGAGTTTTTGAGCGTCGCCGCCGTGAAAAAAAAGAAAAATGCCGCCGAACTGAGCACCAGAAAAATCCATGATGCAGGCACATTTTGAAAAACCAAAAATGTCGCTCCCACCAAGGCGATCACTTCAAGAACTCTGCGGTGAGGGATAAAGATGGTCGCGGGCACATCGGGCAGACGGTGTTGGAGCAGATGCGAAACCCCGGATTGCAAAGCAAGCAACCCGAAGGCTGAAGCCGGAAAAATCCATGGGATCCCATCCATCATCACACTCACAAATCGCAGAAGGGTGGCAGCCACAAAAATCTGACTCATCGCCACGAAGCTTCCGGTTCTTGTCAGCAATCCATAGGCAAACACAAGCAGTCCCAAGCCCGCAAAAACTGGCAACTCCACATTTGGCGCAAATGCCGCAAGCGCCCAGACCAGAATGGTTCCTACGGCCAGCGCGCTGTGAAGCCAGATCAACACGCTTGGAAGGATCTGAGCGGTTGCTGTGCACGGACTGCGCTGCCACCAGTGCAGATGAAAAAGACTTGCTCCGACCATCACAAGGCCGGGGAGCGGGTCGGCCAGATTGGGGAGGCCGAGATATTTCAAGAATCCAATGACGGCAAACGCCTGCGCGGCAAGCAGGACTTCAGGCAAACGGTGCCATGGCAGGGTCAGCGCGCCGGCCAAAGAAATTCCAAGCAACACGTAAACGGTGGATGTGCCCTCCGTGGCATGAGCGGTTGCCGCCAGGCCGAGGATTGTGGCAAGAATAACAAAGGCACCTGCCCGCTTTTGAAAGCTTAATTCTTTTAAGAGGCCGCGCTGATGTT
>JBBECL010000296.1:0-14088 GCA_040881805.1 Terrimicrobiaceae bacterium | reverse complement strand
GGTGCGCGTTTGAGGATGGGGAGGTTTTCAGATCAGCCAAGATGGAGCGCATTTCCAAACTCACAAGCTCGCACGATTGGGTTATGGAGTCGACTTTGAGGGGGAGGGGCCCCGCGAGGGACCTGCTTGGAAAGTGGCAACCTGTTTCGCATCATTCCACTCCACATCGTCGTAGATGCGGATGTCCGCGATCTCGCCAGTAAATCCGGCCTCACCCCGATGATCGCAGCCAATGATGAATTTGCTGATCTCCTTATATGCCGGTGGAGGTTGGTCCTCCGTGGGTTTTAACACTGCAAAGGAAACGAAGGCCTCCTCATTCACCCATCCACCAACTCCCTCTGCACCATGAAATTTCAGCGTGATCAAATGCCAGACACCCGGCTCGGGTTTGTCGATTAAGGATTGGTTCACCAAGCCATCGTCCATGGTTTTTCCTCCAAAGCGGATGATATTCCGCCTCAATCCCACTCCCCAATTTCCCTTCGCGTAAGGGTTTTTGTCGGTGGCAGCGAGAATACCCAGTGCCACGTCTTCCTCGCCCGGCTCAAAACTATCGCTGCGGACCCAAAACGAGACCGTGTAAGTGCCGCCCACCGTGTTCAACGCCTCGACAAAGAGGTGGCCGCCCTGGCCATCAAACTTGGCAAATCCTTCCGGCGAAATTGCCACCTCGCCCGAGGGGTTCAACTCCAGTCCCCCCACGTCGTCCGCCAGAGGTGCGTCCGGGCTGAAATTATAGGCGTGAATCAGGCCGGCTGAGGCGGAAGACATCCAAGTGAGGCCAGCCAAGGCGACAGCGAAGAGGAGATTTTTCATGGGGGCTATTTTTGCTTGCTGACAGTAGGAACTTGGAACCAACCCGTGGCGTCTTGAGTTTCCGCCTTTCCCCCGGTCCCCTTTTTTAAGACGAGCTTTCCGACCACGCGGGGTCCGAAGGTGCGGGCATATTCGGTGAGTTCAATTTTCTCCCGGGGCCGGTTGCGTTCCGACCGGTGTTCGTGGTTACCGATGAAGTCTCCGCCGTATTGCACATCAAACTCGACCAATTCGAGAGTTAAACTGTCGGGCGTCACGACTCCGCGAAGATAGTTCAGGTCAGGTTGAGTGCCCCAGAGCGCACCATGCACCACCTGCCAGATGCCATCCTCTTTGCTGACGGTGATCCGGTGATGTTCCCCGGTGAGATAAACGTCAACACCATGCTTGACCATAATTTTCCAGAGTTCCGAATCCGTTCCTTCCTCCAACATGCTGGCACTGGAATTTTGGGTGCGCACCGGGCCGATGATGGGCAGGTGACCTTGCACGATCACGAAATCGGCGTCGGCCTGGTCGGTCAACACTTTGTCGAGCCAAGCCAACTGTTCTTTGTTCACGGTGTAGCCAAAATGATCCCCACGATCCACAAAGGTATCCAGCGTGACAATGAGGAGGTTCCCTTCCCGCACCCAGAAAGCGCGGCCAAGGTTGGTTTCCGGTCCATTTTTTGGCATGTCGAAAATCTTGGTGAATTGCCCGGCAAAAGCCCGGGAAATATCCCCGATTTTCAAGCCCCCATCATCCCCGTATTCATGATCCCCCGGTGCGATGTAAATGGTCATGCCGCGATCCTTGAATCGCTTCATGAACCCGGTCCAGTATTCGTTGGTTTTCTCTGTCACCTGATCCGGACTGTCCCACCAGCGGGCATCCATCACATCGCCGGCATGAAGGGTAAAGTCCGGGCCCTCTTTTTGCAGCCGATCAAGAAACCACGTGATGGTTTCTTCCCAACCCGGTTGCGGGTTGCTGATGTTCCAGTTGAAAATGTCGGGAGTGCTGGTGAATCGGATGACCTTGTCTTCGGGTTTCGGCGAGTCTTCGCAGAGGGCGGTCAAAGGAGCTGCGAGGCAAACACAAGCAGCGATGATGGTGAGTTTATGTTTCATGAGTTGTACATTGAAGAGATTGTCGCTCGCGCGGTTCCATGGCGGACCGTCCGCGCACGGCAGCATCGGTGACCGAGGAGGAGCCAATATCGAGACCAAGGAGCATGAAGGGGAATATGGAAGATGTTAACTTATATTATATTCAGGGAATTGCCAGTGGAGTCAATGCATTTCAGTGCGGATCGACTCACCGTGGGATTGCAAAAAATCCGGCCTTGGCAAACCGGTCTTCCATCGTGGCGATGAAGAGCTTGTCTGTCGATCCCTTCAAACGTTGGGTCTGGCAGAGAGTGACAAGCAAGGAAGCAGTGTGGCGGCCAACAGAAAACCTCTGATCACGGTCATTCCCCCTTTGTTTTGTTTCGCCGATTCTTATAATGATTGTTAGCATAAATCTGTTTTCCGTCCTTGTCAAAAAAGGTTGGCCGGAATATGATAAAAATTAAATTCTGACGAAAAAAAATCGACATTCTCCCAATATTGCAAGCCCCCTCCGCGCCCGTCCTTAGAATACATCCTATGAAAAAACCACTCCTCTCCGCCTTGTTCATAGCCGCGCTGATAGTCCCGCTGTCCGCTTTCGCACGACTGGAAGTCTCGTCATTTTTCAGCAACCACATGGTGCTGCAACGCGAACAGCCGGTTCCTGTGTGGGGAAAAGCCTCGCCGGGGGAGGAGGTCAAAGTGACCTTTCGTGACAGCTCCGCAAGCACCAAGGCCGATACCTCGGGCAATTGGCTGGCCGAACTTCCACCCCTGTTCGTGGGGGATCCCGGCACCTTGGAGATCAAGTCCGGTGATACAACTCTCGCATTTAAAGATGTGCTCGTGGGGGAAGTCTGGATCTGCTCGGGGCAGTCGAACATGGAGTGGCCGCTAAAGAAGGCCAACAAAGGGGAGGCGGAAATCGCTGCCGCCAATGCCCCCCAAATCCGGTTGCTGCAAATCCCCAACACGTATTCCCCCGTTCCGCTGGATACCTTCGATGCCAAGTGGCAGGTGTGTTCGCCGGAAACGGTCGCCGATTTTTCGGCGGTGGGATATTTCTTCGGACGCGAATTGTTGAAAGAGTTGAAGGTGCCGGTCGGCTTGGTCTCGGCGGATTGGGGCGGCACACCGGCCGAGGCATGGACCCCGCTCGAAACTCTCAAGTCCAATCCTGCTTACTCGGACGCGGTGAAGCAATACGACGAGAAATCCCGACTCCTCGCGGAGAATCCAAACCTCGGCGAAAAGCTGCAGGCGGATTATGACGACTTTATGAAAAAGATCGAAGCGCTGACCGATGCGCCTCCGCCCCCCAAGCCGGAATGGTTCGATCCCAAAGTCTCGATCCCCAACACCCGGACCGTGCAGGCCAACAAACCGTTTTTTGAAGAGGCAGATGGCATGGTGCAGCTTCGTGTGGTGATGGAACTGACCGAAGAACAGGCCAAGGCCGGTGGTGCCAAGCTCCGCCTCGGGCGGATCGACAACTATGATGTCGCATGGGTCAATGGCGCCGAAGTCGGTCGCACCGGCAGGGATGTGGTCGATAACCTGAAGGTCTTTCGCGAGTATGCCATTCCCGGGGGAACCCTCAAGGCCGGCCCGAATGTCGTGGTTTTGCAAATCATCGATTGGTTCAGAACTGCGATCTTCGGAATCCAAGTGAACCAACCCGAGATCTTCTGGCCCGATGGCAAAACCGTTGCACTACCCGCGGATTGGGAAATGCAGGAGGTCGTCGATCTGGGCAAGCGCCCTGACACGCTTGACCGTCAGGCTAACAAAGCGGGCTCGTTTCTCTACAATGGCATGATTGCACCGCTGGGGCCCGCCGCGTTCCGCGGGGTGATCTGGTATCAGGGGGAAAGCAACGCCTCCCGCGCCGAACAATACCGCACGCTCTTCCCGGACATGATCAACGCCTGGCGCAAAAGTTGGGATCGCGGGAACTTTCCGTTCTACTTCGTGCAACTGGCCAACCTCGGCAACCGGGAAGGTTGGCCGGAATTGCGCGAAGCCCAACGCGAGGCCCTGGCCCTGCCGGAAACCGGCATGGCTGTGACCATTGATATTGGCGACCCCGAAGATATTCACCCCGGCAACAAACTCGACGTGGGCAAGCGGCTCGCCTTGTGGGCATTGGCAAAAACCTACGGTCTCAAGCATCCTGACGGATCTCCCCTTCCCCATTCCGGGCCGTTCCTGCGTGAAGCCGTGGTGGGCAAGGGAGAAATCCGCCTGCAGTTCGACCACCTCAACGGTGGCTTGAAAGCCCGTGACGGAGGGGAATTGAAGGGATTCACGCTGGCCGCAGAGGATGGCGAGTTTTTCCCCGCGCAGGCGCGGATCGAAGGCGACGAGGTTGTTGTCACCCGCGAAGGAATGGCCGCGCCCTTGTTCGTGCGTTATGCGTGGGACGCCAACCCTGACGCGAACCTGATCAACGAAGTCGGCCTGCCTGCCTCGCCGTTTCGGACCGATCGACAGCCATTTGCAACGGAGTAATCGCCGCTCATAAAAGCGGAAAGAACAAAGCCAGGGGGCGCATCTCTGAAAGTTGCAAAAATGCCGGCACTGTAGCCGCCCCACTCTGCTGGGGCGTTCTTCGTTTGCCGGAACACGGCAACAGAGTGCCGTGGCTACAATCGGCAACTTTCGGAGATGCGCCCCAAGCCAGGCGACAGACCCCAATCCTCTTGACAATGTCTCCAAACTCCCGAGATTATATAATAATTATGAATTGTTCTGACTCCTCCCGTTCCCTTTTTGCAGCATGCGCCCTGATGGTCTGTCTGACACCGTTGCTTCCCGCCCAAGAGGAGGATGAGAAGGCCGAGGGAAACGAGATCAAGAGCGGGCCTGTGAGCTATGACCCCAACACAAAGGCTTATGCCGATGCCTTGTGGCTCAGGGTCCATGCGGAGGACAGCCCTGACCTGATCATGAAGGAGCAAAAGAAAATCATGACGCTGGAAGAGGCCGACAAGGCCGGCTACCGCATTGGTGAGGCCGGGCAATCCGGGCGGACCATCAGCTCTTTTGAAGGCTATAAAAGAAAATATCCAGCAAGGGAAATCTCGAGTGACACAATCCTGCATGGTAATAATGAACAGCGCAATGTGAAGCACTTGCTTGGATGCCACCGTTACTGGCCGGACAGAACCCATACGGGCCGGACCAGAGCCGAATGGGAAGCGGACGGATTTAAAACCTGCCCACATTGCATTGAGAGAGGGCCTAGTCAAAGCACCTTGTCCGAAGAAGAATGGAATAAGCTGCCCAGTGGGGAGGTTTTTGTCCGCCCCGCAGGCTCGGAGCCGAAAGCCTTTTCCGCGGAGCAACGACCTTCCAGCGAAGAAATCGAATTGCTTATTCAGGAGACGCTGAGCGTGTCCAACGGCATCCAGGAACTTCAGTTTAAGGATCCCGTCGCGACCGCAGAGCATTTCACGATCATGCGGTTTTTCTTTCCGGTCGAAAACTGGCTTTTCTTTTACAAAGCCTATCGGGCCACCGGCGACAAGCGTATCCTCGATAAACTCCTCGAGTCGGCCAGGCACTATAACAAGTTGGCGTCAGAATATCCCTCTGCGGCACAATACAAGGCGCGGGATCCCGAAGGGATGCCGTTCATGTATTCCATGGCAGCCTCTGCGCGGATCACGCTGCAATTGGCACGGAAGCATCCCGGAGAGGTCAGCAGTGAGCAAGTGGCAGAGGCCGAAGCGTTTCTCAAGACCATGATTTCCGTTTTGAAACCGATCGGCGAGGGAAACGATGCCCTCGATCCGGACATGGGCATTCCTCAGAAGCTGGCTGATGATTTCAGAACCCGGGCCTTTAACCGCTCGATGAATGGTATCGGCACACTCGCCATGATGACCGCAGCGCTGGAGGACCTTCAGGCTCTCAAGAAAACGAAGGAGTATCAACCGGTCATCGACCGCTACCGCAAGGTGGTCCAGGAATATGTCAAATACTGGATCAGCATTGGCGACCTCTTCACCACGCCTAAAGGTGAGAAATTTTTTGTCTATCCCTACATCCCGGAACCGAACCCCAAGATTGTGGACGGCAACAAGATCTTCAAAAGGGCGGAGGATGGCGGCCACTATTCGCACACCTTGCAGGGGGTGATGTGCTTGTATGAATCGACGCCGGACGTGGGCATCGACGATGACTTTATGACGGCTGTTGCCAATGCCGTGAGCTATAGTTCAACCGTCCAAGTCGAGGTTGGCAAAAAGGGGAAAACGGAGAAGAAATACTCCGGGCACATTGAAAGCCCCACGCAAGCCAGGGTGCAACCAACGACAAGCCCGGGTAAAAAAGGCCACCAATACAGCCCGGCAAGAGACAGGTTCTATCTACTCGAGGCCTTCAGGGACGGCATCATCGACGACCTTTGCATCACGTTGAACGAAACCAACAAAGCGGCAATAAATAGCGGCTATGATAAGAGGCTCGCAACGCTCCATGCGCAGTATATGAAGGCCCTGCGCAGGGATCGGAGCCTTATTCACCTCGGGGAGAAGAACTAAGCCATCTCATTCCTTTGTAATTCCCAAATCCGTGCTGTTCCCAGTTCGAAGGAACCGGGATGGTCGTCCACGCGCCGCTCTGGCGGCCCTTTGAACAGAAAAACTCCCACGCCACCGCGTCGTCCGGCCCCGTTCCAGAAAGGTAAACGCGTTCTGCCTGTTGCGCGACGATCGGTTGCGCAGCCAGAAAAAAGGCAAGAAGAATTCCTGGAACCTTTGTTTGCATTTCACTTCTCAAAGTTCAGGGGACTCTTACTTGGCACCCGGTAGTTTATTAGGGGGAGGACACGGCAGACGGGTTTACGGGTTGCTGATGTTCACATTCCTGATCAGGCAAGAGGCGGTTTGTTGGGGAATCCCGCGGAGGCGGAACGCGATGCGTCCGGATTTCAGGGGGTGGGTATCCTTGCCTTCGAAGATGGGCTTTCCATTCACGGAAAAGGTGAGTGTTTCCCCGACCCGCCTGATCTCGATAGTGGAAAACTCGCCCGAGCGGACCACGTTGCTTTCCGCCTGTCCGAGTTCCTGCTTGGCCGGAAATCTGATGGCAAACGGTGTGCGGTCATGCGCGGCGTTGTGGAAAGCGAAAAAGTAGCTGTCCAGCTTGTCGGTCCATAGTCCCATGCTTCCATCGTAACCTTCGGGAATCGAAAGGGTGTCGTCATCTCCCGGATCCGATGCAAATAGCATCGCGACACAAACGCTGGCGGCATTCATTGGCATGATTTCGAAACGAAGTGTTACATCTCCCGAGTAAGGCTGCGGGCTTACGACCATCACGCCTTTGCTACCCATGCTCTCCTCCATGTAGAACATCCGGTTCTGCGCTGCGCGCGAACCTTCGCCGTAAAATGACCACTTCTGGGCGAGGTCTTCGGGCGGGATGGGTTCTGCCTGCAGGGACAGAGGCAGGACGCCCCAGCAGAGTGGGGCGGCTACAGCGCAAGCCAGTGTAGCCATCCCGCCCCTGCGGGACTGCCGTGTTCTTCCTCCGGTGCGCGAAGCGCCTGAAATAGAATCACGCAGCCATTGAATGCCTAGGAAAAAAGGGGTGGGTAACGCTTTGGCGAGTTTCGGGGAAATCGGTGTCTTCATTTCTGTTCTTCTTTTTTCTTTTTGTAGTATTCCTGCATCACAAAGAAGGCGGCTTTTTTCTGACCGCGTTCGGAGATCAGACCCTTGCGGTTGTAGTAGTCTTGGATCCGGGGTAGCAGCCGTCGCGGGGATCGGAAGTCCATGAGGATCCATGGCGCCGTCCCCCGCACAAAGTCGAAGCGGTCGATCATGCGAACCTGCCGTTCATAAAAGGCCCTTTGAAAGTCCTCGGTCCAAACCGTCTCCTCGTCACCCCGCAGCCCCTGGCGGGCGTCAGCACCGAATTCGCTGAAAACAAAGGGCTTCTCGTAGGGTGTCTTGAATAGCGTGGTCTCGAAGACCGTGGGATTGTCCCTGGGTCCATACCAGCCCACGTATTGGTTGCAGCCGATCACATCGAGGTATTCTCCCAGTGGGTCGTTGACATTGTTGACGGCGACGGATCCCTCCACATTGTCGTCCCGGCCATCCACATAACCTTTTTCTGCCAGCAGGGCTGCGGTGATCAGGCGGGTGGGGTCTTCCTTGCGGGCGAGATCCACGAGGTTGCAAAGGAATTCGAGCCGGGCATCACTCAGGCGGGTTTCGTTGGCGACGGACCAGAGAATCACCGCAGCCCGGTTTTTGTCCCGGGCAATCATTTGCGTGAGCATTTGTCGGGCACGCTGTTCGACGACGGGATTTTTCCAGTCAATCGCCCAATAGAGCGGGATCTCGGACCAAACCAGCAGGCCGATTTCGTCAGCGACCCGAACCATGTTTTCGTTGTGCGGGTAGTGGGCCAGCCGGACAAAGTTGCAGCCCATTTCTTTGGCCCACCCGAGCAGTGTGCGGGCATCTTCGTCGCTGAAGGCGCGTCCGGTGCGGAACGGGGCCTCCTCGTGGATACTCACACCGCGCAGAAAGACCGGCTTGCCGTTGAGGAGAATGTCTCTGCCTTTCACTTGGACGGAGCGGAAACCGATGCGGTCCTTGATGGAGTCCGTTGCCGATGTGAGTTCCACGGTGTAGAGCTTCGGATCTTCGGGCGACCATAGCCCCAGATCCGCCTCGAATTCGAAATCCGCCCGGCCCTGATCGTTGGTTCGGCCCGCGTGGGAAATCCCGGCTTCCGGGATGTTGATCGTGAAGTCCTGGGCCTTTTTTTCGCCGTCGAACTGGATCCACCCGGCGATCCGCTTCAGGGAATCCTTTTTTAATTGCACCTTGTAATCCCGGATGAAGGTCGCGGGCTCTTCGATAAGGTCCACTCTCCGGGTCAGCCCCCCGTAATTCCACCAATCATACATGAGAGTCGGGATGCCATCCGGGTTGCGGGTGTTATCGACCAGGACCACCAGCGTGTTGCCCCCGGGTTTGACGATGTCCGTGATTTCGTAGTTGAACGGAGTGAACCCGCCGTAGTGGCGTCCGAGTTCCTTGCCGTTGAGGTAGGCAATCGAGAAATAATTCGCGGCGCCAAAATACACAAAGAGGCGCTGTCCCTTTTTCAGGTCGTAGTCAAAGTTGCGCTTATACCAAACCGCTCCCTCGTAAAAGATCAGCCGGTCATCCTGGGTGTTCCAATCTCCCGGCACATCCAGCCGCTCGCCGTTCTCGAACCCGTATTCCTGCTTGTCAAACTTGGAGGCATTGACCTCCGCACTGCTGAATTGACCCGCACTCCCCGCCGGTCGCTCCGTCAGGTCGTTGCTCACGAGCCCGCGAAGAAAGGGATCAATGATCACTTCCCACGTGCCGGCCAGCGAGGTCGTGTCGCGATGGTCCACGTTGATCATCGCGGTGGGAGTCGCAGAGGCTTCGACACCGGGGTCTGCGGCGGGGAGCAGGGCAGTTGACGCGGTAAGAAGCATGGAGAGGAGGGCGCTGGCGGGTAATTTCATCGGTGAGTTGGTCAGGGGGTTGCGGGAACGGCTGCGGGGGCGAGACCACGACAAGATTGTCTTTGCGCGGATGTGGGAATTTTTCGTGACAAAGCAGCCATAATCCAAGATAGTAATAAGTATTATGTGCGCGCGGCCCTCCTGCAAGCCAAGAATGCGATTCGGTTGTCTTCCAATTCGACGGACGGGTTGTGGTGTCGTCGTTTAGAGGGTCGGCCAAACAAGCCCCGAGAAACAGTATGCTGAATAAATCGACTTCCTTTTTTGCCTTGGGTTTGGTGATGGGTGCGTTGCTGTGCGCGGCGGCATTTGTCGGTCTGACGCGTCAGGAACGAGGTCAGGCCGGGACTGGAAACGCGACCGTGCTCCGCTTGGCGCATGGTCTCGATCAACAGCATCCCGTCCACGCGGCGCTGGAGTTTTTTGCGAAACGGGTGGGCGAACTTTCCGGCGGGGAATTGGTCGTGAAGGTTTTCCCCAACGGCCAGCTGGGGTCGGAGCCGGAATGTGTCGAGCAGCTTCAGCGCGGCGCCCTTGCCATGGTGAAGACTTCGGCCGGGCCGATGGAAAATTTTGTTCAGGCGATGGCGGCGTTCAGCCTGCCGTATCTTTTTCGGGACGAGGGCCATTACTGGAACGTGCTGAACGGGCCGGTCGGGCAGGAATTGCTGGCGTCGGGCGCGTCCGTGGGAATTCGCGGGCTCTGCTACATGGATGCGGGGGCACGCAGTTTTTACACCATCGGGAAGCCGATCCTTGCCCCTGATGATGCCCGGGGGCTCAAAATTCGGACGTTATCCAGTCAGATGGCGCGGGATTTTATGATCAAGCTGGATGCGGGGCCGACTCCGATTCCATGGGGAGAGCTCTACACGGCGCTCCAGCAGCGCATGGTGGACGGGGCGGAGAATAATCCGCCGAGTTATCTTTCCAGCCGTCACTTTGAGGTTGCCAGGGAGTTTTCTCTCAATGAACACACCCGCATTCCGGATATCATCATATTCAGCCAGACGATTTGGGAAAAGCTCACGTCCCGGCAGCACGCATGGATTGAGCAGGCGGCTGCCGAGTCGGTGACATTTCAGCGCGACCTGTGGCGGGAGAAAACGGCCGAAGCCCTTGAACTCCTTCGGGAAGCCGGGGTTACAATTCATTACCCGGATCAAAGGGCTTTCGCCGACGCGACTGCCTCTTTGGCGGATGGCTATGACGGCACGCCGGTGGGGGAACTTATCCGCCGCATCAGGGAAGAGAAATGAAGAACCCGTTATTTCTTAGGATTTGGGAAGGTGTGGTCCGATTGCTCGAAGGCACGGTTGTGACGATTTTTGGCGCACTTGTGTTTGCGGTTCTCTGGGGGGTTGTTTCGCGTTATTTGCCGGGAATTCGTCCGAGTGCCTGGACGGAAGAACTGGCCATCTCCCTGCTGGTGTGGCTGACCCTTCTGGGAGCGGCCCTTGGGTTCCGGTCGCACGCGCACCTTGGCGTGGATTATTTTGTGAACAAGCTCGAGCCATCTGCCAGCAAGGCTGCGGTTGTTCTCGGTGAAGTGACGGTCTTCGGTTTCGCCGCCTTCGCGCTTGTTTACGGGGGATGGCGCCTGGTGACCGAAACCCTCGCGACCGGGCAGATCACCCCGGTCTTGCAATGGCCCATGGGTTGGTTGTATGCGGCGGCCCCCATCAGTGGAATTTTCATCTGCGCGTTTTGCATCGAGCATCTTTTGCGGCCTGCCGCTTTCTCATCCCCAGCTTCCGAACTTTCCCTCGCCGATTAACTAGCCATGTCCCCGGAAGTTTTCATTCTTGTCCTGGTCTTCGGTGCCCTGTTGGTGCTCGGGATTCCGATTGCGGTCTGCATCGGCCTGGCCAGCGTGGCCACGATCCTCATGTTGGTTGAGCTGCCCGCAGGCTACATGGTGGCGCAACGGATCTCGATGGGCATTGCGAGCTTTCCTCTGCTGGCGATTCCCTTCTTCATTCTCGCTGGAATCCTCATGGGTGAGGGGGGGCTGGCCAGACGGTTGATGGATTTTGCGTTTTCCCTTGTCGGACGTTTTCCCGGGGGGTTGGCCTACATGAACACCCTGAGCTGCATGCTCTTCGGTGCGGTTTCGGGTTCGGCCGCCGCCGCGGTTTCGTCCATCGGCAGTTTCATGATTCCGCAGATGGAGCAGCGGGGATACAAGCGGGAGTTCGCGGTGGCGCTCACGGCCACATCCGCCACAACGGGACTGCTGATTCCGCCGAGCAATATCATGATCGTTTTTGCGGTTGTTTCCGGCAACGTTTCCGTTGCCGCTCTGTTCCTGGGCGGCGTTCTCCCGGGGTTGGCGGTCGGGCTGGCCATTATGGCGGGCACATGGTTCACTCTCAGAGTGCTCAAAGGCGTCGCGCTGCAAACCCCAGCGGCCCCGGGCGATGGGGGGCCCCAGGCTTTGCCAACTCCGGGCGTCTGGAAATCTTTCCTGGGTGCCACGCCGAGTCTTCTCCTTGTCGTGGTGGTTCTCGGTGGAATTCTCGGTGGCGTGTTTTCGGCCACCGAGGCCTCCGCCATCGCGGTCGCTTACTGCCTGATTCTCGGCATGGTCATCTACCGGGAAATCAAACCCTCGGCCTTGCCCCGGCTTCTGCTCAAAGGGGCGCTGACCACGGCGGTTGTCATGCTCCTGGTGGGAGCCAGTCAGGCGATGAGTTGGGTGCTTTCTTACGAGCAAGTCCCGCAAATGGTGAGTCAGGCGATGCTGTCGCTCTCGGCCAACCCCCTCATGGTGTTGCTCCTGATCAATCTCCTGCTGCTTGCCGTTGGGGTGTTTATGGACATGACACCTGCGGTTCTGATCTTTACTCCGATTTTTCTTCCTGTGGTGGTGGAACTGGGGATGGACCCGGTCCACTTTGGCATCGTGATGATCACAAATCTTTGTATCGGATTGTGCACCCCACCGGTGGGGGCCTGCCTTTTTGTGGCCTGTGGGGTCGGCCGCACGAGCATTGTCCGCGTCATGCCGGCGGCCATCCCATTATTCATCGCCATGCTCCTGGCGTTGCTTGTTATCACCTATTGGCCGCCGCTGTCGCTGGCCCTGCCGCGGTTGTTCGGCCTGCTTTGAAGCAAAAAATCCGGTCTTGACCATCAACCATGTCCTTCCCACCAAAGTTCCAAACTGAAGAGCGTTCAAAACCATCGACAAATTTATGAGTAAAGAAAAAGTCGGACAACAAAAGACCTGGTCGGTGGGCACCTTGACCTACACCTTCGGAGGCCTGGTTGTCCTTTTTGCGTGGCTGATTGGCGGGGACTTTCTGGAGAACATGAAAGAGCGGGGCATGACTCCGGTGCTTCAGCTTCTCCTGCGCAGATTTGAAGCATCGAATTTTCTGATTGGTTTGCTTCTGGGATCGTTGCCGACAGCCATCGGGATGCTGATCGCGCCGATCGTCTGCATGAAGTCGGACCGGCTTCGCAGTCGTTGGGGGCGGCGCATTCCCTTCCTGGGCATCCCGCTGCCAATATCTGTGCTTTCGATGATCGGGATTGCGTTCGCACCCGCGCTGGGTGCCCTGATCCATGAGGTGCTTGGTCCTTCCTCGCCGGGGCTGAACATGTGTTCGCTTCTGGTGTTCATCGCGATGTGGTCGATTTATGACATTGCTTCCACGGTCTCAACCAGTGTGTTTGGCGGTCTGGTCAATGACGTGGTGCCGCAGGCCGTCATTGGCCGGTTCTACGCGTTCTTCCGGGCGGGCAGTCTTCTGATGGGAATGATCTACAACTATTTTTTGATCGGTTCCGCCGAGACGCATTTCTTCTGGCAGCTTATCGCCATGGCCCTTCTGTATGGTTTGGGATACGGGGCGATCTGCTTGAAGGTCAAAGAGGGAACGTATCCGCCGCCCGAAGTTTTGCCAGCCGGTCCGCTGGGCTCTTTTTCGTCGGCGTTCCGCACGTATGTGAAAGAATGTTTTTCCCAGCCCTATTACGTTCTTTTTTTTGCGGCCCGGACTTTGGGACAGCTTGTTTTTACTCCCTTCAATGCCTTTGTCATCTTCTATGCAAAGAGCATCGGTCTGAGTCTTGAAGTTTATGGAAAAGTGATTGCCGGAACGTTTCTGATTTCCTTTTTTCTAACCTATTTTATCGGCGTGCTCGCCGACAAATTCCATCCGTTGCGGGTGGGAATTGTTTGTCTGTTCATTTATTTGCCGTTTGCCTTTTTTGGAGGTTTTTTCGCAAAAACAGTGCCTGTGTTTCTTGTGGTTTTTGTCGCCCACCAAGTCTTGTCGGGAGCCTATATGACGGCCACGGCCTCGCTGCAGCAGCGGATGCTTCCCCGTGACCGTTTCGGGCAATTCAGTTCTGCGGGGGGGCTGTTCACCAGCCTGGGCTTCATGATCACCCAGCCGCTTGTGGGGCTGGTTCTCGACCTCACCGGCCAGGTTTATCGGCAGACCCTGCTGATAAACGCGGGCATTGGTCTGGCCGCCTTGACGCTCCTCGTGCTGGTGTATTTCCGGTGGAAAAAACTCGGAGGGGACAAAGCTTATGTTGCGCCATAAGCGGATGTCGCGCGGAAGTCGACGAGGAATAATGATCATTCTTGGGAGGGCTCCGCACTTTCAGCGAGACGGAGGCCATATCCTCGATCTC
>JBBECL010000295.1:0-14154 GCA_040881805.1 Terrimicrobiaceae bacterium | reverse complement strand
ATGCCCGCGTGACGACTGCCCTACAGGATCTCCTGCAAGATCTAAAAACCAATCCTTGACCTCTTGCCCTGGCCTCAATAGTGAACAAGTCGCCAACGTCCAATCACGCCTTGCGATGAATAACTCAATCGCTACCCGACTTCTTTTTGCTGCCACGTGTTTTGGAATGTTTTCTTCGGCAGGCATCGCGCAGCCAATCACGAATTTCACGTCATGGACTCTCGCCGCAGACCCTTTCAATGCCCTGTTCAGCGGGTCCAGCACCTCCACCAATGCCACCCTCACAGCAGGAAATGGCACCATTCCGGCAGGCACAGATATTGGATTTTCAAGCGTCAGTGGGACAACCGTTTTGGGTTCCGTGAGTGGAAATTACTTTTCTTCCGCAAGCAGTTTCAGCCTGGCAATTGATTATGATTTGGCGGCAACCATGCCATTCGGCTTTGGCACCAGCGCGATCTTTTTGGGATTTGGCATTGGTGAAGATTCGACAGGGGTGGACTCGGCTGGGATCACGCTGGGCACAGTCAATTTCGGGGCTTCTCCTGTTTCCTCGTTGGCCGCGACGGCCCGTGTGGACGATGCGACTCAGCCCGTAGGATCGGTCTCGGGCACGGCTGGCCTGGCAGGCACGTTTTTTGTTTCCTATGATGAGGCCACGGGAAACGTCACCGTTGGTGCAGCCAACACAACAAACGCGGTCGCTCCCACAGGTTCTTACACATTCACCGGCATTGCCAACAGCTGGGACGGTGAGGATCTGTTGGCCTCCTTCTTCATGCGCAGTGACATTCCCTCCGGGGCACCTGAATGGACGGGCACAAGCGCTTCGGCGGTCTTCTCCAATTTCCGGGTCCTTGAAGGCACCGCCGTGGCGATTCCCGAACCAACCACGGCGACTCTCGTCTTGATCGGTGGACTGGTCTGGATGCTTCGCCGCAGAGCTGCGCGGATTTAGGCGATTGCCAGTCCTTCTGGTGGCGCGTCAGTCCCTCCTTCACCGCCGACTTTCTCCCTCTATGCAACGGACGGCGAGGGAAAGCCATCAACCATCGAAGGACGCTTCGCGCGTGCGCCAGCTCGTTCTTCCATGGGTAGGGCGAGTCAGTCCCTTGACCGCCGACTTTTTCCCTTTGTCCCAAAGAAGTCATTGAGCAGGATTGAAAGTCATCGAATAACGCGCTACGTGTTCATCTCATGCAGCAATCGGTTGATGATTTGATTCGGGACATGGGGCGAAAGGCCCGCGTGGCCTCGCGTGAGCTGGCCAAGCTTTCGACGGAACAGCGAAATGCCGTTCTTTTGGCCATGGCGGATGAGCTCGAGGCCTCCTCCCACGAGGTTCTTTCGGCCAATGCCGTGGACCTCGACGCCGCCACACACGCGGGATTGACCGCGGCTTCCATTGACAGATTAAGGCTGGATGAGAAACGGTTGTCAGTGATTGCGTCATCGATCCGGGACGTGGCCCACTTGGAAGATCCGGTGGGAAAAATCATCGCGGAATGGGATCGCCCCAATGGCCTCAGGATTTCCAAAATCCGGACGCCCATCGGAGTGGTCGGGATAATCTACGAGTCGCGTCCGAATGTGACCGCCGATGCCGCCGTTCTGTGCATCAAAACCGGCAATGCGGTCCTCCTGCGAGGGGGCTCGGAGTCCCTGCGGTCCAACCTGGCCATTGCCGCCGCATTGCAGCGGGGCGGAGAAAATGTTGGGCTTCCCGCGCAGGCCCTCCAACTCGTGCCAATCACCGACCGGGAAGCGGTTCGCGCCCTGGCTCAGATGGATGAATTTCTGGATGTGATCGTCCCACGGGGGGGACATGGGCTGATCAAGGCCGTGGTTGAACATGCCCGCATGCCAGTGATCAAACATTATCATGGCGTCTGTGCCGTGTATGTCCATGATCCCGCCGATCTGACAATGGCGGCCAACATCGCTGTGAATTCAAAATGCCAGCGGCCCGGCGTTTGTAATGCCATGGAAACTCTGCTTGTTCATTCCGGGGTCGCCCCCGACTTTTTTCGAGCCACTGCAGAAAGCTTCGCCAAGCATGCCGTCGAAATGCGCGTGGATGCCCGCGCGAAAGACTTGCTCGCCAGCCTCGATTACCAGCCGCTGCGCGAGGCGACCGCCGGGGATTGGACCACCGAATTTCTTGAGATGATCCTTGCTGTCAAAGTGGTGGATTCCCTGGATGAAGCCATCAATCACATCAACACCTATGGATCACATCACAGCGATTCCATTGTGACAACCGATCAAGTGGCCGCCGAACGGTTCCTGGCCGAAGTGGATTCGGCCGCTGTGTATTGGAATGCCTCGACCCGTTTCACGGATGGGGGGGAATTTGGTTTTGGGGCCGAGATCGGGATCAGCACGGATAAACTTCATGCCCGGGGCCCCATGGGACTCGAAGAACTCACCACTTACAAATACTTGGTGCGAGGCACCGGCCAACTTCGCTCATGAAGGCCATGCGTGTGTTTTACGAGGGTCGCGTCCAAGGCGTGGGATTTCGATGGACAGCCAGAAATCTGGCGAAGGAGTTTGATGTGACCGGCACCGTCAAAAATCTGCCCGACGGCCGCGTGGAGTTGGTGGCTGCGGGGGACCCCCGAGAAGTCACAACATTTTTGGATGCCATGCGGGACAGTTCGCTTGCCGGACATGTTTCCGCCGAACATCGCGAAGAGTTCGAGTTGCAAGAAGCGCTCCGAGGGTTTCAAATTGTCCCATGAGTTCACACGCCGCCAAAATCGAGAACCTCACCAAGATTTTTCCCATCCCCCTGCGACGTCAAAAGGTCGTGGCTGTCAGCGATGTGTCGATTCAAGTGGAGGAGGGCGAGGTTTACGGGCTGCTTGGCCCGAACGGCTCCGGCAAAAGCACAATCCTCAAAATTTTGTTGGGCCTTGTGACACCAACACGCGGCAAGTGCCGGGTTTTTGGGGAGGATAGCCGTGATTATCGCAGTCACCGGGATGTCGGGTTTCTCCCGGAAAATCCTTACTTCTACAAATACCTGACCGCCGAGGAAACCCTCCGCTTTTACGGCAAGATTTGCGGTATGAAGGGCAAGCCACTCACGGACCGCATCCTTGAACTTCTGGATCTTGTTGGCATGTCGGACGCACGGGATCGGCGGGTTGGCGGATATTCGAAAGGCATGCTCCAACGCATCGGCCTCGCACAGGCCCTGATTCAAAACCCCCGCCTCTTGGTGCTTGATGAGCCCACCGCCGGGGTGGATCCCGTCGGCTCACGCGGCATCCGGGACTTGATCATGAGTCTCAAACACATGGGAAAAACCGTGATTCTGACCTCTCACCTCTTGGAGCAAGTTCAGGAAGTTTGCGACCGGGTCGGCATCATGGCCCGCGGCAAGTTGGTTCGCGAAGGGCGCTTGGAAGACCTTGTCACACTCAAAGGCCAAACCGAATACCGCATCGAAAACGCCACCCCCGAACTCGAACAAAAAATCAAAGACCTCGCCGCCGCCTCCGGCGCAAAACTCGTCTCCACCCAAATCCCCCGGCTCACCCTGGAAAAAATCTTCCTCGAAGCCACGGAATGACGGGTTGAGGCCTCTCTTTGGGTAAAAAACTATTTCAACGACAAGCGGGCCGAGTGCGCAGCGGACGCCAGGGGAGCGACAAATTCCTCCACCCGCCTGGCCAGCTCCTTGCGATCCGGGCATTCCGCAATGTGTCGGACGATCGCACTGCCAACAACCACGGCATCCGCATGACGTGCCACCTCCGCCGATTGCTCGGGCGTGGAAATCCCGAACCCCACGGCGATGGGCAGTTTGGTGAATGTGCGGAGCATCTCGACTTGGGAGGCGATCGAGGTCGAGAGGCTGGTTTGTTCTCCCGTGACCCCCTCACGGGAGACATAATAAAGAAACCCCCGGGCGGTTTCACAGATGCCAGGCATTCGACCGGCGGGTGTGGTGGGTGCAACCAGCCGGATGGGGTCCAAGCCCCCGGACCAGAGCATCCCCGCGTTGGCGGCCGCCTCTTCGGGCGGCATGTCGAGAACAAGCAGACCATCAGCCCCCGCCTCCACAGCTTCTTGGATAAAGGCCTCGAAACCAAACGCAAAAATGGGATTCAAATAAGTGAAAAGCACAACCGGCGTGGACGAAGATTTTCGGAATTCCCTCACCAAGTCGAGGATGCCCCGCACGGTCATCCCCGCCGCCAAAGCCCGGCCGGACGCTGCTTGAATCGTTGGCCCATCGGCGAGAGGATCGGAGAAAGGGATCCCAAGCTCAATGACATCGGTTCCCGCACGATCAAGCGCCGCCAGAATTTCCGGCATCGCTCCGGGCGAAGGGTCACCCGCCGTCACGTAGGCAATGAAACCGGATTTTCCTTGGACAGCGAGGTTTTCAAATGTTTTTGTGATTCGTTCGGACACCCGTCAAAATTGACGCGTCCGAAGCCCGGAGTCCATCTGCAAAAAAGCCATTGGCAAAATTGATGAGGTCTTTAAGGTGGCCAGTCCCGATTCTTCAACATCCAACACATGACCGACTTCGAACAACTGGAAGCTGCGCTTTGGAAGCAATTCACGTCCCCTGAGGCCAATGGCCTCGACATGATCCTGCCCATCACCGAGCTTTCCAAAGAGTCGTCGACGTTGGTCTTGGGATATGGGGCCGCGCAGAAATCCGCGCGGGACGCCATGATCCCCTATTTTCATGTGTGTGGAGAAAATTCCGGCAAGGATCCTCTCCGGACACTCATCATTGGCGGATGGCATGGAACGGAACGGCTCTCGGTTTATTCTGCGGCAAGCATGTTGGGAGCCATTCAAAACCGCCTGCGCATCGTGGCCGGGATGGAAGTCACCGCCTATCCTGCTGTTAATGTCGAGGCAACCCGGGCGGGGGAATTTTTGACGCCGGATCAGCAGGCCGGAGGGGTTGGACTCTGGAAAGATTCCCAATTCCCACATGTCCAAGTCCTCGAGCGGGAGTTGATGCGCTACCCCTACCATCTGATTTTGGTTCTCCGCGAAAATTCGGCACGCTCCGGGTTTCAAGTCACCCTTTGGCCCAGCGGGAATGGGGCGGAATCCGTCTTGGGCGATTCCCTTCGCCGCTTGCAAACCCATGCAGGCGACGATCTCCTGGAATGGAGCGTGAACCCTCCCGCGTCGCAGGTCGCAAGAAATTTGACACCCATGCCGGGGGACTGCCAACCCACGGAGGTGGTCGTCGAAATCCCAACGACTGGTGATGCCAAGCTGGCCAAGGAACAAACCTTGGGTCTTGTTCTCACCCTGCTTCATGCCGCCCGTCAGGGACGGATGGAAGGGCTGCTGTAAATCAGGTCTCCAAAATTTCTATAGGAGTTCCAAGGGGGACAAGGTCGTAAAGAATGATGATTTCCTCGTTGCGCATGCGGATACACCCATGGCTGGCGGGTTGGCCGATCAGGTGTTCTTGATTGGTGCCGTGGATGTAGATGTAGCGGCTGTGGGTGTTGGCATTGTAACGATCTACGCCCGAGAGCCAGAGAATGCGGGTCAGGACAAGGTCTTCTTCCCCACCGGGCATCGCAAGCTCCCCGGTTGGTTGACGTGATCGAAAGATCGCGCCGGAGGGGGCACCATCACCAATTTTTTCTGAGATGAGGAAATGTCCGGTGGGAGTTTTGAAGCTTCCCTCCTCGCTCCCCAGCCCAAAACGCGAGGTGGAGATCTCAAAGGTGCGATCAACCTCGCCCCCCAGGAGGAGATGCATGCGCTGGGTTTTGACTTCGACTCGCAGGGCAATCGGCGGGGGCAACCCGTCATGACTCGGATGAGGCACAGGGGTCAGGCTTGAGGGGTCCCCTTGGGGCGCTGGAGAAATTGTCCCCGTCCCGGTGTCCCCACAAACTCACCTTCCCTCACCGCAACCTCTCCTCGCAAAGTGACAACCGACGGCCGCCCATGGATTTTCCAGCCCTCGTAGGCATTGTAATCGATGTTCATGTGGTGGGTTTTTGCGCTGAGGATGCCTTCGTAATTCGGATCAAAGATGACCAAGTCTGCATCCGCTCCGGGTTGGATGGTGCCTTTCCGGGGATAGAGATTAAAAATTTTGGCCGCGTTGGTGCTGGCAATCCTCACAAAAGTGGACAGATCAATTTTCCCCTCGAGAACTCCGTGGGTGTAAAGAAGGTTGACCCGGTCCTCGATGGCGGGGATGCCATTGGGAATTTTGGTGAAATCCCCCCGGCCCATCATTTTCTGGGTTTCGAAATCAAAAGGGGCATGGTCGGTTCCAACGGTGTCGATCAGGCCTTGCTGGAGGGCATTCCACAGGATGGGCTGATGGATTTTATCCCGCAGCGGCGGGGACATCACGTATTTGGCACCTTCAAAGTCGGGCAGCTCGGCATGGGATTTGTCCAAGGTCAGGTATTGCACCACCGTCTCGATGGAAACATGGACTCCACGAAGCCGGGCCGCCAGCGCTTCTTCGAGAGCTTCCCGACAACTCAAATGCACAATGTAAACGGCGGCCCCGGTCATCTCGGCAAAGGTGAGAAAATGATGAACCCCTTCGGCTTCGACACGCGGCGGGCGGCTGTCATGGTGGGCTCCCGTGTCCGTGCGGCCCACGGCGAGAAGGGCTCGTTGAAGTTCCGCGACGAGGGTTTCATTTTCGCAATGAGCGGTGGTCACAACCCCCAACTCTTTGGCAAGGCTCAGGGCTTGGAAAAGCTCGGCGTCATCGATGCCCAGGGCCCCTTTGTAGGCCAAAAAAACTTTGAAGGATTGGATGCCCGCTTTGACGATTTCCCGGAGCTGGGCAGCGGAATTTTCATCAAATTTGGTCACGCCCATATGGAACGAATAATCGCAGGCCGCGCGCCCCTCGCTTTGGGCTCTCCATGTCTGAAATCCATCCATGGGCTCTTGGGAACGCCCCGGGCAACACATATCAAAAATCGTGGTTGTCCCACCGATGAGCGCGGCCTTTGTGCCCGTCTCGTAAGTGTCCTTCGAGAACGTGCCCATAAACGGCAGGTAAATGTGCGTGTGCGGATCGATAAATCCCGGGAACACGTATTTGCCCGTGGCATCAATCACCTCAGCCCCTTCAGGCGGGGAAATATTCGTGTCAATGCGCGAGATCGTTTCTCCTTCGCACAAAATATCCGCCACATACCGCGAAGACGCGGTCACAATCTCTCCCCCTTTGATCAAAAGTGCCATGACACTATAAAAACAGGTTCCGGGCTCAGATCGAAGTTTTTTTCGCAGCAAGTCCGGCGCACCATTTGCCGCGGTTCACCACGTTCAGAATTTTAAAACCTTCGCGGCGCAGGGTTTTGCTGACTTCGTCCACTTGCGTTTGCAAGACCCCCGAAAAAATCAGGGACCCACCGGAACGGAGACCGCGGGCGATCACCGGAGCCGCCGCAATGAGCAGGTCACTGTAGAGGTTGGCGATGACCAGATGACAGGAAATGTGTGGCGACCAATCCAGCACACTTCCTTTCGCAACATTGATGGTCGGGCACCGATTCTTTCGGGCATTGGCCTTGGCAACGCGAACAGCGGCGGGGTCATTGTCCAACGCAAACACATTCCCCGCGCCCAAAAATTTGGCAGCGATGGCAAGGATTCCCGTTCCGGTTCCCAGATCGGCTGTTTCAAAATCCCGGGGAAGATCCCTCGCCAGATCGCAGAGGATGCGGAGGCAGGTCCCGGTGGTTGCATGATCACCTGTGCCAAAAGCCATCCCGGCAGGGATTAGCAACCCTTTGGGCAAATACCGTCTGCATGATCCAGGTGGATCACCCAGACGGGCGACACCTTCGGGAATCAGCGACCTGTTGGGCTCTGGCCTTTCCCAAGCCTGCCATTGGGCCTCATCGGAAAATATTTTGAGTTTTCCACGAATGGACAGGGGACGGCGGGGGGCTTGGGCTGCTCCGCTCCAAAGATCTTTTGGCAAAAGCGCCGCCCGCCCGCCAAATTGGTGGGTGAGACGCCTGGCGGTTTTTGCGTCGCAGTAGGCCTCGATTTTCATCGAGCGGGAACCCGGCCAAGTGACAATCGCCAGGCGCTCCGGTCCAAGAAAGCGGAGCCGTTCCTCCCACGCGTCCTCCCATTTGGCGGGTGCGATCCGGGTCCATCGATGCGTGGGCTTGCTCATACCCCCCAGTTGAAGCAGAGTCAGACGCTGTGAAACATACAAAATTGGCCGTTGCCGCGAGTGACCATCATGCGGACATGCTTTATGCGACCGGATTCCGCGCTCCCGATCCTTTTGTGTTCGTGGAAAAGCAGGGGCGCCGCATTCTTTTGATGAGTGATCTGGAAATTGACCGTGCCCGTCAAACGGCCAGGGTGGATGACGTCGTTTCGTTCTCGGATTTCGAAAAAAAGGTTCAAGGCAAGCGTAAGCGCAAGCCCCTTTATGCGCGGGTGCTGGCCGGATTTCTTTGCGATCAGAAGGCCAAAAAAGCCATGGTTTCATCAGACTTTCCCATGGGACTGGCCAAGGCTCTCAAAAAAGAAGGCATCCGTTTGCGTCCGGTGAAAGGACCATTTTTTCCAGAGCGCGAAATCAAAACCTCCAAAGAAATCCAGGCACTCACCCGAGCCACCAAGATTGCGGAATCCGGGATGGCCCGTGCGTTTGAAGTTCTCGCCGCCTCCAAGATCCGCAAGGACCGGAAGTTGGTCTGGTCTAAAAAACTCCTGACCTCGGAAATTCTGCGAGTGGAGATTGAATCGGCGATCCTTCGTGCCGGAGGCGAAGCCCGGATGGATTCCATTGTGGCTGGCGGGGAACAAGCCTGCGATCCCCACGCGCGGGGAACCGGACCTTTGAAGGCCAACGAATTGATCATCCTCGACATTTTTCCCAGGGACGCCAAGACCGGATATTTTGGAGATATCACACGAACGGTCATCCGGGGAACCGCCAGCCAAGCCCAACGCCAACTCTGGGACCTCTGCCTCCAAGGCCAACAACAGGCCCTCCAAGCCCTCAAACCCGGCATCAACGGACTGGCCCTCCAAAACGACATCCGCGAATTCTTTGCCAATGCCGGCTACCCCACCGAAATCCACGAAGGCCGGTGGCGGGGATTTTTCCACGGGCTGGGTCATGGCCTCGGCCTCGAAATCCACGAGCTCCCCCGCGTCGCCACGCCAAACCTCCAAAAAGGCATCGTCATCACCGTCGAACCCGGCATTTATTGGCCCGGCATTGGCGGGGTGCGCCACGAGGACGTCATTGTCCTCACCACCAAAGGCAACCGCCTCCTCACCTCCCATCCCAAACCTTTGGAGATATGACTTTTTCTGCTTGCTTGACGAAATCCTGTAGCGAGGCACATTTGATACATGACTGAGCAAATAAGACTCCGGATCGACCGCAACCTTGCTGCGGAAGCGAGCGATGTTTGTCGTGAAATCGGAATCACTCCAACTGCGGCGGTTTCTATGTTCTTCGCCCAGATGGTCAAGCTGCGCGGTTTGCCATTCAGGCCCAGCGATTTCCCTGCTTTGGATGAGTATGAGGTGACTTTGGCTCAAGCCACTGTGGCGGAAGATGCCGCGCTTGCCGAAATCGCGTCATCGCGCAGAGTCGGCAGGCTCGAGCCCTTCACTGGCACATTGTGATCGAGGTCCTGCTTTCAGAAAGAATTAGAAAAACTGCTGCAAAACTATCCCCTGAGCTTCGGGAAAAAACCTCTGCATCAATCTCCAAAGTGGCGGCGGCTTTTGGAGACCCACATAAACATCGGGGACTCGGACTCCGAAAGCTCGCCAAGCGATCTTTTGAGATCCGTGTCCATCTCCAATGGCGAGTGGTTTTTATTCATGATGGAGCGTCCCTGATCGCCTTTGACGTTTTGAACCACGATGAAGTCAGGTTGTGGTTAAAAGGTCAGCGCAAGTGAATCGATGAGGAGGCCTTTCGTGCTGCCTCGGAGTTTTTAACCCATAAACTCTCAAGAATTGTGTGTTGACTTCCAACTCAAATCACGGAATTCTCTCCCACCCAACAATTTCAGCAGAAAATGAAACGCACCTACCAACCATCCAAGCGCACCCGCAAGCAGCAATTCGGATTTCGCGCACGCATGAAAACCAAAAGCGGGCGGGGTATCCTTTCCCGTCGTCGTCAAAGGGGCCGCAAGCGCTTGTTGCCAAAGGGCGTTGAAGTCCACTTCGCCCGTCACACCCAAGCCTGATCTGGAGCGCTTGCGATTTCCGTCATCAGCACGTTTGCGGCTGACGGCGGAATTTGTCTTGGTTCGCAGGCGTGGGAAGCTTGTTCAGGGGGAACTGATTCGTGTGACGGCATTAAGAGCCAGCTCACCAGTCGCCCCGACTCGGATTGGCATTGTGACCTCCAAGAAAGTGGGGGGAGCGGTCATCAGGAACCGCGTTCGCCGAAGGCTTCGCGAAATTTTTCGAATGGCGAGGCCGGATTTGAATCCGGGTTGGATGATGGTAACTTCAGCGAAACCGTCGGCAGCCACCGCTTCTTTTGAAGAACTTCGCGAGGAATGGTTGCTTCTCGTCCGACGACTTTCTATTTTGCGAGTCTCCGCATGAGCACGTTATTGATTCACCTTCTGAAAATCTACAGCTGGATTGCCTCTCCGGTGATCCATGCGTTGTGTGGTCCGGGCTGTGGCTGCCGGTTTGAGCCCAGTTGCTCGGTGTATGCCATGGAGGCTATTCGGGAACATGGATCGTTGCGGGGCGTTTGGCTGGCCATGGGAAGATTGGTCCGCTGCCAGCCCTGGGGCGGATGTGGTTATGACCCCGTGCCGACCGCAGCCGATGTGAAATTCCCTTGGAACAAAAAACAAAAATGCTCTTGTCATAATATGGAAAACTCAAACCCCGGGAGACCGGTTTGCTAATGGATCGTCAAGGTTGGATCGCCGTTATTTTATGTATTGCCGGGCTGGTGCTCTGGCAGTGGTTTTACGTCCAGGAATACAGTCGCCCGCCGCAGCCAGCCACGGCCACGGCATCAACCGCGCCGGGTGAAGAGCCCACACCTGTGGCTCCCACCCCCACGCCGGAGACCATTCTTCAATCGCCCGCTCCCAAGGCCGGCCCCAGCATCTCGGCGCGGAGTCAGAGTGTCTCCAGCAAAAATGCCGAGTATGTGTTCAGCAATGATGCCGGGGGCATCGAAAAAGCCATTCTTTTGCTTCACCTGGCCGAGCAGAAGCAAGCGGTGGCCTTGAACGGCAATCGGTCCATGCCGATCGGGGCTCTGGGGTTTCGGGCGGGAGAGGTCACCGGCGGTTTTGAAATGGAACCCATCGGACGTGACAGGCAGGTGGTCTTTCGAAAAACAGAGGAAGACGGCCTGGAAATCATCAAGACCTTCACGCCACCCGCCGATGATGCACCGAATCCCTACATCGTGGGCTTGGAAGTGGCTTTCCGCAACACCGGCGCCTCCAAGGTCGGCAGGGACGGGTTTTTTGTGAGCACAGGCGGAGCCGCGCCAATCCATGCCAACGATCTGCCAATGTATACGAAATTTGATTGGAATCATGGCGGCAAAACCACCGGCATTGACGTGAATTGGTTCAACCCGGGCGGAATCCCCTTCCTCGGCATTCAATGGAGCGGAGCAAAATCCCACTACAATGAACTCAAGCCCGATGTCGCTTGGGCTGGCGTCACAAGCCAGTATTTTTGCACGATCGTCACAGCCGGAAAAACCAAAGGTTCCGCCGTGTGGGCCACGCGGTTCAATGCGCAAAAGCTCAATGAGACTCCCGTGTTGGGAATCCAAGGAGCCCTCGGTTTGCCTCCCTTTTCCCTGGCTCCCGGGGAAAAAGTTTCGGAGACCTTTTCCATCTACGCCGGCCCCAAGGATCTGATGCTGCTTCGCGCCATGGGAGCCGGCCAGGACGCCGCCCTCAATTTTGGAATGTTTGGATTTATCAGTGAGTTCCTGCTCTGGGCCATGAACACAATCCATGGTTTTGTCGGCAACTTTGCGGCCTCCATCATCATTCTGACCCTCATCATCAAATCTGCGCTCTGGCCCGTGCAAAACAAGGCCACCAATGAAATGCGCAAGATGGCGGCCCTTTCTCCGAAAATGACCGAAATGCGGGAGAAATTCAAAGATGAGCCGCAAAAGTTGAATGAGGAAATGATGAAGATGTATCGCGAGTATGGGGTGAATCCCTTCAGCGGTTGCCTTCCGATGCTGATTCAGATTCCGATTTTCTTTGGATTTTACGCCATGTTGGGCAGTGCGATTGAGCTCCGAAACAGCTCGTTCTTGTGGGTTGGCGACCTGTCCCAACCGGATACCATCTTCCGACTCCTTGGTTTCCCGATCAACATCCTGCCGATCGTGATGGCCGGAACGATGGTCTGGCAAATGATCATCACCCCCAAAAGTGGAGATGCCATGCAGCAGCGCATTTTCTACTTCATGCCCATCATTTTCCTGGTTTTTTGCTACAACTACGCGAGTGCCCTCGCACTTTATTGGACAACTCAGAATATTTTTTCTATTGTGCAACTTTATCTGACTCGGAACAAGCCACTGCCGGAACTCGAAAAGAAAAGCGTGATCGCGAAGAGGGAGGCCGCAGCGGCCGCCACCGGGAAGAAAAAGAAGCGACCCAAGACCTAGAGAAACCATGAGCACACCCCGCGAAACTCTCGACACGATCCTCGGCTACCTCGGCTTCGCCTTTGAAATCGAAGAGCAACACAGGGATGGCCACCTGATTCTCCAGATCTACACCCACGACGTGGATCTCCTTGTGGGGCATCATTTGGAAGTGCTCGAAGATCTCCAGTTTTTGGTGAACCGCCTTCTGCAAAATGCCGACCCGTCCGCCCCGCGGATCACGGTCGATGTGGAACATCACCGTGCGATTCGTGATGATGCCCTCATCGCCAAGGTGCGCCACCTCGCCGAGGCGGTGCTCTCCCACGGGAAACCTCTTCAGACCGAACCCCTGAATTCTTACGACCGCTACATTGTTCACAACACATTCAAAGAGGACCCCGACATCGCGACGTGGAGCCCCAAGGATGACGCCAGGGTCAAACGCATCACGCTTCGCCGGAAAAAAAGCGAATGATGGGTTTCTGGAAACGTCTGCCGATTGCGGGGATTCTTTTTGCAGCCTCTCTCTCGACGGGCCTTGCGCTGGAACCACCGGCCATCACCGCGAGGTGCGCCCTGCTTTTTGATGCGAACACGGGCAAGGTGCTTTTCAAAAAAAATGAAAACGAGAAGATGCCCGTGGCAAGCACGCAGAAAATCCTGACGGCCATCCTTGTGACCGAGGCCGGCAATCTCGATCGAAAGATCATCATCGCCCAATCCGACACCCAGGCCGAGCCGACAAAGTTGTATCTCAAATCCGGCGAATCTTATGCCCGCAAAGATTTGCTGACGGTTCTCATGGTCAAAAGCGCGAATGACGTGGCCCGGGCTCTGGCCCGCGACAATGCCGGCAGCGTGGCGGGGTTTGCCGAGAAGATGAATGCGAAGATGCGGCGACTGGGTGGCAACTCCTCCAATTTCAAAAATCCCAACGGACTTCCCGCAGAAGGCCAATACTCGACCGCTCGTGACATGGCACGCGTGGCGCGAGCCGCCTATTTTAATCCGGCGGTGCGTGAGATGATGCGCACCGTGTCCTACACCTTCCGCTTCAACTCGGGCCGCACGACGACCCTGCGGAACACCAACCGCGTGCTGCGGACCTATTCCTTTTGCAATGGGATGAAGACCGGCTACACGGTGAAGAGCGGCCATTGCCTGATCTCCAGTGGCTCGTATGGCGGTCGGGATGTGATTGCCATCGTGCTTGGCAGCAACAAAACCAAGGTTTGGCCCGAGTCCACGGCGTTGTTGGCCTATGGGCTTGGATTGAATGCCAACCAGGTCGAGAGCCTGCGGATCGCGCCCCCCTCGCCCAGCTCGGATTAGATAAACAGGGGCTCGGGAGCCAGCAAGGGTGTCGGCTTTGTGAGACGGTCCACCAGCTTTTGATAGTGGGCATGTCCGCGAAGGATCTCGATCTCCACCCGCAAATAATAAATCGGAACCTCCGGCTCGAGCATGCGGGGGATCCGGACCGCATCTTTCTCCGTGGTCAGGATGGCATCCAAATCCCG
>JBBECL010000294.1:0-2238 GCA_040881805.1 Terrimicrobiaceae bacterium | reverse complement strand
ACCACCTGCTCGCCCGCGCTCTCACCCACCTCCCCTCCGCCCCACCCACCCGCAAAGCCTTCGACAATTTCGAAAAAGAAACCGCCCGACTCCTCGGCGTTCTGGACGTCACCGGCAAAACCACCCCCCCCAGCGCCCTCACCCAACTCTGCGGCAAACTCCCCCCCAGCCGTCAAACCGCCCTCGCCGGCTGCAGAAGTGAGAATTTAGAGGGGAAAATTTAGAAACTATGAATGATGAACCTCGGGAAATTGGCGAGCGGGCTTTCGAGTTTGCGGTCAGGGTCGTCAACCTTTGTCAGGAACTGAACCTGCAGTCTGGAGTTTCGCGGACTTTGGCGAACCAGTTACTTCGTTCGGGAACCTCAATTGGGGCCAATTTGGAGGAATCCAAAGGCGGGCAGAGCCGAGCCGATTTTCTCTCCAAGGTTTCCATTGCACTCAAAGAAGCGCGAGAAACCCACTACTGGCTGCGAATTCTCATCGCAACCAAAATTATCCCCGAAAAGCAACTCACCCCTCTCCTCGACGAAGCCAACCAAATCGTCGCCATCCTCACAACCATAGTAAAAAAACTAAAAGCTTCCTAACTTTCTCACCTCTCACTTCTAAATTCTCACTTCAGTGAGTTTCTCTTGATCCTCCATGACTGATGGGTCAGTTTTTGCGATTATGGTTTTAGAGATTGTGAGTTATGGACACCCGGTTCTTCGAGCGAAAGGGCGGAAAGTGGGGGAGGTCGATAACGAGGTCCTTGCGTTGGTGGAAGACATGCTGGAGACCATGGAGGCGGCCAATGGGGTGGGGTTGGCTGCGCAGCAGGTCGGCGTGCCCATGCAACTCTGCGTGGTCGATATCACGGGGGTGAAGGATCGGCCCAGCGAGATGTGGATTGAAGGCGAATCGTTGGACCCCGAAGATTATATGCCACTCATTTTGATCAATCCCGAAATCACGCTGTCAGGACGGGAACGTTCCGGGAACGAAGGGTGTCTGAGTTTTCCGGGGTTGAGCGGCGAGGTGCCGCGCCCTGACAAAGTGAAAGTGCGGGCGTGGGATGAGGAGGGGAATGTCCAGAATTTTGAGGCGTCGGGGTTGTTGGCGCGGGCCATTCAGCACGAATACGACCACCTGCAAGGTGTGCTCTACATTGACCGAATGGGCCAGCCCGAACGCAAGCGGTTGGCGGCCGACTTGGAGGATTTGCTCGCCCGAAATCAGGGGTGACATTTCCTGCAAAAGGCGGCCGGGCGCCGCTGTGCCCTACCAGCCACGGAACACCTTGATCCACCCTGTCAGGTGCTGGCTGAGGGAGAGTTTGTCAGGGAGGTGCAAGACCTCCGGGGAGTTTGCCTCCAGGACCCCGAATCCTTCCCCATAGGCCCGCCCATTCACGACACAGGCGTCGGTGTGGCAGGTGGCCATCTGGGCGCGGCCTCTCTCCAAGGCGTTTTCGCGAGGACCTTCCAATTCGTATTTCCAACCCACAATCAAGGCTTGCGGGAAGAGCGTGCGCAGTCTGCGGATAATTTTGTGCGCCGGGACCAGGGAAATGGTCAGCCCGTGGGAATCGCTGCGGATTTTGCCGTGCTGCGAATTTTCCACCCTAAAATCGCAGAGGGCGGCCGCATGGAACACGGCGTCAAATTTCCCCGCCTCATTTTGGAGAAGCTGTTCGAGGGACGCATTGGTGCCGAAACCATGGGTGGGCACACGGGGTGCGGGGCACGTCGCTCCCTCGCCGCGGTAGCAAGTGACATCAAACCCTGCCTCCGCAAGGGTGTTTGCAAGGGTGGCCCCCAATTCCCCGCTGGATTGGTTTGTGATCCGGCGCACCTCATCGATGGGTTCATGGGCCGGGCCGCAGGTGACGAGGAGACGAGGAGATGACACCTCCACACCTTGCGCCAGTCCGTGGTTTTACTCAACTCTCCAGTGACACTGCCCCCGTCCCATGATAAAACGCCGGGAATGAAGATTCTCATGATGGCGAGCGAGATGGCTCCATTGGCTGCAAGCGGAAATTTGGGAACCGGGGTGGCGGTGCTGGCACGTGGCCTGCGGGCGCTCGGGCATGAGGTGAGCGTGGTCATTCCGCTTCACCGCTCGGCGCGGGAAACGGGGGGCCTGAAAAAAACCGGGGTCAAGTTTTCGGTGATGGTTGGCAACGCAAAATATGCCACGGAGATTTTTGAAACGGCAGCCCCGGACGGAACGCAGGTGTTTCTTGTGGCACGTG
>JBBECL010000293.1:0-14478 GCA_040881805.1 Terrimicrobiaceae bacterium | reverse complement strand
CACCTCCTCGGTATCGGCCAGCACGGTGGAGACAAACTGACGAACATCATCATCCTGTGGAGTTTGCGCAGTCGCTGATCCCGATCCCTGCTCTACCGACAGCGCGTCCAGCAACCGGATCGGGTCGGTGTCAGTAAAAATGGCGAGGGCGATGATCAGAACAAGCCCGAGACCGCCACCAATGACCGTTCGGCCCCTCGGACTCATGCCCCGACGATCTTCCACATTTGAACTCTGACGCCGACCGGTCCATTTCATAACTTTCCAATTACGCAAGTTCCGCAGAAATAACAAGCCCGCTCCCTCACCGCAAAATGCGGAGGGTGCAGGACTAAAATCTTCCCGGGCCTGACTCGGAGAGAAAAGGAAAGCGATCTTTGGTTGAAAAGACGACATGCCAAGTGACACTGGAGAGCGATTGAGGCATTGGATAAAACCCCTTCGGGGTTTGCTGGTTTTTCTGACAATACCCAAGGTAGCTCGTTCCTCGCAACCTTGGGCTGATGGAAGTTTCCCCCTTGGGGAATTTCCAGAAGATTTTTGTCCTGCACCCCAATGCGGAATCAGTGCCCCCTGCGCAAATGGT
This sequence comes from Terrimicrobiaceae bacterium, assembly GCA_040881805.1. Lineage (GTDB taxonomy): Bacteria > Verrucomicrobiota > Verrucomicrobiia > Chthoniobacterales > Terrimicrobiaceae > JAJTZA01. The sequence continues at coordinate 13,892 of JBBECL010000293.1, read as the reverse complement.
TGATGTGGCAACGGAACTTATTGACGCAAATTAATAGAAATCGTAAAAAATGCTCATGATCGCTCATGAACGCCATCATCGAATGATTGAGTTTTTAGCCAGGCATGGTCGTGCCGGGATGGCGGAATTGCTGGCCCTGACGGGGGTTTCTCCCGCAACGCTCCGGCGGGATCTCGATTTTCTGGGCGGGCGTGATCTGCTGGTGCGTCAGCATGGGGCCGTGTTGCATCCCTCGGCGGCGGCGGCCGAGCCCAGCTTGATTCAGAAGTCTCAGTCCGCCACCGCAGCCAAACGCAAGATCGGGCGGCGGGCGGCGGACATGGTTCCGGATGGGGCGACCGTCTTCATCGACAGCGGAACGACCTGCCTGGAAGTGGCCCGGGTTCTGCGTTCACGAGCCACGTTGACAATTATTACCAATTCGCTGCCGGTGGTGGCCGGACATGAACAATTCCAGGCAAAGCTCATTGTGATTGGTGGGGAACGGAGAGCCGTCAGCGGTGCCCTTGTGGGCCGTCTCGCTTCGCGGGCTTTTTCGTCATTGAAAGCCGATGTGGCATTGATCGGTGCTTCGGGACTGGATGTGGAAAGCGGTCCCGGCACGACCGAATTGCTGGAAAAAGACATCAAAGTTTCCTGGATCCGCCAAGCCCGGCGGACGGTTCTTCTGTGTGATGCCTCGAAGTGGGCCTCGGCCTCGACCTTTGGTTTTGCGCCTTGGGAATCTATCCATGACTTTGTCACCGACCGAAAACCTCCCGGCACCTTTCGCCCGAAAAAAACCAACATCCACCTGACATGAAACGCCTTGACCAAAAAATTGCCAACATCCTTGCCGGCTCCACTTCGCCCAATGACTTTATTATTGCTGACGCCAAAGATGCGGACATGGCCTTCGGGGTCACCGCACCCGGCCCGCAGGGCCGTTCCGGTCGCCATGAGAGCAACACCTCCAGGGAGCGCTGGAAAACTTTGGATCACTATCTTGAGCAAATTCGTGCGGTCATCTCCCAGGACCTTGTGGACATCGTGCTTCTTTCGGCCTCAAATCTGGAGCGGTTGGCCATGCAGGAACGGCTCTTTGCGAATTCCGCGATCACACCGGCGGCCCGGGCTAATGACACGTCGGATGTGTGGGCTGTGCGGGGAGGGAAATACCCCACCGATCACCCCTCGAGATCCTTCCGCACGGCAAATATTTGCCACATCAAATACGGCAAAATCACGGAGGATTGTTCACAGCCATTCACCGGGGCCGACCTCGGATTGTATTCCATCACCTTCACGAATGACATTGACTGGGATTACAAAGCGCTCACCGATTTTCATGAATTCCGCATTGAGGCCGAGCGGAAGCACTTCCGGTATTTTTTGGAGGTCTTCAACCCGAATGTGAACCCCGGCATTCCCGATCACAAGGTGGCAGGATTCCTCAACGATCATATCATTCGCACGCTGGCGGGTGTCACGTCCGTGGGACGGCCGGTCTTTCTCAAAATTCCCTACAATGGACCCGGACCGCTGGAGGAATTGGTCGCTTACGATTCCCAACTGATCGTGGGAATTTTGGGTGGCAGTGCAGGCACCACCTTGGATGCGTTTCAATTGATCCATGATGCCCACAAGCACGGAGCCAAAGTGGCGCTGTTTGGCAGAAAGATCAACCTCTCCGAACACCCGTTGGCCTTCATTGAGATGCTTCGCCGTGTGGTGAATGGAGAAGTCAGCCCAATTGAGGCGGTGAAAGTTTATCATAACGTTCTGGCAAAAACGGGAATCCCTCCCCAGAGAACGCTTCAGCAGGACCTCCAACTGACCACCAACAAAATGAGTTATCGCTAAGGATTATGAAAAGAAGCCAGATCAACGAAATCTACCGCGAGGCCAAGGCATGCTTTGAATGCCACGGGTGGGCGCTGCCACCACACCCCCGCTGGGATATCACCGACTTCGGCTTGGACGACTTTGCCCGGCACGGGCTGGTCCTGATCAATCTCGCCGAAGAACCCGAGTATTGCGAGAAGCTCATGTATGCGCGTGACGGCCAGACAACCCCCCTCCACACTCACGCCAAAAAGAAAGAAGACATCATTTGCCGTCATGGCTTCCTTGCCCTGGAACTCTGGAGCGGCCACCCTGACAAAACGCCGGGGGGCGGGATTTTTTCCGCACAGGTGAACGGTGAGTCACGCGAGCTTTCCAGCGGGAAAGTTCTCACGCTGCAGGCGGGCGAGCGCATCACGCTCACACCGGGGATCTATCACGCCTTTTGGCCGGAAGGCGTGGATTGTATTATTGGCGAAGTTTCAACCGCCAATGATGATGCCAGTGACAATTATTTTGTGAACCCGGACGTCGGTCGTTTTCCCCAAGTCGAGGAAGACGAGGCGGCTGTCATTTCCCTGCTCAGCGACAAATGAATCCGAAGAACGCCCTCCAAGCCATCGCTTCACTCCCGTCATCCACCTTGCCGGTTGTGACCGGGTTTGACGGGTTTGTGGACGAAATGATCAGCGTGGTGGCTGAGCGCAAATCGCTGGACAGCTACTCAACGGTTCTCGACATCCCGACCTTTGGCGGGTTGGTGACCGCTGCCGCCGGCCAGAGCAGCCTGCGAGAGATTGTTGTGAATGCGGTTCACCCCGGCGGCTGCGCCGTGAACCTCGGGGATGGCCTCGCGGCACTGGGAGTCCCCGTTGATTGCTACGCAACCCTTGGCGAACCGGTCCATCCGGCTTTCAGCGAGCAAATCGCCAAGTTCCGGCGGGCGGTTTCCTGGGGGAATGAACCCGGTCGGACGCTCGCTTTTGAGTTTGCGGACGGCAAGTTGATGTTCAGTTCCGTGAAGCCGCTGGCAGAGTTCACCGCCGAGGATGTGGGCACCCGGCTTCAGGACGGGGCCTATCAGGCCTCCTGCCACGGGGCCGCCATCATCGCACTCACCGACTGGACCCTTTACCCGCACATGACCGCCGTCTGGCGGATGTTGATTCACACGGTGTATTCAAAGCTCACCCATCGTCCGCACTTTTTTATTGATTTGGTGGACCCCTCCAGTCGCTCGCCGGAAGATATCCGGGCCATGTTGGACACTCTGCCTTTCCTTGAGAAAAATGGTCCGGTGACGTTGGGGCTGAATGGCAACGAGGCCAACATCCTTGCGCGACTTCTGAATCGGGAATCCGCGGGAGATCCCACGTCATCCATGCGTCTGGCCGGGGAACTCGCCGAAACCCTCGGGCTCTCGGGCGTGGTGATCCATCACTTGAAATATGCGGTGTCCCACAGGGATGGCAACTCATGGTGCGTGACTGGTCCCTATTGCGAAAAACCTTTGAAAAGCACCGGGGCCGGCGACCGTTTCAACGCGGGATATTGCCTGGGCCTGCTGGCTTCCGCGGCCCCGGAAGAATGTCTTGCCCTTGGGTGCGCGGTGGCGGGGTTTTTTGTCCGCAATGCTGCCAGCCCGTCCCGTGGGGATTTGGAGGGCTTTTTGACCCAATGGGCTGAAGATCAACTATGACGGGACATTGTCCCAACCTTCGGATGGGCGAGGAGATGGAAACGAAGAACCAACAAATTTGGAGAGATTGACGAGCCACTGGCGGATGGGATTCAGAGTGGGTGAATCAATCCGGGGAGACCGGCGGGACGCCAGCGGTCCCAGGGCTCCAAATCTCTCACAGGCGTTGGAGGGCTGGGATTCCGTAATCGCGGGCGAGACGTTCTTTGTTGGCTTCGATTTGTTCGGCATCGAGAAAGATCACTTTGGGATCTTCCTCAAACTCGATTTTGTGGAAGCCGTTTTGGGGTGATGCTGCCGCTTTGGCAATATCATCCAGGCTTTTGATTTCGATGCCATTCACGCGGGTGACCACAAGGTTGTTGAGTCCCTCGTAGCCGATGGTGTCAGGCGAGGGGAGACTTCCCGAAAGGAAAACAATTTTTCCGCGATCTTTGGGCAGCTCCGATTGGAAGGCATCAAGATAGACGAGGCGTTGGGGCGCGGATTTGACCCAATTGGCGCCCCACTCGCGAAGAAAGGTTCGGGAGAGTTCCTGAAAAATGAGGCCGCCAAGAATATAATAGCGGGGAGGGGTGTCGAAGGAATGGCTTTCGCTCACCGCTTTGGTGGGGTCATGGGGTTGCGGGGTCACCTCAACTTCTTGGATGGTATTATCGCGTAAATATTTGAAGCGAACCGGACCGGCCTCCGGCCCCCGGGAGGTCACCACATGGGTGAAGAGGATTTTTCCAAACTCAGGATCTTCATACAGCCCGTCTTGATCCACGGCGTTACCGTCCACCTCCAAGATAATGTCACCCCGACGGAGACCGCCTAGCGCGGCGGGGGATTCCGGAATCACTTCGGTGATGTAAATGCCGCCCGGCTGCGTGAGTCCAAGGAAACTGCGGAGTTGAGGATCTCTTGTGGAGCTAAAACTGAGTCCCAGCCGACCAAACCCCACATAAGGCATTTTTTCCGCACGCTCCAGAAATCTGCGGATCACGGGAGAGGGGACCAAGTCCGCCGTCTGGGTTCTTGCGTCATATCGCATCAGCAATCCCAAAAGCTTGCCCTGACGAACCGCCGGCAAAACGAAGCTGCTGTCCCGGCTTTGCAAGGGAGAGCTGAGTTTGAAGACCAGCAAGGAGAGAGAATCCAAAGGGTAGGGGGTCACGGCAATGGTGGTCAGAGTGGCCGGGGTGCGCGCGATCTCGCCATTGTTTTCAATCTGGAGGATCTCGGCGGAGTCGCCCACCCGCGCGCCTTCGGCAAGTTGAAAGGATCCGAGACCTTTGAGGAAGTCGGCGATGACGGGTCTGAGCAGGGCCAGATTGGCGTCATAATCGACCGCAACCACCTCGGCTGTGGATTTGTCGGCGGTGAGAGGTTTTTCGATTTCCAGGTGGTTGTGGTTGGCCACCAATTCGGCGGTGACCAAAACCATGCCATTCCCGAGGATGGCCCCGGCTCCGCGGCGGGGGAGCGGGCTTTTTTTGTCCCATGGGCGGGCAAAATCGTAGGACTGGTTCGTGGAGTTGACGCGAACAACCCCCTTCGCGGGCACCACGTTTTCGGCGGGAGTTGGCGGTTTGTTGGCGGCAGCCCGGGAAGTCGCCAATCCCGGACAAACGATCAGGACACTAAGGAGAAGGAGTTTTTTCACGGAACAAGGTTTCTGTCTTTCTGAATGCCATAGCGGCTAAGGATCTGGGGGCTTGCGTCTTCAGCGGCTTTTCGCTCCAGGACCAGCGGGCGCCCGGGGCCGACAGTTTTAATGACCACATACTCGCCGCCCGCGTCGATGGCCTTCGCGAGATCATCAAGGTTTTTGATGGGGATATCGTTGACGGTTTCCACGATGTCGTAAACAAAATCTCCGGCATAGGCATTCACAGGATCCGCAAGCACGTTGGAGAGCACAACGATCTCGGGCTTTTTCAGGTGCAGACCCTGCGAGATGAAGTGATCGTAGTGGTAACGAAGGCGAAGATCGTCGGGATCGTGTGCATTGATGAAATTGGCGTCCAAGGGCTGAAAAACGAGCCCGCCGTAAATCAAATATCTCGGTTTTTGGTCATAGGCATTGGCCTGCATGGCGAATGGCCACGGTCGCTCCAGCGGGACTGTCACGGATAATGGTTTCCCCTCCCGCACCACATCGAAAGCCACGGTGTCTCCTTTGAATTTGCGCTCGACGACCTCGGCCATCTCGACTTGGTCGCCATCCATGGGGACCGTGCCGTCGCTGGAGACCGGCAGTCCATCTATGGAAAGAATCACATCCCACGATTTGAGATAGCCATCCGAGGCCCCCCCGGGATAGACCTCCCCCACAAACACACCCAAATCGTTGTCAGGGAGCCCGAGGGCATTCCGCATGGCGGGGTTGTGAAGCGAATGATAGGAAACGGCAATGTCCATATACCTGTCATAGCTGCCATCCTTCACATCTTCCAAAAACCTGGCCACCACGGGAGTGGGGATCATGTAGCCGACATTCTGGGCCACGTCGCCGGAGTATCCTTGAAACGCGACGCCGACGACTTTTCCATCCTGAAGGACCGGTCCTCCGCTGTTTCCGGGGTTGATGGCGGCATCGATTTGAATGGTGAGGTGGGCATCCACGCCGGAGTGGGAGTAAGGTTGAAAGTCGATGCGTGAGACCACGCCCCGGGTCACCGAGAGCCGGTCTCCGCCAATGGGATATCCGTAAACGGACACGGTGGATTCGATGGCCGGGATCCCACCAAGTTGCAGAGCGGTTGTGGCTTGAAAAAATTTGGGGTCATCCACGGTGAGCATCGCAAGGTCACAGTCATGGGCCACGTGCAGGACGCGGGCCAGATATTTGGCGGGGTCTCCTTCTTTGGAAACGGTGAGGAACCTGGTGTTGCTGACGACGTGGGCGTTGGTCAGAATGCGTTTCCCGTCAATGACAAACCCCGAGCCCGAGCCCCCGCTCACCGATCCTCCGCTCCATGGTTGCAAATAGTTGGGCTCCTGGGATGTGGCGACGATGCGGACAAGTCCCTTGGAAACCGGAGAGGCGGAATAGGAGATTCCCGCAAGGCAGAGAGAGAGGGTGGCAAAAATGGCCGTTCGAAACATCCGGTTAACCTAGCAGTGATTTGACTCCGGGCAACCCGGGATTGCAGCGATTTCCGGCAGGGCCGCACCCAGCAAGGCGGCAAAAGCGGCGGTGGAATCCCCGCCGGTGGCAATCACCTCCAGGTGGTCGAGGGGGCGCTTGGAAAGTCCAGCTGCAAGGTTTGTGATGCAGGAAAAGGCGGCAAGCTCCAATCCAAGAGCGCGGGCCTGGATGGCCTCTGGCACCGTGGACATGCCCACGGCGTCAGCCCCGAGAACGCGGAGCATGTTGATCTCGGCGGGTGTTTCGTATTGCGGGCCCGGCATCGCGGCATAAACCCCCTCCGGCAAGTTCAATCCGGCATCCCGGGCATGGGCACGAAAGATTTTTCGCATTCTTGGAGAATACACCTCCGACATGTCCACAAACTGGCTGGATCCCCGGAGGGGGGAGTGGCCGGTGAGGTTGATGTGGTCCCGGATGATCATCCAGGAGCCGGGTGGCACGCCCGGATTCACCGCGCCGGCCGCATTGGTGAGAATCAATTGCTCCACACCCGCGGCATGCAAAGCATGGATTCCACGCACCACCTGCCGGACCTCCCATCCCTCGTAAAGATGAATTCTCCCGACCCCGACCAAAAGTTTCACGCCAGCGCAGGTGACCGCATGAAAGCGCCCCGCGTGTCCTTCGACTTTGGGTTTGGGGAAGCCGGGAAGGGACTCGTAAGGGATGGAAAATTCGGTGGGAAAGGTGCGGACCAGCGGCGCGAGACCGGAACCCAAAATCAGACCCACGCGGGCTCCAAAGGCCTTCAACTGGTCTTCACTGGAGTCCGTGGAGATCATGCGCTGAGAAGCTTCTGATAAAGGTTTTGCAGATGCGGGACCGGGACACCCGCGGCAGCCGCGCGGCGCAAGGGAACCCCCCAAATCGGTTCGATCTCCAACGCAAGGCCGGCCTCCCAATCCACCAGCGTCGAAGGACGATAGTCCCCCATGCTTCGTGTGCGCTCAATGTTGGCTTCGGCAAAGCCCCGGCCGATCTCGCAGCCTTCGGCATGGGCAATGGCCATCACCTCGGACATCAGAGCCCTGACATCGCTCACATGTTGCCCGTCCTTCAAAATTTGATCCACAGAGAGCCCTCCCAAAGCCACCGACAACCCATTGAAGGGAATGTTCCAAACCAACTTTCTCCAGCGTTCGCAAAGAAGGCTTGGCACCGCCCGGGCTTCAATTCCGGCTGTCACAAAGCTGGTGGCAACTTCCCCGGCGGCTCCTGCCGACCCCCCGCCAAACTCCCCGATCGAAAGTGTGCCATGCCCCCAATGGTTCACGGTCACGGGATTCTCCCTCGTCAAACACACAAAACACAGACCCCCAAGAACCCGATGGGCTCCCCACCGATCGGCCAGAAATTCCTCATTCCCCAACCCGTTTTGAAGGGTCAGCAGGAGGGTGCCCTCTTTGAGCAGCGGGGGAAGAATGTGTGGCAGGTCATTGTTCGAGGTGGCTTTGACAGCGATGATGACAAGATCGCAGGGGCCGATGTTTTCTACGCTGTCATACACAGGAACGTTCGGGAGATGGAATTCTCCGAGTTCCGCGCTTCGGATACGAATGCCCTGTTGTTTGGCGGCCTCGTGGCCGGAGCGCATGAGAAAGTGGACATTCTGACCCACCTTGGCCAGGTGTCCCCCATAATACAGCCCGATGGCTCCCGAGCCCACAATGGCGATTTTTTTGCCCAAGGGAGTCAGCGGTTTCTTGAGAAACCAAAAAAAGCTTCGGCGGTGGCTGAGGTTTCCCCGGCAACTTGCGCGGCGGAAATGTTTCGCAGGCCGGCAATCTGACTTGCGATGAGAGCGGTGTGCCATGGCTCGCAGCGTTTGCCGCGGTGAGGGGCTGGCGCGAGGTAGGGGCAATCGGTTTCCACCATGTATCCGTCGGCAGGGACAGCGGCCGCAGACTGCTGAACTTGGGTGGCATTCTTGAATGTCACAATCCCCGTGAATGAAACGAGATGCCCGAGCTCACGAATTTCGGCCGCCATTTCCGGCGTCCCGCCAAAGCAATGAAAAACGCCACGGAGCTTGCCGGTGTAGGGGCGGAGGATTTCCAAGGTGTCGGCCCACGCATCGCGCTGATGGATCACCACATTTAATCCGAGTTCCACAGCGAGGTCGAGTTGCATACGGAAGGCATCCATTTGGGCGGCCTTGTAGGCACCATTGATGAGTTCCGCGTGGGTGGCCTCGGCGGATCCCGCTCCGAGGGCCGCCAGGGCCGGGGAGGGGGCCGGATCGGACCCGGGGAGATCATGGTAATCAAGCCCGGTTTCGCCGATGGCGACAACCTTGCGATTGGCCGCAAGCTCGCGGAGACCCGGCAGAAAATCCTCAATTTCTTCCCCAACATTCGTGGGATGCACACCGATGACCGCATAAACTCCCGCGTGGGCATTCGCCAGCGCCACGGCCCGCGCACTGCTTTCCAGCCCGGTGCCAATGCTCACGATCTTCTGGACCCCATGCTCCAAGGCCCGGGAGATGACCCCCGGCAAATCATCTGCAAAATCGGGGTAATCCAAATGCGCGTGGGTATCAATCAGCATGTCATCCGTGGAAAAATTCTGGAGATTATTTCTTTTTCTTGTAACCCGAGAATTCTTGGAGGCGCTCCTCCAGCTCTTTGTTGCGTGCTTCAAGGCGCGCAATCACGTCCTTGGCCGCATTCAGGTATCTCTGCTTCTCCAGAAGGGACTGCTCCAACTCGCGCACCCTGCGCTGCAGGTTCGCACGAATTCCCCCCTTCAACGGTTGCTGGCTCAGAGAGCCGAGGTCTTCGTTGCCCTCTGTCAGACTCTCCATGCCGGGAGCCTGCTGGGCCGCCAGATAAAATTCTGTCTCTTTGAGGGCGAATTCCTCCTCGTTCACACAGTTGATGACCTTCGTTTCCGGCGAGATTTCTCCACTCGTGGCAAAAATGAGGAGAGTCTCGCTCGTTGTTGGCCCGTATAACAAATCCTGTCCCAACTCCACCAACCAATCCATTTCCAACTCGGGAATCATGGGGGGACGGGTCCATGACACCTGATCGGTCGACACCAAGTCCTGAGGATTCAATTGGGCAGTCCGGGCCCAATCACGAATTTTCTCAAAACGCACAGGTCCAAAAACCTCGCTGTTTTCGTGTTTTTTCAGATACCAATTTTGGGGGCTGTCGATAACCATGACGGTATAAGATGCGTTCTTTTTCAAACTTTGACAAGACGCAACCATGCCCAAGGGGCTGCGAAAGTCACGATTCGAAGTGGGCAAGGCCGCAGGCAAGACTGAGCCGCCGCATTCAGGCAAGTCTTTGGTGACCGCGTGTTAAAAAGGTGGGGGTGGAGTCGGTGAGATTCCGAATCCACCCCCGTGGGTGATGGCTATAAGCCGGATTTTGTCCGGCCCGGCTTGCACCGGGCTTGGACGGTCATTTATCTAAGCGACTAATACCCGGAAGTTGCCCACAGATCCGAAGATCTCCGAGCGGGCAGGCGACCCGCACTTCCTGTTCTGTCTTGCACCGCATGGGGTTTGTCGTGCCCCCTTGCTTGCGCTCGGGGCGGTGGGCTCTTACCCCGCCATTTCACCCTTGCCTCTCTTTCGAAAAAGAAAGGCGGTTTATTTTCTGCGACACTGTCCGTCACGCCGGGTTTTCACCCAAACGTTCCCCCGCTTTCGAAGGGCATGCTGCCTTGTGGTGTCCGGACTTTCCTCCCTGAGAGGGCATTTCTGACCTCCCAGAGCGACCGTCCGCCATCAGACCCAAATTGCCACAGGAACACGTGCCGCGCAAAACAATCTTCTGCAATCTTCTGCAGAGTGACGGAGGGAAGGAGGCCCCCTGCCAGGGCGGCCTTTTTCATGACGGGCCAAGCGGAACAAAATCCGCCCGCGGCAGGTTTCGGGAATCCGGAGGAATACCTCATGGAACACCGCCGGAGGAACCGTGACTGGGCCACGGGGTGGATCAGCCCCCGGGACCGCGGTTCAGGGTCGGTGAGTCGGACGACGGTGCGGGTGAGGTGCGGGGCATGCCCCACATGTTAGTCAACTTCGGCCGTATATTTTCCGTTCACCGAGCTCAATGTGATCGTATCCACATTGAGAAGATTCACGGCTTTAAAAGTGACAGCAATCCCTTCGTCATCGACAACCTTCACGTCCCATGTTGCCGACTTTTCCGATGGGTCAAAGGCCACGGAAATCAATCCCCTGGGTTCAAGGGCTTGATCAGCGTTTAAGAGATTTCCGCTCCAATCCTTGTCCTCGGACGCCGTGATGTAAACGGCCTCAAAACTTCGCGAAGTTTGGTTGCCCAGTTGAAAGTCCAGGTCTGAGGCATATGCCTGCCCCAGAAACAGGGAAAGAGTGAGGATGATCAGGCGGAAGGCGCTCATTTCTTTTTCTTCTTTTTCTTACGGGACGAGGTGTCTTTGTAAACAACATCCCCAAACTGATTGCGAATGGTGGTTGTTTCATAGACCCGATTTCCCTTGGTCTTTTTCGTCTTGGATTCGTAAACCACAGGAGCTTGGTAAATTTTCAGTCGGTTGTAATAGGGATCGTAAAAGATCGGCTCCCTGGCATCTCTCACATAAATCACCGGCATCTCATCTGAATCTGAAAGCAACTCATCAATGGTGATGCAACCAGGAAGTCCCGCCAGGCAGAGGAGAACAGGAAGGAGTGTGAACTTCATGAACTCATGGCAATACCAAGAAGCCCTGTTGGGAGCAACGTTTTTGTGGTCTCCGAGCGCGATGGGAAAACCCCGGGCGGCGGAGCCGCGTCGCATGGATTTTGTTATTTTCAGGTGCCCGAAGGATCGGAACGTCATTTTCTTGGCCGGAAGACCCCCTTTTGGAGTTCTGGATTTGCCTCTTTGGAATAAAACGGAGTTTTTTTCCACCAGATGAGAAAGGCCTGCCAGTGAATGAGAAAGATCACGCGGAGGGTGATCAGGGGATACTTGACCGTGAAGGCCATCAACGTGCCCGTGGTCAACTCGGTTTGTTTTCCGGTCAATGTGCTTAGCAGGACCCTCTCTTCCCCACGGTAATCGTCGATAAAGACCGCCAGCCGATCCCCGGGGATTTCGAACCGAAAATCGAATTCGAGATCCAGGGACGAGAACGGGGACACGTAAAAGTGTTTGGGTGTGCGGAGGTGGAAGGCCCTGCCATCAAACGGCACAAGGAAGGGCTTGAGTTCGCGGAACGTGTTTCCCACCTCGGCGATGGCTGCCAGGGGCGACCCATCGGCACGAAAGCAAAACCAAATCGAGATGGGGTTGAACGTGTATCCCAAAAATCTGAGGTTGGTCAAAAGTTGGATTTTTGCCGGACGCTCTGCAATGCCGTTCGCGGAAAGAAATGCTTCCGCATTGGCGCGGGCGGTCCCTTGGACAAGCCGGAAGTGGTCGTCATCCCAGAAGCTGTAGAGGCCGGGGGCATTGACGCCGAGGAGGGGGATCTGACGTGCCAATCGGGGCAGGGAATCCACATCGAGCGAGAACATAAAAACGCGGTAAAGGAATTCATGTCGCTTGGGAGAGAAGCGTTTGTGGAAGACCGAGCACTCATAGAGGCAAGAACTCACGAGGTGAGACGTTCTTCCAACATCCTCGAAAGGTAAAGCGCCGAGCTGTAGGCATCTTCGTGAAACCCATACTTGAAGTAGCTGCCACAGAAGAAGAGACGCTGATCGCGCGATCGCGTGTTGAGATCGTTGAGTTCCGCTTGGGCCTGAATCGCGGCACCATTAAAAATGGGGTGTTCGTAATCGGCCTCGTAGAGAACATGTTCATCAGGGATTTGTTCACGCGAGTTGAGGGAGACAAAGTAGTTTTTGGTTTTCGAGACACCTTGCAGCGCATTCATCCAATAGTGCGTCGCGGGCTTGAGGTCTTCGCCCGCGGATTTCTCGACCCGGTAGTTCCATGAGGCCCAGGCAAGGCGTTTCTTGGGCATGACTCCCTCCCACGTGTGAAGCGTGGCCTGGTTGTTTTCATAACGAAATGGCGAAAGCAATCGCCGTTGGGCTTCATCCGGCGCGGCGAGCATTGCCAGGGATTGATCGGCATGACTTGCCATTATCACGCGGTCAAAGGCCAGCACGCTGCCATCCGCCGTGGTGATGGTGGCCTCTTTGTCATTTTCTGAAACCCGCACAATGTTGGCTTGGAGTTTGGGGCGCCCCACAGCGGCCAGAATCTTTTGCAGGTATGTGCGGGAGCCCCCGGTCACAGTGAACCAGGGGTGGTGGGTTGTGACGCCCAAAAATCCATGATTGTGAAAAAAACGAATCAGAGACGCTGCCGGAAAATCAAGGACATCTTTGGGATTGGTGGACCACACGGCCGAGCTCATGGGAACCAGATAAAGCTCCAAAAAGTCCGCACCCAACCGGTGTTTTTCGACAAACTCTCTCAACGTCAAATCCGAAGAATTTTCCAGTGAGGCATTTGCCGCCTTGAAGAAGCGGGTGATGCTGGCAATCAGCTTGAGAAACCGGGGATTAAAAACATTTTGGCGCTGCGCAAAAAGCCTGTTGAGGCCCATGCCATTGTATTCGAGTCCGCTGGGCACGTGTTGGACACTGAACGACATTTCGGAGGGTTTGACGTCAACATCCAACTCTTCAAAAAGACGGCAGAGGTTGGGATATGTTTGCCGGTTAAAAACGATGAAGCCCGTATCAATGGGCACTTCCCTGCCGTCTTCATTAACAACCACCGTGTTGGTGTGGCCGCCCGGGCGGGCCGCTTTGTCAAAAAGAGTGATCTCTGCGCAATGACGCAAGTGCCAGGCACACCCCACACCGGAGACCCCGGTGCCAATAATCGCAAGACGTTCCATGCCGGGATGTTCAGCGGACGGAATTAATCGTTGCGAGAATAAACACGGGCCGGGACTTCTTTGAGACCCCACACAATTCCCAGCGCGGAAAGTCCCTTGAGAATGTAGTAGCTGATATCAATTTCCCACCAATAAAAGCCCTGACGCGCCGAGGCTTGGTAATGGTGATGGTTATTGTGCCATCCTTCCCCAAGGGTGATCAGCGCCAGGAGGAGGCTGTTCCGGCTTTCATCTCCCGTTTCAAATCGTTTGCTCCCAATCGTGTGGGCAAAGGAATTCACAGCGCAAGTGGCATGGAACACAAAAACCGTGCTCACAAAAAACCCCCACACCACCATTTGCATGCCGCTTGTGCCCAAACCGGGAGCCCACGCTTCCAACCCCCAA
>JBBECL010000292.1:0-2263 GCA_040881805.1 Terrimicrobiaceae bacterium | reverse complement strand
TGGGTTCACCGGCAAAGCCTACAAGCCGAAGTATCGCTTCGGATATTTGGGGGTCGCTTACAATGTGCTTCTTGCGGTCGATGATGGGAACCGCAATGCCGCTTGGAGTGGGAGGGATCCCCAAAAAGCCCAAGGCCTTCCTATTCCCATGCGCCTGGGTCAGTTGGCCCGACCCGATCAGACCGTCGTTTTTGCCACAAGTGCCCAGGTGAACACCTTCCAAGCCCCGGCCAGCGCTTCAAATCCCATGATTGAAGAATTCTACGGCATCGACGACCGGGAGGTCACCGTGCATTTCCGTCATGGTGGCAATGCCATGGTCGCTTATGCGACGGGGAATGTGGGATTTTTGCCCATCGACGAATCAACGCGGGATCGCCGGGCTCCTGAAGCGGCGGTTGGACGATTTGCCCCCGTGGGCAGCTTGCAGCATTTGAGGTGACTTCTGCTGATCTTGGGGCCGCAAGGTCAGACGGCCATTGTCAACGAAAGCGCAGCCGCCGCGAGGGCACCCAGAATTCCAATCACACCAAGGGCTATCGCCGCGATGGCCACAGGGTCCTTCTTTTGCACATTGCGGGGAATGGGGGAAGAACTCGAAAAATTGGCGGGTCTTGCGGATTGATTGGCCAACTCAACCGACGGGGCCGAACTCTGGGGCAGCGGTTGGGCGTCCCACAACTCTTCGGTTCCGGTCAGAAAAATAGCGGCAATGGCACCGAAACGAATCTCATCGTTGCTGCTCAAAACAGCGTCCGTGATTTGCTCGCCATTGACGAAGGTGCCATTTGTGGAGCCGAGATCGTGCAAATGATACAGCGTGCCATCAGCCACAATTTCCGCGTGATGACTCGAAACCGAAACATCATCAATCTGGAGCGTGTTGTCATCGACACGACCCACCGTGGTTTTGTCCTCGGTTAATTCATGGAAGGGCTGGGAGTCCTCCGAAAGGATGAGCTGGAGTTTGGCCATGGCTGATTCTTACCTCCTCGCGCGTGCAGCATCAACTTCTTTGGCAAATTCCTCGAAAAAATAATGGGCATCATGGGGCCCCGGACTGGCCTCGGGGTGGTATTGCACGCTGAAGGCCTGATGGGTTTTGTGACGCAACCCCGCCACCGTGCCATCATTCAAGTTCAGATGAGTGATTTCAACTTCGGGGGGAAGGGAGTCGGCATCCACCGCGTAACCATGGTTTTGCGAGGTGACGGCAACCGCTCCGCTTCGCAGGTCTTTCACCGGGTGGTTGGCCCCACGATGACCGAACTTCATCTTGTAAGTCTTGCCGCCCAGCGCCAATGCAAGAATCTGATGGCCGAGGCAAATCCCAAAGACGGGCACCTGGCCGACGATCTGCCTCACGTTTTCCTTGGCGTAATCCAAGGTCGCGGGATCTCCGGGACCATTCGAGAGAAAGACCCCATCCGGTTTCCTGGCAAGAACCTCAGCGGCCGGCGTCCCGGCCGGAACCACCTCCACGGAAAATCCGGTCTGCCGCAAAGAACGCAGAATGTTTTGCTTCATCCCGAAGTCATAAGCCACAATACGCCGTTCGGTTTTTGGAGCAGGGCGGAAAAGATTGCCGATATCGTCTTTGTCGCCAAGCTCGGAACGGGGATTCTCCGGGATCCATGTGCCGCTCAAGGCCCCACTCTCATCCCAATCGAAGCGGCTTGACGTGGTGACCTCTTTGACAAAATCAACCCCTTCATACTTGGCTGATTTTGCCCGGGCGATGGCCCGTTCCGCTCCCTCGGAAGCGGGAGCAATACAGGCGCGCATCGCCCCGGAGGTGCGCAGCGTTTTGGTGAGGGCCCGGGTGTCAACCCCCTGAATCCCAACGACACCATGAGCCAGCAACCAATCGGACAGGGAATCGGTGGCCCGCCAACTGCTTGTCACCGGGCTGAGTTCCTCAATCACAAATCCCCGCACCTGAGGAATCGCGCTTTCCATATCCAAGGTATTGACCCCGGTGTTTCCGATCAGTGGATAGGTCATCACGACGATTTGACCCCGATAGGAAGGATCGCTCAGGATTTCCTGGTAACCGGTCATCGACGTATTGAAGCAGATCTCGCCATCCGTCGGAGGCAGTGCTCCAAACGAATCGCCTTGATAAATCGTCCCATCCTCCAGTGCCAGCAATACCTTCATTGTGCGATCACCTTAGCGGAAAGGAAGGGGGTATCCACAAGCTTGGAGATTCATTGGGCTTCATTTTCCAGCCTGGCCAAAAGGTCCGGGAGCTGGGCCAGGC
>JBBECL010000291.1:0-14537 GCA_040881805.1 Terrimicrobiaceae bacterium | reverse complement strand
CTGATCGGATCATTCAGCAAGTAGTCTTTGGGGCCCTGACTTTCGACGCGTCCCTCATAGATGAGGTAAGCACGGTCCACGATGTTCAGTGTTTCCCGGACGTTGTGATCGGTGATCAAAATCGCAAGCCCCTGTTTCCGGAGGTCTTGGATGATCTGTTGCACATCGAACACCGCGATGGGATCCACGCCGCTGAAGGGTTCGTCCAACATCAACAAGGAGGGATTGGTCACCAGGGAGCGGGCGATGGTCAGACGCCGTTTTTCACCGCCGGAGAGGGTAAGGGCGAAGTTTTTGGAAAGATGTTCGATTCCAAATTGGGTCAGCAATTCCTCGCAACGGGCTTTGCGGGCGGACTTGCTCATTTTTTGGGTTTCCAGGATGGCCAAAATGTTCTGTTCGACTGTCAGCTTGCGAAAAATCGATTCTTCTTGCGGGAGGTAGCCCATGCCCGTGCGGGCCCGCTGATACATGGGCATCGTGGTGACATCCTTTTCGTTGAAATAGACCACTCCGCCATTGGGCCGCACCAGCCCCACAATCATATAAAACGTGGTGGTTTTTCCGGCACCGTTCGGGCCAAGCAGGCCCACGATTTCCCCGCGGCGCACATTGATATCCACGCCATTGACGACGGCCCGTCCGCCGTAGACTTTCACAAGCTTGTCCGTGCGCAGAAGGGGAAGTCCCTCCGCGGGTTTGCGGTCGGGGTGGGCGGGGTCGATGGCGGAAGGGGTCTTGGTGGCGGGATCGGTCATGGTTGGGATGTTTCAGCCCCGGTGTCAACAATCATGGTCTTGCTACCTCCGGTGGTTGTTGATTTTCCATCGCGGTTCAGGACCATCACAGTCCCCTCTTCCGTGCCGACTTGATTATTGATGCCGTGCTGGACTTGTGGCCAGAGGGTGAGGGTCACCCGTCCGGTGGATGGCTCAAACACGGCTTTTCCAGCTCTCCCAATGGATTTGATTTTTTTGCCCTCGGCATCCGTGTTTTCTTGAACGATGGTGACGTTGCCAATGGCCTCGGCCACTTTGATGCCCTTGCGATTTTCGGCGAGGCTGACCTTCAGGCGGTCGCAGAAGAGCGTGAATTGGGGATCCCGGACCACGACCTTGCCTTCGAACTCGGCAACACTGGCAGCATTGTCAAAGGTGGCCTGTTTGGTGGCCGTGATTTCGGTTTTGGAATCCTTGGGGCGGTCTGCACCCAGCCCTTTGAAGCCAAAAGGGGAGATACTGTCAGTCGAGGCATCGCCCGAACCGGTGCCGGGAGACATGGTGGGCGAAAGTTCCTGTGCTGAAGCGAAGCCAGTGACAAGGGCCATGCCGGCTGTGAGGAGGAGGAGGCGTTTATTCATTCAAATTCTTCGGTGCTGTAGATGATCATGTGGACATTTCCCAAGACTTTGCCAAAGCGGCTCTTGATATCAAACTCGGCGGCTTTCCCGCGAATCTCGAAGTCGTCCCTTTTGATCAGCACGCCATTCTCGCCTGTCAACATCCGGGATTCAATGTTAAAGACCGATTGGGGCATCTCCACGAGAAACTTTTTTTCGTCGTCGCCCACCGCGTCAATTTTGAGGTTTTCCAGCTCGATGTTGCTGTCATCGACACGGCGCGCGACCTCGGCTTCAAACGTCATTTGCAGGGTGGTTCCGTCCGCACCGTAATACGGGATTTTCAGGCCCTTCACCGGTTGGCCGGGAGGGATCATCGAAAGATCAAATTCCTCATCGGACGAGGCCGCTTCAGCCACCTCGGCAACAGGCGCCTCTACTTTTTTTTGTTCCTCTTGGGCCACCGCCGCGATGGGGCAGACTGCGGACAGCAGGAAGCAGAGGAAAAGTTGGTTCAGGGGCTTAACGAAGGACTTCATTCCTGATGCGCTGGAGTTGGCCGAGCAGGCGTGGGAGTTGCCGCAGGGGGATTTGGTTGGGACCGTCGGAAAGGGCTCGTGCTGGATTTTCATGCGTTTCTAAAAAGATTCCATCGCAACCTGCCGCGACGGCAGCTCTGGCAAGGACGGGTGCCAAGTCTCCGTCACCACCTGTCCGATCCCCGCCACTGCCGGGGCGTTGCACGGAGTGGGTGGCATCAAAAACGACGCGGAATTTTTGTTCCTGAATCCAATAGATGGAACGCATGTCGGCGACAAGATTATTGTAACCAAAGGTGGTGCCGCGTTCGGTGAAAAAGAAGTGACGGCACCCGGCCGCAACCAGCTTGTCGGCAATGTTTTTCACATCCCACGGCGCAAGAAACTGGCCCTTTTTGACATTCACGACGCAGCCCGAGGCTCCCGCCGCAACAATCAGGTCCGTCTGCCGGCAAAGAAACGCCGGAATTTGCAGAATGTCCAAAAATTCCGAAGCGATACCGACTTCCTCCGGGGTGTGGACATCGGACGTGACCGGGACTTCCAATTCGGCCCCGAGGGCGGCCAACAATTCACAGCCATCGCGAACCCCGATCCCGCGATAAGACTTGGCAGAAGTCCGGTTGGCCTTGTCATACGAGGCCTTGAAAACAAATTTGACCCCCTCCCCATCGCAGATGGTTTTGATTTTTTTTGCCATGCGCCGGACGAAGGCCGGACTCTCGATAACGCAGGGCCCCAGGATCAGGAACAGGTGTTTCCCACCGGGCATGGGCGGGCTGGACTTCGGGGACTTCTTTGACGGCATCGGTAAGGTATCGCGAATCAGGCGGAATTTCGCAACCCGATAAGCCTAAAAAAATGCGGCCGGCCACAGCCCCGGGGATTTCCTCCCGGAAGGCAGGCACCGCAACGGCTGCAAAGCCGGCGTCCGTCAGATTGACGCATCACCCGGGTGGGAGAGGAATCCGCCTGAAAGGTTTCTGGCCGCGACCCCGTGCTGGATTAGAATTCGCGTGGCAAGGTATCCACGAATCCCCACCGCGCAGTAGGCCCGGATGTCGCGATCTGCGGGAATTTCCGAAAGACGGCTGCGAATTTCCTCCACGGGGATATGGACTGCCCCTTTGGCATGCCCGGCATCGAACTCCCTCCGGCTTCGGACATCCAGCAGCAGCGTTTTTTCTGTGACCGGCTCGCCCCAATGCACGGTGGGCATGTCTCCCCGCATCCAGTCCGCGGCGACCATCCCCGCAAAATTGGCGGCGTCCTTGGCTGCCCCAAACTGCGGGGCATAACACAACTCCGCCTCCTCCAGATCAAAGACCGTGCCATGCTTTTGGATGAGCGTGGCCACCACATCAATCCGCCGGTCCACCCCCGCTTCTCCCACACCCTGAGCCCCCAGAATCAAGCCGTCCGAAGGACGAAAAATCAGCTTCAGGGTCATTTGTTTGGCACCGGGATAATAGCCGGAATGATGATTGGGGTGGATGGTGATTTTTTCAAAATCTTTGTGGCCCGCGCGAAGGAGGGCCTTCTCGCTGGCTCCTGTCGAGGCGACCTGCAACCCACAGACCCCACAGATTGCCGTGCCTTGCACCCCGCGGAACCGCGAATCCCGCCCACAGATCACATCTGCCGCGATGCGGCCCTGCCGGTTGGCGGGTCCGCCCAGCGCGAGGAGAGTCGGTTCGCCGAAGGTCCAATCCCGGACTTCGACCGCATCCCCCACGGCAAGGATTTTTGGGTCACTGGTCCGCATGTGGTCATCCGTGACTATCCCGCCACGTGCCCCGATTTTGAGGCCCGCGGCTTTGGCAAGAGCGGTGTCGGGACGAACGCCGATGGAGAGAATCACAAGATCCGCCGTATGAATTTTTCCGCCACTCGTGTGAACCTCCAATTGGCCATGGGCGTTGTGTTGAAATCCGGCGACACCATCCCCCAGAGCCAGGGTGGCCCCCTGTTTTCGAAGGTGGGTGGCCACCAAGGCGGCGATTTCGGGATCGAGAGGCGGCATGACCTGATCCAGCATCTCCACCACCGTGACGTCCATGCCACGATGGAGGAAATTTTCGGCCATTTCCAAACCGATAAACCCGCCACCAACCACAACCGCCGAGCGGGCATTTCGGTCGTCGATCCATGACCGGATGGCCCGGCTGTCGGGGATATTCCGCAGGGTGTGGATCCCCGGGAGGTCAATTCCGGGCAGAGGTGGGCGGATGGGCAGTGCACCCGGGGAAAGCACCAAAAAGTCGTAGGGCTCCCGTCGGGTTTCCCCCGACTCCAGCGAACGGACTTCGATGAGCGAGTTCGCACGGTCGATGGACACAACTTCCGTGCGTTCGTGGACGGAGATGTTAAAACGGTCCCGAAAAAGCCCGGCATTGGCAATCAGGAGATCGTCTTCGTTGGGAATCACCCCTCCAACAAAATAGGGCAACCCGCAATTGGCAAACGACACATACGGGCCGCGTTCAAAGATGTGGATTTCCGCGTGTTCATTCAGGCGCCGCAAGCGGGCAGCGCAGGAGGCTCCGCCGGCGACTCCGCCGACGATCAAGATTCTTGGGTTCATAGTTTGGGATGGTTGGGTTGGTTTATCATAGCAGAAAGAGTTTCGCCGCTGGCAACCGGACCGGACGTCCGGGATTCCAGAGCCTGCTGGATCAGGATCCAGAGGGCCACTCCGAGGATGGCCAGAGCAAAGATTTTTTTGAGAAGCGGAGTGGGCAGGCGCGATTTGAGGGAGGCCCCACCGGTCATACCGATGGCACTCCCCACCAGAAACCAAGCCGCCAGACCCCCTGGAAAACTCTCCAACGTGAAGAGGTTCGCCGCAAAAGCGGCGGCACTGATCAGGGCGATGCCAACAAGCGAGGTGGCCAGCGCCCGGTCCATGGGCATCGCCGTGACCAGGAGCAACGCGGGCACCACAAGGAACCCTCCCCCCACCCCGAAGATTCCCGACAGAATCCCGGTCACCGCACCAGCCGCGACGAGCTTTCCCGCGCAGGGCCAATGGAATCGCAAAACCCCATCCGGGTCCCGGCGGCAGGAGAAGGCCGTGAGTGGCACGTCCTGGGCCCCGGTGTTCCGCCACATTTTGAGCCCGATAAAAAACATCAGAGCCGCAAAGAGGAGAAGAGTCGCGAGCTCCGGCAAAATCGCACCGACCATCGCGCCGACCGGGGCCCCGAGAATTCCTCCCGCGCCAAGCATCCCACCGGCCCCCCATTGAACCAAACGACGCTGAATCACCGCCCCGTAAAGCGCCGTGAGACCGACCACAACCAACGACACGGCAACCGCCTCACGCAAAGGAACATTCAGAACATAAAGCAGAAGAGGCACCGCAAAGATCGATCCCCCACCCCCGGTGAGCCCCAGGGATCCCCCCACGAGCACCCCGCAAAGGATTGCCTCGATCACGGGATCAGTGCGTGATCCCCTGGCTGCTGGCGATGCGTTCGCACTCGGCGCACACGCCGTCAATATGCACGGTTGCAAATCCCATGGCCTTCAGAAACGAGGCGGCCAAAGAGGCCCGCTTCCCGCTGCCACAGTGAACAAGAAGAGTCTGCCCTTTTGGCACCTCATCCAGACGGGCCCGCAATCTTGTGTAAGGAATGGAGAGTGCTCCGGGAAGGTGCCCCTCTTCAAACTCCGAGGTGGTTCGCACGTCCAGAATGACGCTCTGCGATCCCATATTGGCCCGGTCAAAGTCAGAGAACAAGATGCGCTCGGACGTCACGAGGTCCTCCCCGGCTTGCACCCACTCGCGGATGCCGATCCACCCGGCGAGCCCATCCAGGCCGATACGATAAAGTTGCACGGCGGCAAGGTCCGCTGCGGCTTGGTCTTTTGCGATGACAAGAATTTTTTCATTCTCCGCGACATAAGACCCCGCGCCGGCACTGAAGAAGGGTCCGTTGAGGGGCACATGGATCGCGCGGGGAAGGTGCCCTTCAGAAAAGGCTTCGCGCGAATCCCGGCTGTCCAGCACCTTGGCATCCCCCCCGGCCATCAAGGCCTTGGCGTCCTGAACCGTCAAATGCCGTGCCTCGGGCACCCCGCCGGTCACCCGGATTCCATCACGGTTGACGCGCTTCATCGTCGCAAAATAAAGGGGCGGCTCGGGTTGGCCGCGCAAGATTTCTTTCACAAAACCTTCGGGGTCGGCACCGGCTTGACGCAAGGGTTTGTTAAAATGCCGTTCATAGCCCATGGTCGTTGTCGGCACGGCACCCAACGATTTTCCGCAGGCGCTCCCCGCCCCGTGGGCCGGCAGAATTTGCACATAATCTTCCATGGGCTTGAGCCGCTCGACCAACGAAGCCTGCAACGTGCGCGCCGAGGGTTCCATCACCCCCTTCTGCCCGGCGGCCGACTCCAGCAGATCCGGACGCCCCACGTCTCCCACAAAAACAAAATCACCGGTCGTCAGGGCCATGGGGGCATCCGCCCCCCCGCCAAGATCCGTGATGAGAAAACTGAGGTGTTCCGGCGTGTGCCCCGGCGTGTGCACGGCTTCGACCCGGATGTTGCCAACCAGAAATTGGTCCCCATGCTTCAGGAAACGGGTGTTCGGGCGATGGCCCGGCCACTGATAAGACCAGTCATTCCCGCCCTCCGCCGAAAGGTAAAGGTGGATCTTGGGGTCCTCGGCAAATTCCCGGCCGCCACTGACAAAGTCCGCATGGATGTGCGTCTCCGCGACGGAAGTGATGTGAAGACCGTTTTCATCGGCCAGCTTTTGGTAACGGGAAATGTCCCGCTCGGGGTCGATGATAAGGGCCTCGCCGGAGCGCTGACAACCGATGAGGTAAGCGTATTGGGCAAGGTAGGGATCGAAGATTTGTCTTAAAAACATGGGAAGGAGCTTAGTTTTTTGGTGAACAGCAGGTGCCAACCGAGCGGCGGTTGTTCCATGGCATGCGGGCAATCAACATCCCCATCCCACAGGTGTCCGTGATGCCGGCGAATACGAGACCGGCCCCCACAAAACCCGAAAGGGCGATCCACGCCGGATTCACAAAATAGCCGAGGACGGCTCCGATAAAAACCAGCGCTCCCGCGGCAATGCGGACCTGACGCTCCAGGGACATCGTTTTGGCCCCCCGCTTGAGCGGCAACCCCTCGGCCTCCCAGGCCTGGACTCCCCCCTCCAGGATGCTCAGCGACGGCAGGCCGTGGGCCGCCAATTTCTCAGCCGCCTGACTGGCCCGGTTTCCCGAACGACAAATCACCACGCATCCGTCCTTCCCCTCCACCAACCGCTGAACGGCCCCCACATCCAAATCGCCCAGCGGATGCAACACCGATCCCTCAATGTGCGCCTCCTCATATTCGGCGGGCGTTCGCACATCCAAAAAGAGCGCGTTTTGATTTTTGACTTCCGTGGGCCGGACTTTTCGGGGCGTTGATTCGAGGCTTGATGTGTGGGTTTTCATAGGATAGTATATAACTATATCTCTAATTGGTAATATGCAAGAAAAAAAGAAAATGATGTCGGATCCCCAACTGGAGGAAGCCGCGCGGCTCTTCGGGATTCTTTCGGATCCGTCCCGGCTCAGGCTCTTGCGGGCTCTGATGACCAGGCCACTCACGGTCTCCGAGTTGATCGAGGAGACCGGGATGAGGCAGGGCAATGTCTCCAAACATTTGGGGGTTTTGCTTTCCTCCCGGTTTGTGGCCCGCGAACGGGAGGGAAATTTTGCCCGTTATTCCCTCTCTGATCCCAAGCTGTATCAACTTTGTGATTTGATGTGCACGCGCATTGCCGAGGACGCGCGCCAGAGGATCAAGGAATTAACGAGGTGAGCAAGGGAAGGGTGGCGGGAGGCGGGAGTTTTTGATACGGTGATGTCCATGAATCTATCGCCCGCCGCGCACAATCTTCTGAAAGGAACCCGTGTCTATTTGTCGGGGCCCATGGATTTTGTGGGTTCCCGGGTGGTGGAAAAATATCTGGGGTGGCGGGCCCTGCTCACGCCGATCCTTCGGGCTTTGGAAATCACGGTGTTGGATCCCTGGAACAAGCCGGCGATCCGGGGTCATTTCGAATACGGTGTGGAAGGCATTTTGCCCTCCAAGGCCGAGTATGAAGCGGATTTTTGGACAAACCCCGCCACGCGGGCGAGGTTTGAAAAAGACTTCTGGGAGACGGTTCATATCGATTGCCGGATGACCGATGTGTCGGACTTTTTGATCTCCTTTGTTCCCACAAACATCTACAGCGTGGGCACCGTTCATGAGATTGTGCTCGCGCGGAGTCAGTTCAAGCCCGTGCTGTTTGTCAGCCCCCCGGTGAAATATGAATTTTTTCCCGAGTTGGACGGTTTGGATCCCCATGTGAGGGATCTGCTCCGGTTTTATGGGTTGAAGGAAAATCCGCAGGGGATTCCGAGTCAGTGGTATGGCAACATTGTTGGGGGGCACAACATGTTTGATGGGTTTGGGTGGGAAGAACTCGCGTTCAAAGAAGCCGGCTTTTATGGCAAGCTTATTGATTCCGTGCT
Organism: Terrimicrobiaceae bacterium; assembly: GCA_040881805.1. Classification (GTDB taxonomy): domain Bacteria; phylum Verrucomicrobiota; class Verrucomicrobiia; order Chthoniobacterales; family Terrimicrobiaceae; genus JAJTZA01. The sequence goes on along the minus strand of JBBECL010000291.1, from coordinate 6,132 downwards.
TGCGGTGGCACGCCCTGCCGATGAGTCCTCTCTGGATTACAAAAACTGGCGGGAGGTTTGTGCGTGGGCGCGGGGGTTTGAGGGATTGAATCAACTGCGTGGGGGAGCCTTGGATTACCTTGCCCCGACCAACGAATCCGAACGCCAACTTCTGGATGCCGAAATGGCCGCGCCCCGGGAACAGGATCGCAGCTTTTTTTGGTATAATCGTGCTTACCTGCCCCAACGTCCGATGTTGTATCAGCTGCTATCCATCGCCAGCGGCCACATTCCGCCGCGCACCAATGTGGTCAATCAACTCACGCCCTCGGGTGAGGTCGATCGGGTGACTTATGAGGCCGTCGATGATGACTGGTTGCTTATTTCCACCGAGGCGTCCTGATCTGAAAGGATTTACCGGCGAAGGGGGTCGAACCCATACTCCCGAAGGAACGCGATTTTGAGTCGCGCGCGTCTGCCAATTCCGCCACGCCGGCTTGGTTGGACGGATTCAGACCGTCCTATCTCACAAAACTCTCGACGAATTTTGGAAAGAGAAAAGTTTTTTCTTATTTGCCTGCGTGGTGACGGGCAATAAATTTGGTCCGGATCGGCAACTTGTTGGCTGCGAGGCGGAGGGATTCGCGGGCGATGGTCTCCGAGACGCCATCCAATTCAAAAAGCACATTGCCGGGCCGAACGACAGCCACCCAATACTCGGGGTTGCCTTTGCCTTTGCCCATCCGGGTTTCCGGCGGGCGGGCGGTCACGGATTTGTCCGGGAAAATTCGGATCCAAAGCTTCCCTTTGCGTTTCATGTTGCGGGTCATCGCGACACGGGCGGCTTCGATTTGGGTGTTCGTGATCCAAGCCCGGTCGAGGGTTTGGAGACCGAATTCACCGAAATCAATGGAAAGGGTTCTCGAGGCGTTTCCAGCGCGGCTTCCTCGCTGGGTCTTGCGGTATTTCACGCGTTTGGGCATCAAAGGCATAGTCGTGTTCTCCTAAAAAAGTGATGGATGGTTTTTTTGCTCAGGCTTCCAGGGCAACCTCGGCAGGGGCCGGGGGGGCTTTGGGAGTGCGGGAAACTTCTTCTTCCACGGGAGCGGGAGTGTCTTTGCAGATCCAGCACTTGATGCCGATCTTGCCAGCGATGGTGTTCGCTTCCGTGAATCCGTAGTCGATGGGCTGGCGCATGGTGTGCAAGGGAATTTTGCCTTCGCGATACCATTCGGTGCGGGCAATTTCCGATCCCCCCAAACGACCGGAGCATCGGATTTTGATCCCCAGGGCTCCTTGGTCCATTGTCAATTGAACCGCCCGCTTCATCGCGCGGCGGAAAGAAATACGGCGCTCCAGTTGGGAAGCCACGTTCTCGGCGACCAATTGGGCATCCAGATCGGGGGATTTGATTTCGGCAATGTCAATTTTGACCTGCTTGCCACCGGCCAACCGGGAAAGTTCCTCCGTCATTTTTTCGATCTCGGAGCCCTTGCGTCCGATGACGACCCCCGGGCGGGCGGTGTGAATGGTGACACGCACGCTGTTCCAAGCACGTTCGATCACGATGCGGGAAACGGCACCCTGCTTGAGCTTCTTTTTGAGAAAGTCCCGGATTTTTCCGTCAGAGTGAAGATAGTCGGCAAAATCTTTGCGCGACGCATACCAGCGTGAAGACCAGTCCCGGCTGATCGGAAGCCGGAAGATGATCGGATTTACTTTTTGTCCCATGCGAAATCGTGATGTTGTTTGTTTGGACTTTGCGTTGATCGGTCGGCCGATGCAGAGAGATTCCGCAGGAGCGAGTGACTGACAAAACGCAGAGGAACCGACGAATCTAGCCTGCCATGCGGCGAGGGCAAGCCAAAATTCAAAGAAAAATTGTGCGGGGCCAAGAAATTTTATTGCTTAATTCCGCGGGAGTTGTCAGAGATGAAATTGGTTCGCCAGAGGGACCCCGAATTGCAAAGCCCCCCAAAGGGACAAGCTCAGGCAGTGGCCGCGGAAAACGGCTGTTGGCTCATCGGATTCTTGACAGCTGCCAGACAAAAAAACAAAGACCGAAGTATGAAACTGTATGTGGGGAACCTCCCCTTCAAAACCACAGAAACAGCGATTCGCGAGCTGTTTGAAGTGCACGGCCCCGTGCAAGAAGTTGCAATCATCCTGGACCGCGAAAGCGGACGCTCACGCGGATTCGCGTTTGTCACCATGGGAAACCCCGAAGCCGGCGAGACAGCCGTGAGGGAACTCAATGGCAAACCGTTCGACGGACGCAACTTGATCATCAATGAAGCCCGAGCCCGGGAAGATCGTCCGCCGCGTCAAGACCGCGGAGATCGCGGTGACAGAGGTGACCGCGGAGATCGTGGTGACCGTGGTGACCGTGGTTTTCGGCCCCGCCGTTAATCTTCGCCCATCGTTCTCAGCGGCCTTGGGGAAGTGACTTTCCGAAACGGTTGTCCGGGGATTTGCGCGTTGGAGCGTGTCTGGACCGTTCAATGGTTCCATCCACTCGGTGTTTGGTAATTGGTGGTTGAGTGAGACTCTCTTTCCACGGATTTTTCTGAACCTTGCCAAAATCGCGGCAACGTCCCAGAGTGCGCGTGCGTTACTTCGACATGAGTTTGATTGATACCCAGAATGAGCCGGACCCAAGGCAATTGGCCATTGACCGGGTTGGCGTGAAAAATTTGCGTTATCCCATGCGGGTGAGGAGCCGCGATGGAGCAGCGCACGAGACGGTGGCCATCATTCAGCTCACCGTGGATCTGCCCCATCACTTCAAAGGCACCCACATGAGTCGATTTTTGGAGGTATTGAACGCGCATGGTCCCCTGCTGGAGCTCACAAATATCCATCAGATTTTGACCGAGCTGACCCGGCGTCTGGAAAGCAATTGTGCCCACGTGGACTTTGAGTTTCCATTTTTTATCGAAAAGACCGCACCGGTCAGCGGGGCCAAGGGGCTGTTGGACTATCAAGTGCGTTTTCATGCGACCGTGGAGAACGGGGTCTTTGATATTGAGCTGGAGGTGGTCGTGCCCGTCACAACCCTCTGCCCGTGTTCCAAAGCCATCAGCGCCCGCGGAGCCCACAATCAGCGGGGCCAGGTGACCTTGGCCGTGCGGTTTTCGAAGCCGGTGTGGATTGAAGATCTCATCCAAATGGCCGAGGAGAGCGCGAGCAGCGAACTTTACAGCGTGCTGAAGCGACCGGATGAAAAAGCGGTCACCGAGCGGGCGTTTGACAACCCGGTTTTTGTGGAAGACCTCGTACGCAATGTCAGCCTGCGTTGCCGGGCCCACCCGGACATCACATGGCACCGGGTCGAGGCCGAAAATTTTGAGTCGATTCACAATCATAACGCCTATGCGCTGATTGAGTCCGGGGGGAAACCCGCGCGGTCGCTGCCGGGATAACGACGGCGCGTGAATGTGCTTTTTTTGATGGCGGATGAGTTCCGTCATGATGCCGCCGGGTTTGCCGGGAGAAACTTCGCGGAAACCCCGTGTTTGGATGCCCTGGCTGCTGACGCCGCCCGCTTCACCAACGCCTATTCCCCCAGCCCCCTCTGCGTGCCCGCCCGTCAATGTCTTGCCACGGGCCTTTACCCCGGCCATGCCGGATGTCTTCATTTTGGCGATGACCTCGAACCAGGAGCCGCGACCTTTGCCCGTCATTTTTCGGAGCATGGGTATTACACGGTGTGTTGTGGAAAACTTCATCATCGCGGCCCGGACCAAATGCAGGGGTGGCTTCACCGGATCGGGGCCGAGCAGGCCGTGCGCTGGCCTGCGGCTTTTTCAGACCGCGTGCAGATCGGCCGGAAAAAGTGGCGGGGAGCCACGGAAATTTTTGAGGCTGGCTGCGGGGTCTCTCCGCTGGGACTTGCCGATGATCTTGCCACTGCGGGAGCCTGCGATTTTTTGCGAATGCATTTTGGCGGTCACAACGACCTGCCTCCGAATGTGCCGGTGCTTCTCATGGTGAGCCTCCAGCAACCTCACTTTCCGCTCCTCACAACGGAGGGCCTGCTCGAAAAATACCAGCCCGGGGTCCCGGTGTTCGATGATGCGGGCGCGAGCGGTCATCCCCTGTTGGACGAGGGCCGCCTCGGACCGGAGGACGGTCTGACAGGCTCCGACCTCCGGCGTGCGACGGCCGCCTACGCCGGGATGGTGGAACAAACCGACACCCGCTTTGCCCGTGTGTTGAGGACCCTGCGGGAGGTCGGGCAGGACCCCGGCGAATGGCTGATTGTGTTTTGTGCCGACCATGGCGACCTGCTCGGTGAACACGGGCTTTGGGGGAAAAGAAAGTTTTATGAAGGTTCGGTGCGCGTGCCGTTATTTTTGAGGGGACCGGGCGTTAATCCCGGCTCGATCTCGCGAAACGTCAACATCATCGATCTCTTCCCCACCCTGTGTCGGGCAACCGGCCTGCCAGTTCCCACAGGCCTGGATGGCAGGGACCTCTTGGATTCGGCGAAGGAAGACCTGACGTTCAGCCAACTTGGGGCCGATCAATGGATGATCAAACACGGACCTTGGAAGTTGATGATTTTTCCAGAAGGAGGCAATGCGCTGTTTCACCTGACAGACGATCCCGGAGAAACACGAAATCGGATTGCGGACCGTCATTGCCAGGAACTTGTGCAGGACCTGCTGGCAGAGCGAACGGCTCTTATGAACTCCTGGGGCTGTTGATCAATCATCCGCGCTTCGCATTCGGGTTTCCCGTCATTCTACGATATAGAAACTGCCAGACGAACCCGATGCCAAGGGTGATCAGACCGGCCATCCAGATTTTTGCATCGACCCAAAAAGCCAGAAACACGCAGGAGAACAGGCCAAGCCACGCAAAGATGCGGGGATAACGTCGATCCTGTTTCGGAAGGCGCAGGGCGGCCAGATTCGTGATCGCGTAATAGACGAGGACCGTGAAAGCGCTGAACGACCATGTCAGCGTCACATTTCCCATTGCAGCGAGGGCGGTGATGATCGCGCCGACGCCGATCACGGCAGCCACCGGCGTGGTTTTCGCGGCATTCAATCCCGAGAAGATCGCGGGCAGGTCTCCGCGTCGCCCCATCGCGAGTGCCACACGGGATAATCCCAACACAAGGTTCAGAAGCACTCCCAACATCGCGGTCATGGCTCCCAAACCGACGATCTTCGCAACTCCCGGCTGACCGATGGCTTGAAGAACGGATTCCAACGGCGCGGCATCCTTTTGTGTCGCCTCCCCCAGCGGCACGGCCCCATACGCCCCGATGGCGGCCAGCCCGACTGCGAGATAGATCACTGCCGAAAGAGCCATGGCAGCCAGGATCGCGGCGGGAATCACACGGCGTGGGTTTTTGACCTCTTCGCCCATCGTCGCAACGCGACCGTATCCCGTGTAGGCGACAAACATGAGCGCACAGGCTTGGAGGAACCGTCCCAAGGAATCCTCCCCTTCCGGCAACATCGGAAACAGATTTTTGCCACCGGACGTGGTCACCGCAGGCCATGCAGACGCCACAAAAAGGCCAAGCGCTATCAGAGTCACGGACACAATCACAATATTTGCGAAATTTGACCTCTTCATTCCGCTCAAGACCAAGAGGGTCACAACGACTGAGATCACCACACCGATCACTGGGACCGAAAACGGCTTCAGGCCGAAAACGTGAAGAAAGTATCCACCAAACCCGAGGGCTGCGGTCGCGGCTGAAGCCGATTTGGCACAGAGAAACATCCAGCCCGCCGCAAACCCGAGTGCGGGGGTGAGATATTTGTAGCCGTATTCGTAGGTTCCGCCACTGACGGCGTGGGATGCAGCCAGTTGAGCACTGCTGAGGGCATTGCAAACCGCCACCAAAGCCGCAACCACAATGGCAAGAACCACGGAGGGGCCGCCGATGCCAGCCGCCACCCCGATGCTGACAAAAACCCCCGTTCCCATCATCGCCCCCAACCCCATCATCGTGGCCCCAAAAACCCCCAATTCCCGTTTGAGATAAGAGGGAGAAGAGCCCGTGTCCTTGAATGTCATGAACTCAAAAACACCATCAGGGAGTCTGAGGTTTATAGTGCAGGCCGCTGGGAGTCGTGGCCAACCCGGCCACGGCGGTTTCCGTGAGGGCGCGTGGCATGCGGGGCCCGATAT
>JBBECL010000290.1:0-2278 GCA_040881805.1 Terrimicrobiaceae bacterium | reverse complement strand
CCTTCTGAATTTTCGAGAACCACGGGTTCTCCGCCTTCCATCACAGACATGCACGAATTTGTCGTGCCCAAATCGATACCTAGAACTTTAGCCATGTCAGTGTTAAAGCAGGTTTTGTTCTTGGTTTGGTGATGGTATTGTAAGTGGCTATCTATTAGCTAATTGCAGTTTAAATTGGAAATAGGTCTTGTAGGTCCTATAGGACTAATGAGTCAACTTGGCCCACATAGCTGCGCCAAAATGGCGCACAATGGAGCCTCTTGGCTCAGTTCACAACCAACCAAACACCCAAAATCGCGACACAAGCTCCGGCGACGCGGGTGAGCAGGGGGGTCGAGAGATTTTTGAAGAGGATGCCAATGGCGATACCCGAGGCATGGAGAACGGCGGTGGCGAGAACAAAACCAGCCGCATAGGCGATGCCGGAAGAATCCGCAGGCATTTCCGCCCCGTGGGCCTGCCCATGGAAGAGGGCGAGAAACCCAACGAGGGCCATGCTCCAACCCAAAGGTAGCCGCACGGCGGCCGCCACGATCACGCCGAGGGCGAGGACCGAGCCAAGGATTCCGATTTCCACGAAGGGCATGCCAATGCCAGCCATCCCCAGCATTCCCCCAACGGCCATGATTCCCACAAACGTGAGAGGCACCGCCCAGAGAGATCGTCCCCCGAGCTGCGCGGCCCAGAGGCCGACGGCAACCATGGCCAGCAGGTGGTCCAAGCCGCCAAAAGGATGTTCTGCTCCGTGCATAAAACCATGGGTCGAGCCGGAACCGGTGTGGGCCTGGGCTGCGGAAGCCACCAGGAGGAACGCCGAGCCCATAAGAAGGAAGCGGAGATTTTTGTGCATGGATAAGAGAGTAAGCGGTTTGGGCGGTTACACAAACTTTTTGATACCGATGAAGCTCGTGCTGGTGTGATTAAAAGCAGGCAAGGTTGTCACGCAGGTCAGGGGGCATGTTTGTCTCGACCGTGTTGGTGTTGACTGGACTTGGGGAATCAAAGGTGAAGCAGGGCGGGACGCAAAGTCTTCTGAGAGAGGATTCTGGCTTGCCGGTTGGCAATCCGGTGTATGGTGGGGCGATGCAAGAATTTTGGGAGGAGTTTCGGGCTGAGGCCGGGCGGGCGTTGATTGATCGGGATCGTGAGTTGGAGTTGGCGCTGTGTTGTTTGATTGCAGGGGGGAATTTGCTGATCGAGGACGCGCCGGGTGTCGGGAAAACGACCATGGTGAAGGTGATGGCTCATTTGCTGGGTTTGGATTTCAAGAGGGTTCAGTTCACGAATGATTTGTTGCCTTCGGATATTTTGGGGAGTCAGATATTTGATGCGGGGAGGCAGGCGTTTTCGTTTCATCGGGGTCCCATTTTTGCGCAGTTGGTTTTGGGGGATGAGTTGAACCGGGCTTCGCCGAGGACCCAGAGTGCGGTGTTGCAGGCCATGGATGAACATGAGGTCACGATTGAAGGCCACACGCATTCCCTTCCCACACCGTTCTATTTTGTGGGAACCCAAAACCCCCGGGATCAGGCGGGAACGGCGGCGCTGCCCGAATCGCAGGTGGACCGGTTTCTCATGCGCATTGAACTCGGCCTGCCTGCCAGGTCCACGCAACGCAAGTTGCTTGAGCGCGACCGGGGCGGGAGCTTCGATTTTGAATCTCTCAAAGCGCTGGCGACGCCGGAGGATTTGCTCGCGTGGCATGTGGAGTCTGTCGGGCTTCACGTGTCGGAGGCGGTCTCCGATTACCTCCTGAACCTCTTTGAAGCAGCCCATCATCGGGGGTGGATGCTTTCGCCGCGGGCGGCTTTGGGATTGCAGCGGGCGGCGCGGGCTCTGGCCTATTTGCGGGGACGCGCGCATGTGTTGCCCGATGATGTTCAGGAAGTTTTTTTGCCGGTGGTGAGTCATCGCCTGGCCCAATTTGCTTCCGGGGCGGGAGATTCGGGCGAGGTGCTTGCGATGGGGCGGTTGTTGTTGGAGGCGACGGTGGTGTGGTGATGGGATGAAGACGCGCGAGCGGATTTACATTGTCCCCACATGGGCCGGCTTGGTGTTTGCCTTCACCTTGCTGGTGATCTTCGGGGTGGGGTATTTTGCCGATGGATTCGGGGGGCCGGTTCAAGTGCTTGTGATGTCCTTGGTGGTGACCGGGATCGTTGCGCTGATTCTCACGAATGACAACATGCGGGGCATCGAAATTATTGATTCGCGGATCGAACCCGCGGCAGCGCGTGAGGAAGCCTCCTTGCATGTGACCGTCAAAAATTCCTCGGAC
>JBBECL010000289.1:0-2284 GCA_040881805.1 Terrimicrobiaceae bacterium | reverse complement strand
TCATTCTTGATTATGGTGTGATTGTGATTTCTCCCCCAATTAACAGGCATTCCGGTTGCGGCGCCACGAGGTTGGCCGGCGGTTGCGCACGTGCAGATTGCGGAATGTCCCTCATCGAATTACTTGTGGTGATCGCCATCATGATGATCGGAACCGCCCTTGTGGTGCCCTCGATGGGCGGGATTTTGCAGGCTGGCAGAATCACGCAGGCAGGCGAAACCTTGACGGGGCAGCTGCGGACCGCCCGGCAGCATGCCATCACAAAGAACCGTCCGGTGGAGGTGCGTCTTCTCAAGTTTCGTGCGGAGGGGTTGCCCGCCGGAGAGGCTCGTTACGGTGGGTTTCAATATTTTGAAATCACCGAGGGCGGCACGCCGACAGCGAAGATTCCCATGCAACGGTTTCCAGTCTCTGTTTTTATTGACTCAGGCACGCCCCTTTCCTCCTTGCTTGGCAATGCGAGTTCGGCCGTGGTCGCTCCTCAGCTGATGACCGGAACGCAGCTTGGTGACAGGCTGCCCGGGATAGGCCTTGATTATGATGCGATTCGATTCCGTTTTCTGCCGGACGGATCGACGGACCTCCCCCGCAGCGGCAACTGGTATCTGACCCTGCACAAAATGACGGAGTCGGATGGATCCACAGAACCTCCCGCGAACTATTTCACGTTGCAAATCGAACCCTCCAATGGACACGTCAAAATATTCAGACCCTGAAAAATCCGGTGGTTTCACGCTGGTGGAGGTGACCCTGGCTCTCGGGGTGGCCTCATTTGCTTTGGTTGTTTTGTTCGGGCTGTTGCCCGTGGGATTAACCATAAGCCGGGGCGCGGCGGATAGTGTGATGGGGGCACAGATCTCCCAGCGGGTCATCAATGATGCGTTGCAAACGGATTTTGACACCCTTGTGGAGAGTGGAGCGACCACTCTTTTCCGCAAGCCCGTGCGCTATTTTGGGGAACAGGGCAACGAGTTGTTGGGGCCTGATGGTGCAATTTATCATGTCAACACCCGGGTTGCGGTTTCCACGGGAGTGCCGGGGAACGGGGTGGCCACCAATCCCGACGTCGCCACAGTGACAGTCCAGATCGTCAACAACCCCGGCAATATCGGGCTCTCCGTTGGAGCCGGCGGCTCACCGACTGCCATGCTTTGGACAGGTTTTCCATCCGGAGGGCAGGGGGGCATCAAGACATTTTCGGCCCAAGTCTCCCGAAACCGATGACAACGCCCGGGCATCATCGTGGGTTTTCCTTGATTGAGCTGATGGTGGCGATGTTCGTTCTGGGGCTTTTGGCGGTGGGATTGGCTTCGCTCACCCAGATGATTTCCCGCACATGGACTTCATCGGTGTCGAGAATCGAGCAGTTTCGCGAGGCGAGGGAGGCCTTCGAAACGATTTCCCGGCGACTTTCTCCCGCCACGTTGAACACCTATTGGGATTATGAACGCAGCGCCTCGGGCGATCCGGTCCGTTACATCCGGCAATCGGAGTTGCGCTTTGTGAGCGGCCCCGGTTTGGCCGGCGATGCGGCCTCTTCTCCTCCGCGTCCAGGGCATGCCATTTTTTTTCAAGCACCCGCCGGATATCACGAGACCCCGCAAGCGGGCGAATTGCAGAATTTGCTTAATACCATGGGCTATTTTATCGAATTCAACGACGATGCCTCAACGCGTCCGCCCTTTGTCGCCGGTGCCGCCCGCAGCCGTTTCCGCCTCACGGAACTGGCCGAATCGGCAGATCAATTGACCGTGTTCAAATACACCAGTGGAAAGGGTGCCGACGGGCAGGCCAAAACGACAACTTACACCGGACGGGAATGGTTCGAGAACCCCCTTGCCGGCGGAAGCACCCGCGCCGTCGCGGAAAACATCATTGCACTCATCCTCCTTCCACGTTTTGCCCAGGGTGAGCGGAGTTCCGGGGGAGGGATCCTCGAGCCTCAGGCCCTCGCTCCTGACTACACTTACGACAGCACGGTATCCGGGGCCGACCCGGAGCTTGATTCCAAAAACCAGCTTCCGCCCGTGGTGCAGGTGATCATGGTGGCCATCGACGAAACATCAGCGGCCCGGATGGGCGACGATGGGAGCGCCCGCCTTCTTACCAAACTCGGCGGCCTATTTACCGCTGCGTCCAACTTGGACCAAGACCTCTATCTGGAAGCTGGCGGACAACAATCGTTGGAGGCCTATCTCATCGAAAACAAAATCAACTACAGGATCTTCTCTTCGACGGTAAGTCTGAAGTCCGCAAAATGGAGCCGCGAATGAATAACTCGATG
>JBBECL010000288.1:0-2289 GCA_040881805.1 Terrimicrobiaceae bacterium | reverse complement strand
ATGTCCTTCCTGCTCTTCATGGTGAAAAACTTGCTTCTTCGTGAATTGGCCGTGCTTCCGACGGCAAGAAGCAAAATCAGAGTTTTATCTTTTGTCAGGGTCGTTTAAATCATTGGGAATCCCATGGACTTCCACACCTTCTCTTCCCAACATGCCGCGTTTCTGAATTCTGCGGATTGCAAGCTCGTTGAAGCCCTTTTTGCGGAGGGCCAGTCCCATCTGTTTGCCGGTTGGCAAAGTTCGGAAGAAATCTCCCAACGCGCCTTCCTCGAGAGTCTGCATTTGGTGGAGGCGTCGTATCCCGGCGGATTGGTGGGTTACCTTCACAACGCACGGAAACTGTTGGCCGGAGCCGCCTCGGAAGCAAACCCGTTCGAGGGCTACACCCCCCACCAGCCGGACTTGGTGGATCTTTCGAATTTCGGTGCCGCCTACGATGAGGCCGAAGCGCTTGGGTTCTCTGCGTTTGCCCGCACGGCGGTGGTCTTGGTTGCGGGTGGCTTGGGCGAGCGTTTGGGCTATCATGGCATCAAGTTGGACATCCCTGTCGAAGTCACGGAAAACACGACCTACCTCGGTCACTACGCAAGCGTGATCCTCGCGGCTTCCGGCCGGCTCGGGCGCGAAATCCCGCTCATCATCATGACCAGTCGCGACACGCATGATTCGACCGTGGCCACCTTGGAAAAAGCCAACCGCTTCGGCCTTGCAGAAAACCAAATCACTCTGCTTCGCCAGGAATTGGTGCCTGCCCTTTCGGACACCTCGGCCACGCTGGCTTTGGACGGTCCCTGCCGCCTTGCGCTCAAGCCCCATGGTCACGGCGACATCCACATGCTTCTGCACACCAGCGGCACAGCCCGCCGGCTTGCCGACGCGGGAACCAGTTATCTGCTTTTTATTCAAGACACCAACGCCCACTCCCTCAACGCGGCGTTTGCCGCCATCGGGACATCGGAAAAAATGGGTTATGACTTCAATTCCATCGCCGTCAACCGCATCCCGGGAGAGGCCGTGGGCGGGATCTCGCGTCTTGTAAAACCCGGCCACCCGGACCTCACCCTCAACGTCGAATACAATCAACTGGACCCCCTTCTCCGCGCCACGGTCAGTCCGGAGGGCGATGTGCCGGACGAGCGCGGCTTCTCGCTCTTTCCGGGCAATGTCAACCTGCTCGTCCTGCGCATGGAACCCTACCTGAAGCTCCTCGAATCCTCCGGCGGAATCATCGCGGAATTTGTGAACCCCAAGTTTGCCGACGAAACCAAAACAACCTTCAAAAAACCCGCGCGCCTTGAGACCATGATGCAAGACCTGCCCAAACTTTTTGTGTCAGGGGAAAAAGTCGGCGTGACGGTCTTTGACCGCACGTGGTGCTTCAGCGCCTGCAAAAATGCGCTCCATGACGCCGCAGCGAAGGTCAAAGTCGGCGGACCGGCCGAGAGTGCTTCCAGCGCGGAAAACGATTTTTATGCCATCAACCGCCGCAAGCTCGCGATGGCCGGAATGACCATCAAAGAAACCCCCGCAACCGACATCCGGGGAATTCCCTTTGTCATCGGCCCCCGGGTGATTTTAAGGCCCTCCTTCGCCCTGACCCTGGCCGATGTCAGAGACCGCGTCCATGGGGGAAGCCTTGAAGGCGACGCCACGCTGATTCTCGAAGGCGATGTTCATCTTGAAGATCTGACCCTACCCGCCGGCAGTTCCCTCAAGGTCTCGGCCGCCCCGGGTGCCAGTGTGACCCTCAAAAATGATGTGGCTGCCATTCAGCCCGGATTCGAATTGGTGCCCCTCACGGATTCAGAAATGATCTCACCCGATGTTCCCGAATTCCTCCGTATCCGCGGATACCGAATCGTGAATCATGGCGCGAAAACCCTCGATGGGGAGAGGGGAGTTTAGAATTCTGAAGTCTGAATTCTGAAAGGGAAGTGCCCCAGGCCGGGCGCCCTTTGCTGCCAGTGTGTGTTTGCCTCTTCGGCGTCTGGATCAAAGTATTTCAGGAAAGCTCCCCTGTGCACGGTGTGAAGCTTCGCGAGGGAAGGAATAATCGACTTCTCCTCAGTGGGGTCAATTCAGCTCAGGCAAACGCAGACCGCTTGTTGTTTTTAAATCGGACTCCCGGAATGTCTCTCAATTTGTCGAAGGGTAGCATAAACACAGCAAAAGCCACACGGTCGAGACGATCCCCTGGCCCGCATGGGCGCATCTCCGCATGGGCGCATCTCGAAAAGTGCAAACCACAGGGGGAACGGGCGTCTCGCCCGTTAGGAGATTGAACCTCGA
>JBBECL010000287.1:0-2295 GCA_040881805.1 Terrimicrobiaceae bacterium | reverse complement strand
CGGCAAATCCTCTGGCTTTTTACAAACTCTACTCCTCCGACCAAATGGTGGTTTCAGGAGGCGCGTTTCCCTTCGATCCCTTGGCATCCGATTTTAATTCCGACTGGCGCAACAGGCCTGCGATCTGGACCGACCTGAATGCCCCGACCCTCTGGTCCGGGGCTGCCGAATTCCCCATCGTCGAGGGAAACGGAATCCGTTTGCTCACCCGCAATGCGGCGGGGGAAACCGTGACGGGTTATTATGGTTACGATATGGACGGCAACGGATTGCCGGATGTGGATGGCTTTTCCGTCGATCCGTCCGCCGTCGGCTATGATCCCTCGCAGGCGCTCTCGGTCACCAACACTCCCGTGCCCATGCCCGTGCGGTGGATTTATGTTCTCAATGATGGCTCCCTCACCGTGCCGGATGATGAGGCCGATGGAGGCCGGACAGCGCGTTGGACAGGGAGCGGAGGACAGCCTGTCCCCTCGGCGGAGAATCCCATCACAGGCAGGATCGCCTTCTGGGCCGATGATGAAACCTCCAAGCTCAACCTCAACACCGCGAGCGAGGGGGGCTATTGGGACCCGCCTCGTTTCAGCTCGGCCGCGGATTTGGCAATGGGGCGCAGCGGCCCGGCCCAGCGCGAATACAATCGCTATCCCGGCCATCCCGCCGGCGTGAGCCTCAGCCCGGTGCTCGGTGCGGCATTGGGCCTTCCCCAGCCAACCCGGTTTTCGCTGCAGTCGGTGGTCAGCCAAGCCCCAGTCGGCTCACCGGCAACAGCCGATCCCAAACCCATCCTCGCCACGGGAGTGGATGCTTATCTTGAAAGACTTTTTTCCATCACCCCGCGATTTCTTTGGGGCGGATCAAAGATGGGAACTCGAGCAACAGCGGCCAGCATCACCGGTGCTGCCGGAATCGCCAAAGCTGATCTCCAACTCGACCGGCTCTATGCCTCGGTGGACGAAGCCTTGTATGCACCGCCTGCGGTCGGCGATGCCACACGCCCGCTGAATCCCCCGGCTCGCACACCCAGCCTCACGCCGGGATTCCTCAACCTCGCCCGATTTTTTCTCACCACCTCGAGCCGATCGCCCGATGTCAATCCTTTCAACCAGCCCAAGATTGCGATGTGGCCGATTGATGACCTCACGCGGGCGAACCCTTTGAACGACCAGGCGGGTGGATTGGCCGACAGCCGGTCTCCATTGGACAAGACCATCGCGTTTTGTTCGACCATCAATGGCTACCCCAACTATTTCACCCGGAACAATCCCATGGATCCAGCGGGCGATTTCACGCCGAGAAATGCCCAAATCTATGATTATCTGGTCAACCGCTTAAGCGATCCTTTGCCCGGCTATGGAGCGTCTTTTGCCTCGCGCTACCCCGGGAAACAAACTCCCCAGATCGTTACCAGCATTTACGATTTCATTCGCGGGGCCATCAACATCAGCGACAGCACGGCCGAGGGGGCGAATCGCTCTGCCTATTCCTTCTCCAAACCATTTTTGGACAATCCTGGGGAACCCGACAGCCATAAGTTGGCTCGTCCCGGGGTCGGGCAAGTCGCTCCGTTCAATCATCCCTCAAATGACACAAAGGGCACCGGTCGTTTTCCCACGATTCAACAGGCTGTCATCCTTTTCATCGCCACAGCCGCCAACCAGCCCCCGCTGCAGGTGGATCCGGTTACGGGTAGGCCGATCGGAGCTCCTACAGAGCCTGCTGCCAATCCGCTGCATCCCTACCCCAATCGAGTTCCCACTCCGGCACAGATTTTGAGCGCGGGCAGTCCGGCTATTTTTACGATCAACGATGCGGCGAGCGAGAAGTATCCGACCCGCTCGAATCAGACCCATCCGGGACTGCGGTATCTCACCGACCAGAACCCAGCGACCGGAGCGTATGACCAGCCAAACCCGACCTATGCCGGACCGGCACTCAACTACGGCCAAACCCAAATTCAAGCGATTCTCTTTTTTCCCATGGCCAACCCGGCAGCGGGGAATCCCGCGCTTTCGGCTCATTATAAACTGCGCGTGAGTGGCGCGGGTGTTTTCGGCGTCAATGGTGTTTCCCTCAACATGCGGAACGGGACCAAGGAAGTTCGAGGCGACCAACCCTTGCGAAGTGAGGTTACGACGAGTGGGGTTGTCGGATTTTTGGGCCAGATCATGGGGCGGCAGGAGGGCAGTTCTCCTTCAGATCTTGTCTTTTACAGCGACAAAATCACCGTAGCCAACAGCACGGCCCCTGGTAGCGACACCTTCGCGTTTATAGTGGGTGAAATTACGGTGGAAG
>JBBECL010000286.1:0-14827 GCA_040881805.1 Terrimicrobiaceae bacterium | reverse complement strand
TGACATTTCCTCGTTGTTCTATCCCCAAGGTTTCCCCTCGGCCGATCGAGATCTTTTCTACAACGCCAGGCTGGCCTTTCAGGGCCTCCTGAAATTGGGATACTCGAGAATCGGGTTTGTTTACAGCAAGTATCTCGACAATGAGGCCCATGGGCGTGCCCGGGCAGGGTTCCTGACGGAACAACAGAGCCAAAACAAAGAGTCCCAAATCCCCATCCTTTTCCTCGAGCGATTCAAGGAGGGACGCCCTGTGGAGTTTGACCAGTGGATGGAGCAGCACAAGCCTGATGCCATTCTTTGCGTTAATCCCGTCGTCCGCCCCTGGGTGGAGGGACTGGGCCTTTCCGTGCCCAAAGATATCGGCCTCGCGAACCTGAATTTGGTGGATGATGTCTCCGAGTGGAGTGGCGTGAGCGAAAGTCACGCGGCCGTTGGAGCCGCAGCTGTGGATTTGATCATTTCCGCTCTCAGCCGGAATGAACTCGGCACCCCACCCCAGCCACGAAAAATTCTGGTGCCGGGGGTCTGGGTGACCGGGACCACCTTGAGGGCCTGACACTCCGCAGCAAAAACAGGCAATCTTGCGGGGATTCCCTGAACCGACAGGCTTGCAATTTTGGTTACGGGGCGTGATTCTGTCATGGTGTTCACGCGGCGGGTTGATGGCTTGATTGATGTCTTGAGTCCCATCCAGCACGGGAACCGGCACGTATAACTCAGCATGGCAACAACACTTGAACAGCCCGACACTCTGGCCCGCGCGATTCAATCCCTTGAGGATGCAAACCTCGCGGATGAACTCGTGGGAGAAAAACTCACGATCAACATGGGCCCCTCCCACCCCTCGACGCACGGGGTGCTTCGGATCATTTTGGACTTGGACGGGGAGATCGTCACCAAGGCCACGCCGGATGTGGGGTATCTTCACCGTGGGGACGAAAAAATTGCCGAGAACATGCAATTCAACCAATTTGTGCCCTACACCGACCGCCTTGATTATTTGGCACCTCTCGCAAACAACGTGGCCTACGCGCTGGCTGTGGAGAAGCTTATGGGTTGGGAACTTCCGCCTCGCGGAAAAGCGATCCGGGTTCTTTGCTGTGAGTTGGCCCGCATTTCCGCGCATCTGCTGGGAGTCGGGTGTATGGCCATGGATATTGGAGCAACGACCGTGTTTCTCTACACCTTTGAAGAACGCGAAAAAATCTACAATCTGATCGAAAAACTCACAGGCGCCCGCTTCACCACAAGCTTCACGCGCATTGGAGGACAAACCCACGACCTTCCCGACGGTTACCTTGAGTCGGTGCGGGAATTTTTGACAACCTTCAAACCCGCGTTTGATGAGGTGGACAAGCTTATCACCCGCAATCGCATCTTTGTGGACCGCACCCGGGATGTTGGCGTGATCTCCCGCGAGGAGGCCATTGCGTTTGCCATTTCAGGTCCCAACCTCCGCGCGTCGGGCGTTGAGCATGACCTCCGCAGAAAACAGCCCTACCTGGATTATCAAAACTACGAATTCGATATTCCCGTCGGCTCGGTGGGGGATTGTTACGACCGCTACCTCGTCCGCATGGAAGAAATCCGGCAAAGCGTCCGGATTCTGGATCAGGTGATCACCAAAATGCCAACCGGCCCGATCAATTTTGTGGATCCCAAGCAGACCCTTCCGACGAAGGTCGATGTGATGACCAAGATGGAGCAGTTGATTCATCACTTTATCCTGGTCACGGAAGGCATTGACGCGCCCGTGGGCGAAGTCTATTTCGGCGCGGAAAACCCCAAGGGCGAGCTGGGATTTTACATTTGCAGCAAAGGCGGCGGCGTGCCCTACCGCCTCAAAATCCGCGCCCCCAGCTTCGTCAACCTCGGCATCCTGCCAAAACTTCTGCCCGGGTGCATGGTCAGCGACGTGGTCTCCATCCTTGGGTCACTGGACTTTGTGATGGGGGAATGTGACCGGTGAGCTGTTGGCCATGATCCCAAGAGGTGGCCCGCTTGTGGTTTCCCATTTATGACAGCTGCTGAATTTGCTGCCCAGTGGGGCCGCGCTCCGCTTTCCGAGCGCTCGTCCTCCCAGCAACACTTTCTCGACCTCTGCGGTTTGGTCGGTCATCCCAAGCCCGCTGAAATTGACCCCACCGGAGATTTTTTTTGGCACAAAGAGCACATGACGAACATCGCCCTCCACCCCGGGCGGCAAGGCCCGTTGGACCAAGCCTGACGCAATCCTCTCAAGATCACGCAATTCGAAAGGTTTTGTTATGCGCAATAGCATAATACCTGCAAGCATGATTCAGATATGATCGCGGGGGAGGGTTTTGCGTCCCCGGTTTGGGGGCGGCGAATCCTGACGGTTTTTTGTGACGGCTTGGAGGCGTTCGATATCTTTCGGGCCGAGGGCTTTCCATTCGCCCGTGCGGAGGTTGCCGAGTTGAGCGGTGCCAATGCGGATGCGGCTCAGGCGTTTGACCTCATAACCAAGACGATAAAACATGAGGCGGATCTGGCGCTTCAGGCCCTGGGTGAGAACCACTTTGACGCGGGCGGATCCAATCATGCGAACCGATTCCATGCGGGCGCGTCCCCCCTCGATCACGAACCCACGCTGGAGCTTGGGAATCAGGCCCTGATCAAAGTCGGATTCCAGGCTGACATCATATTCTTTTTCCACCTTGCGGGTGGGGTGGGAAAGTTTCTGGGCGAGGTCGCCATCATCGGTGAGCAACATGAGCCCCTCGCTGTCTTTGTCGAGCCGTCCGATGGGAAACAGCCTGCGAAAATGCTCGGGGAGGAGGTGGTAAATCGTTTCGCGCCCCCGTTCGTCCGAGCGGGTGCTGAGGTAACCGACGGGTTTGTTCATGGCGATGACCGTGAGGGTTTTCGGCGGGGAGATTCTGCGGCCTGAAACACGGACGTCATCGCCCTCTTCGACGGCTGTGGCCAGGGTGTGGACATACGAGCCATTGATGGAGACCTTGCCGGCGAGGATGATGGCTTCGACCGATCGCCTCGACCCAAGGCCACAGGCTGCGAGATAGCGGTTCAAGCGCATGGGGACAACCTGCCGATCATGATGAGAGAGTGGGGCTTTTGGCAGGAAACCCGCCTCCGGAGATCCCACAAAGGGAGCCTGTTAATCCTCGGGCTTGGTCTTGGGAAGACCGATCACGCGCTGATTGTCTTTGAATTGACCGCGCTTTTTCAATAGCTCGACACGTTCGAAACGCTTGAGAACGCTGCGTTTTGCTTGGATGGTGCCTTTTCCTTTCAGGCTGGGATGCTGACTCATAGTGGGTGGACTATCGCGGGATGCCGGAGAAAATCAAACCAAAAGCGAGGGTATTTTCAGGGGGATTTCAGCGACCGCTCCCTCAGCCATGCAAAAATCACGGGGGTGACAATCAAGATATGCAGGAGGCTGGAGACCATGCCACCGATCACAGGAGCCGCCAGAGGCTTCATCACTTCGGCCCCGGTTTGGGTGCTCCACATGATGGGAAGCAGGCTGGCGATCACGGTGGAGACGGTCATGACTTTCGGTCGCAACCGGAGAAAAGCCCCCTCTTTCACGGCTTCGATGAGGTCCGCGTGATGAAAGTCCTTGCCGCGAAGGGCCTGCTTTTTGACGAGGGCCTCCTCAAGGTAGGTGACCATCACAATGCCGGTCTGGACGGCGGTGCCGAAGAGGGCGATGTAACCCACCCACACGGCGACGCTGAAGTGATAACCCAGCGCCCATTGAAGAAAGACGCCGCCGGTGAGCGCAAAGGGGACAGCGAGCAGGACGTGGGCGGCTTCGGTGAAAGAGCGAAAGGTCACAAACAGAAGCAGGAAAATAATGCCCAGCGCGGCGGGAACCACGATGGCCAGCGTGCGTGCCGCCCGGAGTTGGTGTTCATACTGGCCACTGAATTCCAAGGTGACACCCGGAGGCAGCGTGAGCTCTTTTTTGAGCTTCTCTTGGAGTTCCCCAATGAACCCCCCGAGGTCACGACCGGTCACATTCGCCTGCACAAAAAGCCGGAGCCTCCCATTTTCGCTGGCAATTTCCCCCGGGCCGATGCTGCGTTGGATTTTTGCCAACTGACGGAGTGGCACCGTGGCACCGGATTTTGTTCGGACGGGGATGCTGCCAAGGGTCTCGATGTCATCGCGCTCCGAGCTCTGAAGACGGAGTTGAATGGGCAGACGTTCACGTCCTTCAATCGTCGTTCCCACGTTGACACCGCCCATGCCAACTTCCACGTAGTCGAGCACCTCGCGGATCGACAACCCATATTGGGCCAGGAGGAAGCGATCGGGGATGACTTCCAGATACGGTTTGGCCTGCACGCGGGACGGCGCGACTCCGGTGGCTCCCTGCACCTCGCGCACAACCCGTTCGACATCATACACCACCCGCTGAAGCACCGAAAGATCATCACCCAACACCTTCACTCCCACCTGGGCACGGATGCCGGTGCTGAGCATGAGGATCCGGTTTTCGATGGGCTGCAAAAAGCCGGGCACATAACCGGGAACTCCCGAGAGTTTTTGGGTGAGTTCGGCAATCAGGGATTCCTTCGTGACGCCCGGACGCCATTGACTGTGGGGTTTGAGTTGAATGGTGGTCTCAATCATTTCCACGGGGGCGGGGTCCGTGGCCGTTTCCGCCCGCCCCAATTTGCCTGCCGAGGACACCACCTCCGGCACGGATTTGATCACTTGGTTTTGCCAGGACATGATGCGTTTGACCTCGGTGAGCGAGGTGCTGGGGAGCAGAACCGGCATAAAAAGCAGGCTGCCCTCCTCCAGGGGCGGCATAAATTCTGAGCCGAACCCTGCTGGCATCCAAGCGGACATAGCGGGCGAGATTCGCTCGATCGAAGCACGCACACCCGCAGGAATACCAAACGCCACGATCAAAGCCGCCGCCAAGAAAACCGCAGCCAAACCCAAAACGCTTTTTCGGTGCTTCAACGACCAATCCAGCGCCGGCCCATAAACCGCCAAAAGAGGGCGCATCACCCAATTTTTGCTCTCGGGATGAAATGGCCCCCGGACAAGCAGAGAGCAGAGCACCGGCACTACGGTCACGGCCAGCAGCGTGGCACCCACCATTGCGAAGGTCTTTGTGAAGGCCAGGGGATGAAACAATTTTCCCTCCTGTCCGGTGAGAGCAAACACCGGGAGAAACGCCAGAATGATGATTGCCATGGCAAAAAAGATCGGTCGCCCCACCGCCGAGGATGAGGAGAGCGTCGTATCCCAGATTTCCTGCGCGCTCAGGGGAGACCCCTTGTCCAAGGTCTGCTGCTCACAATGACGGATCACATTTTCCGTGATCACGATGGCCGCATCGACCAAGACTCCGATCGCGATGGCAATTCCTGCCAAGGACATGATGTTCGACGTGATTCCAAATTCTTTCATCAGAATGAACGAAATCAAAATCGCCGCCGGGAGCGGGATGGTCACAATCAGAATGCTACGGAAGTGCCAAAGAAAAAGAATGTGGGCCAGAGTCACCAGCAGGACTTCCTCGATGAGGGCATGACGGAGCATGTTGATCGTACGGTCAATGAGGTCACTGCGATCATAAAAGGCCTCAATCGTGACTCCCGGTGGCAGGCTGGGAGTCAGTGATTTGATGCGCTGCTTCACGGCCTCGATCACGGCCTTGGCATTTTCGCCGGTCCGCATCACCACAATGCCGCCCACCACTTCCTGACCATCCACATCCAGAGCCCCCCGCCGAAAGTCCCCGCCCATTTGGATCGTGGCGATGTCCCGGAGCAACACGGGCGGGGACATGTCTCCCACAACGATATGTTCCAAGTCGGCAAGGGACTCCACCAACCCGATGCCTCGCACCACGAACTCCATGCCATTTTCCTCGATCACCTTGCCCCCCACATTCAGATTGCTGTCACCAAGGGCGGACATGACATCCGAGAGGGCAATCCCGACGGCCCTCATTTTTGCCGAGGAGACCGCGACCTGGTATTGCCGGACAAAGCCCCCGACGGAGGCCACCTCGGAGACACCACCCACGGCATTCAGTTGCAAGCGAATGAAGGTGTCCTGCAACGTGCGAAGCGAACCCAGGTCGTAGCCGCCATCGGGCGCAAGCGCGGGGTTCACTTTCAACGCGTATTGGTAGATCCATCCCAACCCCGTGGCATCGGGCCCAAGGTTGGGCGTCACCCCCCCGGGCAATATTTCCCCCAGGGAACCCAGCCGTTCAAGAACCCGGGTTCTTGCAAAATAGTTGTCCATCTTGTCCTCAAAAATCACCGTCAGAAGAGAAAACCCAAACATCGAGATCGCGCGCACGGACTTCACTCCCGCGAGTCCTTGCAGGTTCGAACTCAGCGGATAGGTGATCTGATCCTCAACTTCCTGCGGTGAGCGGCCGGGCCAATCGGCAAAAACGATGACCTGATTTTCACTCAAGTCCGGAATGGCATCCACCGGGCTTTCGCGGAGCGCGCGAACCCCGAAGGCCAATAGAAACACAAACCCGCAGAGCACCAAAAACCGGTTCCGCAGTGACCACCCGATGATCCACGCAATCATGGCCTGGCCTCCAACAACACCGGTGCTCCACACTCCGCCATGGCGGCACCAAACCATGGGTTTTTCAGGGGTTCGTGATTTTGAATCCAGCGGGCCTTGGCGGGAGCTCCGGGAAAGGCGGATTCGGTCATCGGACAGGCAAACACCAAAAACGCCCCGGCCCCGACCCGCTCCCTCTGAAGCGCGAGGACCAGGTCCGAGGCAGCCTCGGACAGCGGCAAATACGCAGCCCGGGCTTCTTCAAGGGAACCGTTCTTTCCGGTGAGATGCCTGCTTTTTTCGAGGCTCTCCACGGCGGCTTGGATGTCCGCCGGGGAGGAGAACGCGGGCAGCGTCCCATGCAAACCCTCTGCCGCAGCTTGGAAGGCCGGCAGGTCATCAGACGCCAAGGCCTGCCCCGCGTTGGCAATCACGGCCAGGATGTTATCCATCGGATGCGCTGGAAGCTTGGCCTCAGCCGGGGAGGTTGTTGGTGCCTGCTCCATCAAAGCCGATTCCCCTCCCGAGTCTTTCATCTGGGACTCGGCATCCAGGAGAAGGCTTCCCCGCGTGACGACCCGTTCTCCGGCGGCCAGACCGGACGAAACCAACACCCGGGCATCTCCGCGGGCAGCCACCCGGAGATCCCGTCTTTCAAATCGTCCCCCGCCTTTGTCCACATAGGCGACAACCCTCCTCCCCGTGTCGAGCACCGCCGAACGCGGCACAAGCAGACCCTCTTCGGTTTCGGTCTCAAGGCTTGCTTCGCCAAACGCCTGATGCGGCAATGCCCGGCGTTCGCCACGCGGTGAGCGAACAAGGGGATTGGGAACCTCGATGCGGACCGTTGTGCTTCGGGTCAAAGGATCAAAGTTGGGATCAATCAAGGTCACCACCCCCTCGAAGGTTTCTCCCGGAGCAGCAGGTGTCGTGATTTGGGCTTTTTGACCAAGATGCAAAAACGGAAGATCACTTTCGTAGGCTGTCGCGTGGAACCACATCTTGGAAAAATCTCCGATCTCAAAAAGCAGATCACCGGTTTTGACGTATTGGCCTTGATTCACATACCGCTTGATGACCGTGCCGGTGATGGGTGACAGCAGGTCAATCCCATAACGATCCGGGGACTGAACCGCAATCCCTTCCAATTGATCCGGGGTCAAACCGAACTGAATCAAACGGCGGGCAGCCACTTCATACACCCCGCGATCTTTGCTTGCCCTCGCCCTCTGGTATTCGCGAACAACATACAAAAGTTCCGGGCTGTAAATCTCAGCCAAGGGTTGCCCCTTGCGGACGTCTTCGCCCACCTGTTCGATAAAGGGTTTCTCGATGCGGCCATCAAAAAATGCGGCAACCATCCGATGGCGGCCGGCATCGTCATCAATCGTTCCCGCCAGCCTCAAGGTCCTGCGAAGGGTGCCTCGTTCCACGACATCCGTGCCCACTTGGATCACTTGGATCGTGGATTCCGGGAGCAGGACGGTCTTGTTGTCGGTCTCGATGGCATTCTCTCCCTCAAAAACCGGCACCAACGCCATCCCACAAATGGTGCAATTCCCGGGCGCGTCGGACTTGATCCACGGATGCATCGGGCTTTGATAAAACCTGACCTTTCGGTCATCGGTGGCCTGCTGTTTCCCGCACCCCACAAGCAGAGCGGCCAAAAGTAAAAATCGGAAAAAATGTGTCATGGTTTCGTTGGGTTGAGAGCTGACTGAAAACACGCGGCAAAGCGTGAAGGAATTCCGCCCGGGATGACCCGGATGGACGGTCAAACGAAACCAGAAATCAGATCAAAAGACGGACGTGCTTGAGAAAAAGCGGGGGGCCCCGAACAGGATCGGCGGAAGGGGAAAACCCGGGGCGTTGTTTCGCAAAGCGAACCGCAACCACACCGGCGGTCTCTGACAAAGCCTGCGTGAGCGTCAGACTTTCAAAAAGGGCCTGAGGAACTTCCTTTTCAGGAAAAGCCTTCGGAGCCACACAACACGAGGAATCTCCCCCACAACAAGAACACGCGGGAGTGATCGCAACACGCCCCGCGCAATCAACCGTGGCAGAGTGAACCAACGGCAAATTCAAAATCAACGCAGCAAGAAAAAGTGCCACGGATTTTGTCATCCCATTCATAAGATCACTACTAATCCGGAAATCCCCCAAGTCAACACCGCATGTCCCTAACTCCCGCCGTATTGCACCGGAATCCGAAAAACACAAATGATCCCAATCGCGACCAGAAGCCAAACCGAGAAAGCGGTCTGAAACAGTGTGGGCACAGAAAACGGTTTCCCACCGATCCGGGCCGTGAGGCCCCGCGAAAAGGTGCACAGAAAAACCATGTGCGTGAAGACATAGGGAAGAAAGAGGGCCAGGATGAAGCGATTGCCCATAATGATTTGGCTGTACCAGGCGATCAGCACGAAGTAGCCACCGAAATAACACCCCAACGCGAGGATCGGGAAAGGTCGCCGGAGGAAAAGCCTCCAGACCAATCGGCGTTGGTGGATGGCCAGCAAAAGCGAAGCCGCCGACAACCCCACCAAAAATGGGAAATACCCGTAACTCTTGCGCATGCTTTCAAAGACGCGGGAGATGC
This sequence comes from Terrimicrobiaceae bacterium, assembly GCA_040881805.1. GTDB lineage: Bacteria > Verrucomicrobiota > Verrucomicrobiia > Chthoniobacterales > Terrimicrobiaceae > JAJTZA01. The sequence continues at coordinate 5,685 of JBBECL010000286.1, read as the reverse complement.
CCTTGCCCAGACGGGAGACAATTTCCACCGGCGTGTGAGTCCTCCAATAATTGGCCGGGCTTGGGATTTCGTCAGGGGGAAGATTTTTCCATCCGCCCACCTCTTTCGCTTTTTCCGTGATGGCGACAGCCTCTTTCCAGGAATCACACCAGATGTAGTAGGTGGAATTCACATTGTAAAAGTAGCTGCCGTGGAGCTCTTTGCTCTTGAGGAGGTAGGGGCCGGTCAGAACCCCAAATCCGGCACCAAGGAGCACGACCGTCAGAGCGCTCACCATGAGGCGCTTGGAGAACACAAATTTTTTTCGGGTCATCCACACCGCATCCAGCGCATAAAACACGACAAAACAAAACATGCCCGGGAGGATCGATGCCTTCGTGAGGTGCGCCAACCCGGCGGTCAAACCCGCGGACGTTCCTTTGAGAATTGTGGGCTTCCTGAACAACTCCCAACCCAGAAAAAAGAAAAGAAAGCTCAGCGTATAAAAAAGCACTTCGGCCTGCACATGGGGGGCCTTAAAAATCAGGACCGTGAAGCTCACCAGAAAAATGGCATTCATGGCGGCGTGACGTGGCAGCCGGGCGAAAAAGATCGCAGCGATCACCCCAAGGCAGGCCAGCGCGAGCCAGACATTCCAAATTTTTGCTTTGGCGAAGACGTCCCCGGGTGTTGCGGCGTCCCCGCTGGTGATGGCCACAAAGGCCGGGTAAAGCGGCATGCGGTTTCGCGAGCCCACATAGGAAAACCCGGATTCTTTCAACCGGGTGGCATACGTGATATAAGCGCCTTGGTCGGTGCGGTCGATTCGGGTGTTGACCTCGCGGGCATTCACCCCGGCGCGTTCGAAAAACAAAAATGCCCCCAAAACCAGCAACACCAGGCAGAAAAAAAGGCCTGTGGACCCCCGACCTCCATCCCTCATGGTTGCTCAATCACCAAGGACTTCTTTTTCTTCCGTGCGGCCAGCACAGGAGAAATCATACTCCATCCCCACAAGGTGAGAGGATAAGCGATGAGCGCCCCAAAAAATGCAAACACCGAGGCCCCCACCAAAATGGGAAAGGGCGACTTGGAAATCACCTCCACAAATCCGCCATCCGGCATTTCCATGCCCGCCTTCCCGAGAAGAAAGGATCCCGTCCGATATTGCAGCCAGAGGAAAATTGGCAGCGTCAGGGGATTGCTCACCCACGTGGCGACCAACGCCGCCGGCAGGTTTACCCTCGTCAGCACAGCAAGCAACCCGGCCCCCAACATTTGGAAAGGCACCGGGATCATCGCAAAAAATGCTCCAAGTGCCGCCCCGGCCGCCAGGCGGTGCGGATCCAATCGCCAAACCTCGGGACCAAAAAGCTTGTCCCCACACGTCCGGTGCAACCAGGTGCCGCGCATGTGTTTGATGCGGGGAAAACGCCGCAGGAGGGGTCCCACCTTGCTGCGCCGCCAATGTTTGGGTTCATTCATTATTGTAGGATCATACTCCAAAGTTCAAAAAGGGAAGTGAGTTTCCCTGCTTGCCAACGAGTCCTGTTGTCTCTAAGAATCATCGGACATGAAGAAGATCGAGGCAATTATCAAACCTTTCAAAATGGAAGACGTGAAAGAAGCGCTTGGCGAAATCGGCATCGAGGGCCTGACGGTCACCGAGGTCAAAGGCTTCGGCCGCCAGAAAGGTCACACCGAAATCTATCGCGGCAGCGAATACACGGTGGATTTTCTTCCCAAGGTCAAATTTGAAGTGGTTGTGACAGATGCTCTTCTGGAAAAAGCGATTGCAGCCATTTCTTCGGCGGCCAAAACCGGCAAGATCGGGGACGGAAAAATCTTTGTGCTGCCCATTGAAAATGCGATCCGGATCCGGACCGATGAGACCGGCGAAAGCGCGATTTGAGATTTTTGAGCCGGTGGGATTTTTTTCCGGGGATTGTCCGTTGACATGGAGTGGTGGCAATCGCTGATTATTGGGATCGTTGAAGGTCTCACGGAATATTTGCCTGTCAGTTCGACCGGCCACATTCTTCTGACCCAGCGCCTTCTGGGTATTGGCAAGTCCGATGCGGCTGATGCTTTTGCGATTTGCGTTCAAGGGGGTGCCATTGTGGCCGTGCTTGGACTTTATTTTCAGAGGGTCCGCCAGATGGCTTTTGGCGTGATTGGCCGGAATCCCGAGGGAGCCCGGATGGCCACAAATATCATTGCGGCCTTTCTCCCGGCGGCGGCGATTGGACTTCTCCTCGAAAAGCCGATCAAAAAATTTCTTTTTGGAGGCGAATACGGGCTTTGGCCGGTGGTGGCCGCATGGTTTGTGGGCGGGGTGGCGATCCTTGCCGTCGCAGCCTGGCGAAAAAACCGTGGTCCCGCCAGTGCGGGATTTCCTTTGGAGTCCCTCACATGGAAGCTGGCGCTGGTGATTGGTTTAGCCCAGTGCATCGCGATGTGGCCGGGCGTGAGCCGGAGCCTGTTGACCATCGTTGGCGGAGTTCTTGTGGGGCTCAGCCTTCCCGCCGCTGTGGAATTCAGCTTCCTCCTTGGCGTGGTGACCCTGGGTGCCGCCACCGCCTACGATGCCCTCAAACACGGAAGCGAAATGTTGGAAGCCTATGGCTGGGAAACCCTGCTCATCGGGTTTACGGCATCATGGATTTCCGCTGTGCTCGCGATTCGCTGGATGGTTTCCTACCTCAAATCACATGGCATGCAAATTTTTGGCTATTATCGGATCATCCTTGCCATCGTGGTGGGGGCGCTCATTCTGGCGGGGTTCTTCCAAGCCTAGCTTTTTGTGGTCACAACAAACATCCTTCCCGATCTCCAGGCCGCGATTCTTTGTGAGGACGTGCGTCAGGAGATCAATGGCAGCCAAACCCTGGTGGGCGTCATCAATGTGATTCCCGCCCCGGTGGTCCCCATCGGACTTTTCAAGCTCTGTCTTTGGTCGCGGTGGTGCGGCGGGACGGGGGAGTTTGAGCAGGAGTCTTTGGTGATGAGTTGCGATGACGATGCCCCGATCGCCAAAGCCTCGGTCAGGTTCCGGCTTCCCGCCTTGGATGCGCATGCGACGAATGTCCATGTGTTCGGGGGCATTCAATTTCCCAAGCACGGGCTCTACCACATCGAAATCCGCATCGATGATCAAATCCGCCTCCGCTTTCCGTTGGCCGTTGTCGCCGTGCAAAATCAGCTGCCCGGCACGGCCTGAGGTCGTTTTTTTGGTGGGAGTGGTGTAGAATCACGCCTATGCGAGGAATTTATGTGCTCTGTCTGACAGCGTTCTGGCTGGGGGGATTGACGGGCAGCCAGGCCTGGGATGCCTCATCCGAGCCATTGGCCTTGCGCTATCTCGCGATTCTGGAACGAAACCCTGCGAACGAGACCGCGGCGGAACGGTTATGGGAAATTTATTCCACCCGGGGCGACACGGAGACATTCCTGAAAAAATTGCGGAGTCTTGCCGCGAAGGATCCCATCGCCGGGGTTTCGCTTGCCAATTTTCTGCAAAGATCCGGCCAGGTGGACGAGGCGGCGCAAGCCCTCCGGAATCTTTCCCCAAGCGGCCTGGATTCAAAATCCCTGATCCGTATTGGCAAGTTGTGGGAGCTGTTGGGGAAACCGGGAGAGGCCGTGGCCGCGTGGGAAATGGCCATCGCCGCCGACCCACAAAATCTGGCCCTGCGAAGTCAGATTGCCCAAGCCTGCCTGGATGCCGGAAACCCCGCCGCAGCGATCACTCATTGGGACGTGTTGGCCAGGGAGGCCACGGCCTCCGAACGATTGTTGGCCCTGGAAAATCTCAGAGCGGCCCATGAAGCCACCGGGGACTACCACCGGGCGGCCCTTCACGCCAAAGAGGCTCTCAACAGCCTTGCCCCGGGTCATTGGAAAGTTCCCGATCTCATCGGGCGAACAATCACTCTCCATGAAGAAGCCGGCGAGCTTGATGCGCTGGAATCCGAGTGGGCAAATTCCCAACAACCCGGATTGGCGGTTCGCATGGCTGTCCTCGCAAAAAAGCGGGGTGACCCGAAAGCTCGCGTTCAATGGCTGAATGAGGCCTCGGAGGCCGACCCCAAAAATGTGGCCCTGCTCGGTGAATTGGCTATGGCGGAACTGGCTGTCGGCAACGCGGAGGCTGCGGAGAAACTTCTGCGCCGTCGGTTTGCCATGGCTCCCAATGATGCCCAAATCCTTGCGGATCTGGCGTCCTTTCTTGCGAACCAAGGCCAGGAAGCCGGCGCGCTCGGCTTGATTGAAACCCACTTCGCAAGTTTGTCTTCCGGGGAAACCGCCAATGCGAACAAGGTGGCTCTTCTGAGAAAGCTCAATCTTCGCGAGGGCCTTGGACAGGCCTTGCGCGAGAGTTTTGAACAATCAAAGACCTCGTGGCCCGCTGCCAGAGAACTCGCGGAATACCTCTTGGAAACGGGCTCATCGCAGGAGGCTTCTCGCGTTTTTCAAACCTTGGACGGGGCCACCCCCGCCGACAAACAACGCGACCTGCGGATTCAAGTGGCACGGTTTTTTTATGACATGCAAGTGCCCGGCGAGTCGGAAATCCGGGCTCGCAAAGCGCTGGAATCAGATCCCAACGACCCGGAAGTGATCCTGCTTCTGGCGGAGATTCTGGAAGCCCGGGGAGATTTGCTTGCCGCCCTCGCCTTGGTCGAGGCGGCGGCCCCCGCGACGGCGGACACCGTGAACCTTGAACTCGATCAGCAACTGTTTTCGCTTTTTCAACGGAGGGATTCGGAGTCTGACCCCGCCCTGCGAAATGTCGGAACCAAGGCTTTTTTGCAGAGGTTGTTGGAGCCGGAGGGATCAGAGAAATCAGCCGACCGTTTCCTTCGTGCCTCCCGGTGGGCGGCTTGGAGCGGAGACCCGGCCACCGCAGTCACGACGCTCCGAGCAGCTCTGGCCCTCCGCGCCGACTCCCCGGAGGTGTTGGATCAATTGGCCGATGAGTTGGAAAAATTGGGGGAATTCGACGAAGCAGCGTTGGTGCTCTCACGACTTGAGGGGTTGCAGCCCGACCCCGCCACAAAAATCCGTATTGCGCGGATGGACGTGGCCCGCGGAGAAGCCGAGGCCGCCACGGCGATGCTGGCCCAAGCCGTGAAGGCAAATCCCCATGACGCAAACCTGACCCGCGAACTCGCCATGGCGCAAGAGGCCGCCGGCCAAAACTTTGAAGCGCTTGAAAGCTGGTTGCGGGCCTTCGAACTTTCCCCCCCTTCCGAGAAACAAAATCTCGGCAAGTCCGTGCTGAAAAGCTTCTCGCGTCTGAGCTTGGTGGACCGGGGCCTGGAATTTTTGGCGATCACAGCCCCCCGGCTTCCCGATGACCGGCTTCGCCTGGAATTTCTCCGCGACGGGACGGCCTTTGCGCGGGAGAATGATGTCCTGGACCGTTGGCAAGAAATTCTTCAATCACCACCCCCGGGTTCCTCCGTGGCTTGGAAAATGGCACTCTCGGAACTTCTCCCGGAAACCACCGATCACTCCCCCCCCGTGGTTTCTGACACCAAAGACGCCATGGAACTGCTCCTCCAGGATGCCGAAGCCAAACGCGATTTTGGGCGGGCCGCGCTATTGGCCGGGAAGTTGGCGGACTTGCCCAAGGCCACGCCAGGGGACCACATCCGCTCCCTGCATTTTTTTGAAATGACACAACCCGCGGAGAAAGCTCAT
>JBBECL010000285.1:0-14929 GCA_040881805.1 Terrimicrobiaceae bacterium | reverse complement strand
GGGAGTCATGCATTCTTTGGGATTATCGCGGTGCGGGCTGCTTGAGCGGTCACGCTCCGCGTTTTTGATCACTATCCATGAATAACACCTTTTCCGCCCGTACGAGCGAGGCGTTGATTGACGACCATTATGAGCGTTGGCTTGCCAACCCGAAGTCCGTGCCCGCGGATTGGGCCGCCTTTTTTGAGGGCTTTGAGCTGGGGCATGCCAGGAGTGAGCAGGGTCTCAATGGCGGGGCCCCCGCGGAGGCGAAGGAGGATGCTTACCATCAAATCCGGGTGGATGGGCTGGTTTATGCGTATCGGACGTTGGGGCATTCGATTGCCGATCTGGACCCTTTGGATGATATCTCGCGGGAAAATCCGTTGCTGAGTTTGCGGGAGTTGGGTTTTGAAGAGGCGGATTTGGATCTCCCGGTTTCGAGCCGGTTTTTCCGCGAGGGGCGGGGGATGACTCTCCGGGAGATGATTGAAGAACTTCGGTCCATTTATTGTGGCACGGTGGGATCGGAGTTCATGCATATCCAGAACCCCAAAATTCGGAATTGGGTGAGGGACCGGCTGGAGAATCGGAATGCCGGCATGAAAGCGGATGCGGGACTGCACCGCGAGATCCTCAGGAAATTGTATGAGGCCGAGACGTTCGAAAATTTCCTGCACACCACGTATGTCGGCAACAAACGGTTTTCGTTGGAAGGGGGCGAGTCGCTGATTGTGGCTTTGGACGCCGTGCTTCAAAATTGTCCGGGGCAGGGTGTGGCAGAGATTGTGATGGGGATGGCCCACCGCGGGCGGTTGAACGTGTTGGCCAACATTCTTAACAAGCCGCTCGATGTGATTTTTAACGAGTTTCAGGGCACGTTTTCCCCCGACCTGGTGGGAGGAAACGGCGATGTGAAGTATCATTTGGGCTACCAAGTCGTGCGAAAAACCATTTGCGGCGAGGACGTGGCAATCCGGTTGGCGGCGAATCCTTCCCACTTGGAGGCGGTGGATCCCGTGGTTCAAGGCAAGGCCCGGGCAAGGCAGCGGGTGCTCGGAGACACCGTGGAGCGCAGAAAAGTCCTGCCAATTCTCGTGCATGGGGATGCGGCGTTTATTGGTCAGGGGGTGATCGCCGAAACTTTCAATCTTTCGCAGTTGCCCGGATATCGCACGGGCGGCACCATTCACATCGTGGTGAACAACCAAATCGGGTTCACAACGATGCCGGCTGATGCCCGTTCAACTCCGTATTGCACGGATATGGCCAAAATGATCGAGGCCCCGATTTTCCATGTCAACGGTGAAGACCCCATGGCCGTCATCGAAGTGGCCCAGATCGCTCTGGAATTCCGTCAGACCTTTGGTCGCGATGTGGTGATTGATATCTATTGCTACCGCCGTCATGGCCACAACGAGGGGGACGAACCCAATTTCACGCAGCCAAAACTCTACGCAAAAATCAAAGCCCATCCACTCCCGAGCGAGGTGTTTTGGGGTCAGATCAAAGATCTCAATACGGTCTCCGAGGAGGCGGCGGCAGGGATCAAAGCGGAGGCCATCAAAGAGCTGAACGAAGCGCTGCAGTTGGTGAAGGGGGGGGGGGCCGCCGACGCGGCGAAGGGCGAATTTGCTGGCTCCACGGCCATCTTTCAATTGCCTTATTCGCACGAGCCGGTGCCCACGGGAATTTCCAAAGAAACCTTGGACCGGATTGTGGGAGTGTTGACCACCGTCCCTGAGGGTTTTCGGGTGCTTCCCAAAATTCGTCGCATTTTGTTGGAGCGGCGTTTGCAGGTTTGGAAAGCGGGGGGACCTTACAATTGGTCTTTCGCCGAGGCCCTGGCCTTTGGTGCCCTGCTTTTGGAGGGAACTCCCGTGCGACTCTCCGGTCAGGACAGCCGCCGGGGAACGTTCAGTCAGAGGCATAGTGTGCTGTATGATGAGGCCACGCGGGAGCGCTACATTCCCCTCTCGAATTTGGACCCCGACCAGGCAAGATTTTGCGTCTACAACAGTCCGCTTTCCGAGTATGCGGTTTTGGGTTTTGATTATGGTTATTCCATGGATTTCCCCGAGATGTTGTGTCTCTGGGAGGCACAGTTCGGCGATTTTGCCAATGGGGCGCAAATCATTATTGATCAATTTATTGCCGCTGCCGAGTCCAAGTGGGGACGCCCGAGCTCGTTGGTGATGCTCCTTCCGCACGGTTACGAAGGCCAGGGGCCGGAACACTCCAGCGCGCGGCTGGAACGATTCTTGCAGCTTTGCGCGGAAACCAACATGCAGGTTTGCAACCTGACCACGCCCGCGCAGTATTTTCATGCCCTCCGGCGTCAAGTTCACCGGGGGTATCGCAAGCCGCTGATTATTATGACGCCCAAAAGCCTGCTCAATCACGATCAGACCGTCTCGCGCACCGAGGATTTTACAAACTCCCGGTTTTACGAAATCATTGCCGACGAAAACACTCCCGGCCCCGAATCCGTGGAGCGCATCATTTTTTGCTCGGGCAAAGTTTTCTACGACTTGCAAAAATACCGTCAGGAAAACGGTTTGGAATCCAAGGCGGCGATCATTCGCATCGAGCAGTTATATCCCCTCCACGTGGAAAAAGTCCGGCGGGTCTGTGCCCCCTACCTCAATGCCAAAAAGCACGTGTGGTGCCAGGAAGAGCCGGAAAACATGGGAGCCTGGACATTTATTCTCCCGCGGCTCCTGAATCTTTTCCCGGGCTACATCCATTATGCCGGGCGCCCGGCCAGCGCGAGCACAGCAACCGGTTCCATGCACGTTCACCTCGCCCAACAGGCCGCGCTGGTCAAACAAGCGTTCGAAGTGTAATCTTGATCCATCAATGAGCATCGAAGTCAAAGTCCCTGCCGTGGGGGAATCCATTTCCACGGGCATCCTTTCCGTGTGGCATAAAAAAGACGGGGAAACCGTCGCCGCCGGAGACGTTCTTTTCACCTTGGAAACCGACAAAGTGTCCACGGAAGTGAATGCCCCGGAGACCGGGGTCCTTCGCACCGAGGTCGCCGAGGGAGAGGAAGTCAAAATCGGTCAATCCGTCGCGCGTATTGAGTCTTTGGCACCGGGAGCCACGCCGCCGATCCCGGCCACGCCCACTGCTTCCGCGGAGCCTCCGCCGGCCGCAAAGGCCGACCCAGCACCAACGCCGAAGGCCCAAGCACCCGCCCCCCCCCAACCTCCGAAATCCGAGCCAGCTGTAAAACCGGCGACTTCCGCCGAGGGGCGTTTCACACGCAAAAAACTCTCGCCGCTTCGCCGCAAAATCGCCACACAGCTGGTTTCTGCCCAGCACAATGCGGCAATCCTCACCACCTTCAACGAATGCGACATGAGTGCGGTGATGCAGCTCCGCAAGGCGATACAGGATGAATTTGGCAAAAAACACGGGGTGAAGCTCGGGTTCATGTCCTTTTTTATCAAAGCCGTGGTTGATGCCCTCAAGGCCGTGCCGTCCATCAACTCCCGCATGGATGGCGAAGAGTTGGTGTTGAATCATTTTTATGACATCGGTGTCGCTGTTGGCACGGATCGTGGGTTGATGGTTCCTGTGGTTCGGGATGCCGACCAACTGAGCTTTGCCGGAGTGGAAGGTGCGCTGGCTGGTTATGCCGCCAAGGCGCGCGAGGGAAAAATTTCCATCGAGGATTTGCAGGGTGGGGTTTTCAGCATTTCCAATGGGGGTGTCTATGGATCCTTGTTGAGCACCCCGATCTTGAACCCTCCCCAAAGTGGGATTCTTGGAATGCACAAAATCCAAGAGCGCCCGATGGCCGTGGACGGCAAAGTTGTGATTCGTCCCATGATGTATCTGGCGCTCAGCTACGATCACCGGGTGGTTGATGGCAAAGAGGCGGTCACCTTTCTTGTGCGTGTGAAAGATTGCATCGAGAATCCGGCGAGGCTCCTTCTGGGAACCTGAGGAGGCCAACCCGGGTCACCAACGCTCCTCCCCGCAAATCCCATGGACTTCGAGTGGCAGGCTCCGGACGGCACGAGTTTCCCGGCCAAATGCTGGGGTGATGCGGCAAAGGCCTCGGCCGTGATCGTGTTTGTGCATGGGTTGGGGGGGGCAATCAGCGACTTCGATTCGTTGGCGTCCCACCTGGCCACCAAGGGCTTTGTCGGGTATGCGGCGACCGTGCGCGGGCAGGGACAGGATCCCTCGGAAAGGCGACGCGGGACGTCTCTGGACCCGCGTGGGATTGCCAACGATCTCTCAGCATTCGCCAGGGAAAACCATCAGCCGGGAAAACCATTTTTCCTGTGTGGCGAGAGCCTCGGAGCCTTGCTTGTGGCGTGGAGTCTTGCGAACGATGTTCCCCTGCCGTCCACGGATGGGGTGATTTTTTCTGTCCCCGTGGTGACCCTTTCCCGGGAAACTCCGGGGATTGTGCGATTGGCCTTGCGCTGGGCGGCCCGCGTGATTCCTCGCGCCCGGCTGAAACCCAGTTGGTTTGTGAGCGGAACAAACCGGATGCCACAAACCTCGCGAGATGAGGAATGGCTTGCACTCCAACGCACAGGCCCGCAGCACATCGGAGCCTTCTCGTTCTCCGTGTTGGATGGCATGGGGCGGCTCATGGAAATCATGCCTCACTGCGCTCAAAAAATCCAAACACGCTCCTTGGTGCTTGCCGCGGGGAAAGACATTTTTATCCGCACGGATCAGGTCAAAGGTTGGTACGACCTCCTCCCCGCCGAAGACAAAACCTTTCTTGAATACCCCGAGGCCTATCATGTGTTGTGGAACGACTTTGACCGGGAAACGGTCATTCAGGATATTCACACATGGCTTGCGGAAAGTGCGTTCAGCACTCGGGGGGTGTGATTCCAAGAGGTTGATGTTGGAAGAAAACACGGCCAACAGAACACCACGGTTCGCGCAGACGAAGGCGAGCACAATGCCTTGGCTACAACACGCATTCTCATGGCAAATGCCGGGCGATGTCGCGGCCACACTCTGCCGGGGCGTCCGCGCGCGACTCCGTTGCCATGATGTGCCCTCTCCTGATCTGCCCGCACGCGGGAGTTGACACAAGGCCTGCGGGACTTTACCAAGCGACGTTGATGAAACATGTGGCCGCCATCCTTCTTGCCTGTTGTGTTTTGACGGGCTGCGGAAAGACACCGCAAGCGACTTCGCCACCACCTCCCCCTGTCAATTTTGCCGTGGCGAAAACCGAGGATGTCCCCCTCCAAGTGGAGACCTTTGGCAACTGCTCGACCGTGGCGAATGTGACCCTTCAAGCGCAAGTGACCGGGAACCTCTTAAAATTTGTTGTGGCCCAGGGGGCGGTCGTCCAGGCAGGGGATGTGATCGCGGAGATTGATCCGGCCCCTTATCAGGCCGCCTTGAAGGAAGCCGAGGGAACCCTCGAATCGGCAAAGGCCAAGTTGGTCAATGCCCAACTCACCTTGGAGCGCCAGACCGGGCTCTTCAAAACCAAAACCATCGACCTTGCGGATTTGCAGACCGCGCAAGTGGATGCCCTGGACGCGCAGGGCGCGGTGCAGGCCGCAGAGGGCGAGGTTGAAGATGCGCAAATCAATCTGGGTTACTGCACGATCAAAACGCCCATTGCCGGCAAAGCCGGACTCTATGCCATGGATGCGGGCAACCTCGTCACGGCCAACCAAACCCAGATCATCAACATCCAAACGATCGATCCCATCTATGTGGACTTTACCATTTCCGAAAATGAGTTTGGCCGGGTGAGGTCCTATTTTGCGAAGGGGGAACTGCCGGTTGAGGTTGCGGTTCCGGGTTCACCCGGGGAGGTTTTGACCGGAAAGTTGACCTTCCTGAATAATAATATTGCCAGCGAGACCGGCACGCTGAGCCTTCAGGCCACACTTGCGAATGATAAACAAACGCTGTGGCCGGGCTTGTTCGTGAATGTCCGCTTGATCCTCACGACGCTCAAAGATGCGGTCGTGATTCCGGCTCCTTGTGTGATGGTTGGGCAAGCGGGGCCTTATGCCTTTGTGATCCGCCAAGACAAAACGGTCGAACAGCGAAACCTGACCGTTGGGGAGCAACTCACGGATTGGGTGGTGATCACCGAGGGGATTCAAGCGGGCGATCAGGTTGTGACGGCGGGTCAACTGGGTTTGGTCACCGGAAAAGCCGTCAATCCTGTGGCATGGAACCCGCCGACAAAATGAAGCCGACGCTTCCCAAGGCTCACGCACCGAAGATTGGTGGAATCTGTTCAGGGGGTTGTTTATGAATCTCTCCGAGCCATTCATCCGGAAGCCCGTGATGACGACTTTGTGTGCGATCACCGTGGCGATCTTTGGAGCCATTTCTTACTTTGCCCTGCCGGTCAGCGATTTGCCCGATGTGGCGTATCCGGTGATTTCGGTCACAACAAATTATCCGGGGGCCAGTCCGCAGATCATGGCGAACAATGTCTCGACGCCGTTGGAAATTCAGATGATGCAGATTGAGGGGCTGGGTCTTGTGACCTCAAAAAATCAGGAAGGCACGAGCAGCGTCATTTTGCAATTTGTGCTGGGCAAGGACATGGGGCGGGCCGAGGCCGAGGTGGAAGCCGCGATCCAGCGGGCCATGGGAAATCTCCCCAACGATCTGCCGGCACCTCCCAGTTTTCAAACCACCAACCCGAACACCCAGCCCATTGTCTATATCACAATGGCTTCGGACACCCTCACCCTGGCTGATCTTTATGACTATGCGAACAACATGGTCGCTCAGCGGATGATGATGCTTCAAGGCGTCTCGAACGCCTCGGTTTATGGATCACCTCGGGCCGTGAGCATTCAAATGGATGCCAATGCCCTTTCCTCCCGGGGCCTCACCGTCCTTGACGTGGCAAACGCGGTTCAGAGCGCCAATGTCTTTACCCCCGGTGGGGTGATTTATGGGAACACCCTGCAATACATCATCAACCCGATGGGTCAGCTCCTTGCGGCCGGTGATTATGAGGACATCATTATTCGTTATGAAAACGGGGCGCCCGTCCGGCTGAGAGATGTCGCGCACGCCAAGGACAGCCTTCAGAGCCAATACCTGAAAATGGAGTTCTGGACGAGTTGGATGCCACCCAAAGCGGCCGCGTTGGTGGTGGCTGTGACGCCCGCCCCGGGAGCAAATGATGTGCAAGTGGCCGCAGCCGTTCACAAAACCCTGGACGATTTGCAACCCTCCCTGCCAGCCTCGATCCAAGCCTACGTGAATTTTGACCGATCCGTCCAAATCGTGGACAGCATCAATGATGTCAAACTGACGATCCTCATCGCTTTTGCGCTGGTCGTGCTGGTGGTGTTTGTTTTTCTCGGTCGCGTGCGGGAAACCGTCATTCCCGTGGTCGCCCTTCCGCTCGCGTTGCTGGGAACCTTCGCCGTGATGCTGATGCTGGGTTACAGCCTCGACAATCTCTCGCTCATGGCGCTCACCTTGGCCGTCGGGCTGCTGGTGGATGATGCCGTGGTGGTTCTGGAAAACACTGTCCGGCACCTCGATCAGGGCAAACCACCAACGCTGGCGGCTTTGCTGGGTGCCAAGGAAATCAGTTTCACCGTGATGTCGATGACGCTTTCGCTTTCGGCGATCTTTATTCCCATCATTTTTATGCCGGGCTTGATCGGCCGCATGTTTCACGAGATGGCCATCACGATTGTGGTCGCGATTGTGCTTTCGGGGGTGGTGGCCATTGCGATTTCCCCGATGGTGTGTTCGCGGCTGCTTCGCAAGTCCCAGGGTGAGAATGCGTATCAACAAAAATTCAATCGCGGTTTCAACGCGTTCCGGGACTCTTACAAAGGTTTGTTGCAATGGACCATGAGGCATCATGTCCTGGCCTTTGCCGTGTGGGTGATCTCCTTGGTGGGGACGATTTGGTTGTTTGTGGTGGTGCCAAAAGGTTTTCTGCCTGTGGGGGACAGTGGAATGATTCGCGGGGTTTTTCTTGCCGCCGAGGGAACTTCTCCCGCCCGGATGCAGGCCTACCAAAAGCAAATGATGAAACTGTTTGAAGCCGAACCCGGCGTGGACCAAGCGATCACGGTGACCGGGCTGCAAAACAGCCAGCTGACCACATCGATGGGTCTCGGATTTTTGCTGCTGAAGCCGGAAGGAACCCGCGCACCGATCGCGGAAATCGCGCGGTCCGTGAATGCCAAAGTGACGGAACAGATTCCCGGCGTCACCCCGCTCCTTCAACCCTATCCGAGCCTGGAAATTGACACCGGTGCCACCTCCAATATGCAGGGCCAATACGCTTATCAGCTCACCAGCACCAACCCCGCCTTGCTTTACCAGACGGCTGAGAAGTTGCTGGCAGAATTGCGCAAAACCGAGGGGTTTGCCCAAGTGTCCAGCGACATGCGCATGAACACGCCTTTCGAGGAACTCGAGATCCTTCGCGATCAGGCTTACAGTTATGGAGTTACGGCAGAGGCCATCGAAAACACGCTGGCTGTCGCCTTTGCACAGAGCATGACAGGTCAGATCCAGACACCGCTCAACGTCTATTGGGTGATCCTTGAACTGCTTGACAAACAGCGCTCCCAGCTGCCCGATCTCAATTTGTTGTGGGTCCGAAATCATGAGGACCAACTCGTGCCCATGGGCTCTCTCGTTCGGCCCCGCACCCGGACCGGCCCGGAATCCATCAGCCACGTGAATCAAATCACCTCGGTGACCATTTTTTATAATCTCGCACCCGATTTTCCTGCCAGCGAAGCCACAGATGCTCTCCTTGCTGCAGCTCAGCAGATCATCCCTCCCACCGTCACCGGATCTCCCGCAGGGACCAGCCAACAATTTATTCAGACCGTTCAAGCGATGGTCGTCCTTCTGATTATCGCGATCTTTGTCATGTATATCATTTTAGGTATTTTGTACGAGAGCTACATCCATCCCATCACCGTGTTATCCACGCTTCCAGTGGCCAGCTTGGGAGGACTCGCCACGCTTTTGGCTTTTGGAATGACCCTGGACCTTTACGGATTTATCGGCCTTTTCCTCCTGTTGGGATTGATCAAAAAAAATGGGATCATGCTGGTGGACTTTGCCATCCAGCGCCGAAGGGAGGGATTGGGCATTGAGGCCGCCGCTGTGGAAGCGGCCGTTGAGCGGCTGCGCCCCATTTTGATGACCACCTTTGCTGCGATCTTCGGGGCGTTGCCCATGGCCTTTGGGTTTGGGGCCGACGGGTCGTCACGTCAACCCATGGGGCTGTGTATCGTGGGTGGCCTCATCGTGGCCCAAATCCTCACGCTCTTCTGCACGCCGGTTTTTTATGTCTGTATGGAAAACTTCCAGGAACGCTGGCTCGACAAAATTGCGTTCTTCAAACGCGGGGAAGATCCCAAAACCGTTCGAGACCCGGCCACCACGCCCGCGTCCTGATTGCCGGGATCACGAAACTCAAACAGAGCGGCGCTGCTGTCCCTCACAAGAAATTCCAGAATATTGCGGGACCGGCGATTCTTGCCGAACGCCTTGCCGATCCATTTTTTGATCCCTACCGCAAACGAGGTTCAGCTATTGCCCTACTTTTCGCAGTCCATTCGGTAGGGATTTCCCGGCTTTCAGGTATTTTCCCGAAGAAAAGCGTTGCGTCCGGGTTGGGCTTCATGGATTCATTGTTTCCTATGTGGCGGACACTTTTGATATTCCTTTTCACGGCGGGGTTGGCTTGTGCCCAGTCGGAACCGACAGCTTCTCCCACCCCGGCACCCGCCTCGGAGGTGGTGACCCCAACTCCCGAAGTCACGCCTGAGGCAACCTCAGAGCCAACCCCCGGGGCTGCCACGGAAACGACCACGGCAACCACCGTCGAAACCATCGAAACCACCGTGACGGATCTTCCCACCAGCGAAGTCGGAACATTGGAATCGCTGGAGCCCTCCTCCGAAGGAGCGCCCCTGACCACCGAAGACGTGATTCCTCTGCCACCTCGCACCGATTTTGCTCTTCCCGATGAAGCCTTCACCGATCCCAACGCCATTGTGCCGGATGAGATGCCCCTGGCTCCTCCTCCCGCCGTGGTGGTTGAGAGCGAAGCCGAGAAGCTGCGCGAGCTCAACATCCGCTACCGCGAGGTTCGCGTGAAGGCCGAGCAGGATCCCCAGGTGGTGAGAATGATGGAGCGCGCCGACGGGGCCACCACACTCGAAGACCGCCGGGCGGCTTTGCGCGAGTATTACCGGTTGCTGTTCAAAAAGGTGGCCTCGCTCGACAGCTCGCTCAAAATGAAGAGTGAAATGATGCAAGAAGCCTACATCCGCCGCCTGGCCCAGATCCGGCTTGAGCCCACGATCCCACTGAACCCGCCTCCCACCCCGGAGCCACTCAATTGAGCCCCCTCTCCTCCTTGCAGGAAACCCCGGCTGGCGGCTTCGCCCCCAGGTCGCGTCAAATGAAGATCATCACCGGCAGTGCCCACCCCTCCCTTGCCAAGGCTATCTGCGCCTATCTGGAGCAGCCCCTGTGCGACGCCACAGTGTCTTCGTTTCCCGATGGTGAGACGTTTGTAAAAATCAACGAAAACATTCGTGGCCGCGACGTATACATCGTCCAGCCAACCTGCCCTCCCACGAATCAAAATCTCATGGAGTTGCTGATCTTGGTGGACGCCGCCCGCCGCGCGAGCGCTTCCCGGATCACCGCCGTGATTCCGTTTTTTGGTTATGCACGTCAGGACCGCAAAGACCAACCCCGCGTTCCCATCACCGCAAAACTCGTCGCAAACCTCCTGGTTGCCGCCGGGGTGAACCGCGTCCTGACCATGGACCTGCACGCCCAACAACTCCAGGGCTTTTTCGATATTCCCGTGGATCATCTCCACGCGCTGCCGGTCATGATCCAATACCTGCGCAGCCTGGGCCTGAATGACCTCGTGGTCGTGAGCCCGGATGTGGGAGGTGTCAAAATGGCCTCCGCCTACGCCCAAGCCCTCAACGCCGGCTTGGCGATCGTGGTGAAAAAGCGCAAAACAGCGACCGAAATCGAGCCTGTGGCGGTGATTGGAGACGTCGCGGATCGCAATGTGATCATCGTGGATGACCTCACCGAGACCGCCGGGACCCTCACCGGAGCAGCCGGCATTCTCAGAGACCAGGGGGCCAAAAATATTTATGCTGGCGTTTCCCACGCGGTTCTGACAGATTTGGCGGTCGAACGGTTGAGGAACTCCGAAATCAAGGAGCTCATTACCACGGACAGTGTCCCCGTGCGCAGCTCCGGCGAATCAAGAGTCAAAGTGCTCTCGGTCGCCCAGTTGATGGGCGAGGGCATTCGGCGTATTCATGACGACGAGTCGGTGAGCTCACTCTTCGATCTCAACACCTAATTCAAAAACAATCCTATGGCCAAACAAGTCAAACTCTCCGCCAGCGCCCGAGCAGAAGCTGGACGCAATGCTGTCAAAGCCGTCCGCGCCCGCGGCGGCATCCCGGCGATCATTTACGGTGGAAAAAGCACCCCCTCCAACCTGGAAATCAAAAAGCGCGACATCGAAGTCCTGCTGGCCCGTTCGGTGGGTGAGAACATTCTCGTCGAACTTGAAATCCAGGATGGCGGCAAGACCTCCAATCGCCTCTCTCTGATCCAAGAAATCCAACATCATCCCGTGCGCGGCGATATTCTCCATGTTGATTTCCATGAGGTCTCCATGAACGAAGAAATCAGCGCCGAGGTGGTCCTCGAGCCCATCGGCGAAGCCATTGGGGTCAAAACCTACGGTGGCCTTCTTCAACAAAGCATCCGGGTGCTGCCCATCCGCTGCCTGCCCAAAAACTTGCCGGAAATCATCATGGTGGACGTCTCGAACCTCAACGTGGGCGAATCGCTACACGTCGGGCAGATCGCCCTTCCCGAAGGCGTGACCGCCGACACCGACGCCGAACTGACGGCCTTCCTGGTGTCCGAGCCGACCGTGGCAGACGAGACCATCGCGGTTGAGGCCCCCACAGCTCCCGAGGTGATCAAAGAAAAGAAAACGGAAGCAGCTCCTGCGGGGGACAAAAAGTAGCCTGATTTCCCAGCATGGAGCACGAACCGGTCTTCCGGCTGGTGGTTGGACTTGGCAACCCCGGCGAGCGTTACACAGGAACCCGGCACAACGTGGGTTTCGATGTGGTGGACGAACTTGCCCGGCGCGCCGCCTCGCTTTTTTCCAATGAGCAGAAATGGGATGCGCAAGTCGCCTCCTGCGGAGGACGGATGTATATGAAGCCTCAAACGTTCATGAACCTCAGCGGAGAGCCCGTTGCCAACTACACCCGATACTTCCGCATCGAAGCCCCGGAGGTGCTTGTGATCCTCGACGACGCCAGTTTGCCCCTTGGCGAGTTGCGTCTCCGCCGCAGTGGAAGCAGCGGAGGACACAACGGCCTGGAATCCGTGTTGGTCCACCTTGGCACGGAAGCGGTTCCCCGACTCCGCGTCGGAATCGGCGACCGGGGGCAGATTCCTCTCGACGAATTCGTTCTCTCCAAGTTTTCTATAGGCGAGCGTCCCTTGGCCGAAAAAGGGGTCCTCCGGGCCGCAGATGCGGCCGACCATGCCAACGCCCACGGAATCGAATCGGCCATGAACACTTTTAACAACCAGAACCAAACATCATGAAACGACGTTACGAAGCCCTGCTTGCCCTCGACACCCGAGGCAAAGACGACACCATCAAAGACACCATCGACCGCCTCGAAAAATTTTTCAAAGCCGAAGGAGCCGAAGTTGAACAAGTTCAGCGCTTGGAAAAGCGGGAACTCGCCTACGAGCACAGACACCAAAACACCGCCTACTTCGCGAACTTTATCTTTGCAGCCGAACCGGCACTCATTGACAAGCTCCGCGCCAAGCTCAAGCTCGACCAAGACGTCACCATTCAAAACTACTTGGTGCTTCCCGACAAAAAATCGGAAGCCGCCCAACCCGCCGCAGCGTAACAACCCGCAAACCCACCCACCATGGCAAATCTGAACAAAGTGATGTTGATCGGGAACCTGACCCGGGACCCGGAAGTCAAATACACCCCCAAGGGCACAGCCGTCACCGACATCGGGCTGGCCGTCAATCGCGTCTATAGCACCGATGGTGGCGAAAAACGCGAGGAGACAACGTTTATTGATGTGACCCTCTGGGGCCGCACCGCGGAAATCGTCAATCAGTATTGCAAAAAGGGGAACCCGCTTTTTATTGAAGGTCGTCTGCAACTCGACACTTGGGAGGATAAACAGTCCGGACAAAAGCGCTCAAAACTCCGCGTTGTCGCTGACGGCATCCAACTCCTTGGTGCCAAAGGCTCCGGTGGTGGCGGATCGCACAGCAGCCACTCGGGCGGAGATGACGAGGCCCCCGCCCGCCAGTCGTCTCCCCGACCCACGCCCCCCCGCCAAGAACCCGCCGCCCCGGCGGAAGATGACGACATCCCGTTCTGAGGCTTTCGGGTCAGGGCCAAAGCTGTTCACTGAAGCGACGGATGCGAGTGGAGTCGACCTCCACAAGCGTCATCCTTAAATAAAGGGGAGCAATTGACGATTGCGGAGTGTTGATTTTTGAATTTTGATGGATCGGTTGACGCTCCCCCTCAAGGCACCTTGTAAAATCGAATGGCCTCAATCGGGCCTCCAAAATCTTTGAGCGGATACACGCCCCGCTCAAAGCCATGGCCGGGATCCCTGATCAAATAATCAAATCCCTGCTTACCACAAATCACCACAAAGTGCGTGATGCCATTCGGATAACGCAGCCGGGCGATCACAGGGTTTCCCTGCATCAAATTCCAATCCATCAAGAAATAGGAGGGCGCGTCCTCATAATGAGGCAAAAGCCGCTCCACAAAGCCCGGGTCAAATTCCACCGCCTTCTCCCAATAAATCCACCCTTGGGGAGTGTAACCGCCGGGCGTCTCAGGCAGAAAGGCATTCAACCGGCCGGGATCCACATCCATGCCGTGCGCGGCAAGTGTCATGGCCGCGCTGGCCACCGCACACCCCTCCGCGGCCAGAGTCCCCTCCGTGGCCCCCAGCTTGTCCTGACCCCAACGCAAGTCGGCCTGCGCAAAAGATGGCACGTCAATCGCGGGATTTGCAAAAAAATAGAGGCCGCCTGATGACGGGATCGGCGCTTTTTCCATCCATCCCGCCAACCACCACGCGGCACCTGCCACCAAAACAAGGGCCAACAACGCTGCCACAAGCGACAGCTTCTTTCGTGGTGAAAAAGCTTCAGATGTCATCGGGTTTCGGAGCTCCTTTCTTCCGGAAAAAATTCGCAAAATGCTTTTTGAATCCCTCCCGCAGGCTGAGATATTTGCCATGAGGCGTCGCGCCCAGCGGCAGCTGCGCAACCAACGCCGCCACCGACAACTCGGGAAGTTCCAAGGCGGTATGACTCACCCCCACCGCACTGGCATGATGCGCATCACTTGCGGCCGTTGTCACCAGCCCACGACTTCTCGCATACGCGAAAGCCCGCTGGTTAAAGGACTTCGATGTGGCCGCCGAGTTGAACCCCTCAAGCACTTTGATCGGAAGATTATCGAGCACAAGACTTCGGATGCCCGATCGCCAGAGATCGAAGGGATGGGCCGGAATCGCGATGCCTCCGCGCCGATTAATTTCCGCACAAACCTCGATCGCCTCACAAGAACTCAGATCCGGCAATGTGGTCCCAACACACAACAAATGCCCGTCCAAGGTGCTCACCTCCACCCCCGGCACCACCAGAAACCCATCCACCGGCAATCCGTCCTCCCGGGAAAGCCCCTTCTCCCGACAATACGCATGCGCCGCACACGTGTCATGATCCGTGATCGCAATCCCTGACAGCCCACGCCGTTTTGCCGCGGCAACCATCTTCTCCGGGGAATCCGCCGCATCCGCCGAAAACCAAGAGTGAACATGCAAATCAAAACGAAACGTCGTCGGCATTATGTCTGTAT
>JBBECL010000284.1:0-14985 GCA_040881805.1 Terrimicrobiaceae bacterium | reverse complement strand
CTCCATGGTTGCCCCCGCCCAGGGACCCATGGTGGAATCGGAGGGAAAGACCCTCCACAATTTTTCGTCAAATGACTATCTTGGGTTGGCGAACCACCCTGAGGTGCGCCAATCGGCCCAAGAGGCCATCAGCCGTGCTGGTGCCGGGAGCGGGGCCTCGCGTCTGATTTGTGGAACTCTGCCGGAGCACCTCCAACTCGAGGCCGACGTGGCCACATTCAAACGCTGCGAGGCCGCACTGACGTTCTCCTCCGGTTACGCGGCAGCCTTGGGAGCGATTCCCGCGTTGGTGGGAAAGGGTGACGTGATTATTCTGGATAAATTGTGTCATGCCTGCCTCGTGGATGGAGCACAGATGAGCGGGGCCACCCTTCGGGTGTTTCCCCACAATGACCTCGCGGCGCTCGAGTCCCGCTTGCTCTGGGCTCGCAAAACATATCCTGAAGGCAAGATCCTGATCCTTGCAGAGTCGGTTTACAGCATGGATGGGGATTTGGCCCCGCTCGCAGACATCGTGGAATTGAAGGACCATTACAGGGCCTGGCTCCTGTTGGATGAGGCTCATGGTGTGGGGGTTCTGGGCGAAGGGGGGCGGGGGTTGGCCGATGCTCTGGGTGTTGCACACCGGATTGAATTACAAATGGGGACCTTGGGGAAAGCCCTGGGGTCGGCAGGGGCTTACGTGTGTGGAGCGGGATCCCTTCGGGAATTTCTGATCAACCGGGCCCGGAGCTTTGTTTTTTCGACGTCTCCTCCGCCTTCCGCAGCCGCTGCAGCCAGCGCCGCGATTCGCCTGCTTTCGAATCCCCAAACGGCCGGGAGCCTGATCTCCGCACTCCATGGCAACGTGCGGAGGCTTTGCGGGAACCTTCAGCTTCCGCTGTCCCCCTCCCCGATTATCCCCATCATTCTTGGCGCAGAGGATAAGGCCTTGCAGATCTCCGCGCTGCTGCTGGAAGCCGGGTTTCTCGTTCCGGCAATCCGCTTTCCGACCGTGGCCCGCGGGCAGGCCCGACTGAGAATCACACTCACCTCAGGTCATACCACCACGGCCATTGATCACCTGACGTCAGCGATCCAGACAACAAAAGACGAAGGAGGGACGTAGGGGAACCCGGAACGGGTTTCTTGGCTGCCTTTTGCGGGTATCAATCGCTGAAACCCACGTTGCCCCGTTGACCTGCGAGCCACATGGATTTATGTTGCCGCCGTGATATCTGCCAATTCGACCACACTCATTGACCGCATCCTTGATGGGGAACGCATCTCTCAGGACGACGCCCGGATTCTCCACCAACTTCCGCTTGAAGAATTGGGAGCGCTGGCCGATCGCCGGCGTGAGTTGGCCAAAGCCGATGCCTATGGCGGCAAGGGGAATGACGTCGTCACCTACATTGTGGATCGCAACATCAACTACACCAATGTGTGCAACGTCTATTGCAAGTTCTGCGCGTTTTATCGCACGGAGAAAGACGATGACCACTATGTGTTGAGTCTGGAAGACATTGACCGGAAGCTTGATGAACTCGCGGCGTAAGGTGGAGTGCAGGTTCTGCTTCAGGGGGGGCATCATCCCAAGCTTGGCATCGATTTTTATCTCACGATGCTTTCCCACATCCGGGAAAAATACCCACAGATCAACATCCACGGCTTCAGCCCGCCGGAGTTCAATCATTTCTCCGAAGTGTTCGGGATGCCCCTGCGCGAGGTCATCGAAAAATTCCAAGCAGCCGGCCTTGGTTCGATCCCCGGAGGGGGCGGCGAGATTTTGGTGGATGCGGTGCGGGATCGGATTGCGCCACTGAAATGCAAATCCGACCAGTGGCTGGATGTCATGCGGATCGCGCATAACTTGGGAATGCGATCCAGTGCGACGATGATGTTTGGTCATGTCGAGACCTTGGATGATCGTATCGAACACCTGGACCGCCTGCGCCGAACCCAGGACGATACCGGAGGCTTCACGGCCTTCATTTGCTGGACGTTCCAACCCGAAAACACACGGCTCAAGGCCGAGACCGTAACCTCGGCCGAGTATTTGCGCATGCAGGCTATCTCAAGGATCTATTTGGACAACTTTGAGAATGTCCAGAGTTCGTGGGTCACGCAAGGTCCCCGCATCGGCCAAGTGGCCCTGCGCTACGGCGCGAATGATTTTGGGAGTGTGATGATGGAAGAAAATGTGGTCTCCAGCGCTGGCACGACCTTCAAGTTGGGATCCAAGGACATTGAGCGGTTGATCCATGAAGCCGGCTACGAACCGCATCGCCGCAGCACGTGGTATCAGTTATTGAATTAAATTTCTGAATGAAGCGGCTTCAGCGTTTGTAAACACGATCCCCCACCGAAGGGTCCCCGGAAGTGATATCCGCGATCACAAACGACGCGCTGCGAAGAGCCGTGAGCTTGAGGTCGGCTTTTTCCCGCTGATTCGCAATGCAAACCAAGGCGTCTCCGGGCTTGGCGGATGAGGAAACCGAGGCATCGATCAGCACAAACCCACTTTCCATGTTGACCTGACGGATCTGCCCCAACAACTGCGGAGGTGTGGCCACCGGGGGTTTTTCCTTTTTGGGAAACAGGTTTTTTGTCCACCCAAAGACCGCCTCACTCCATGGCTTTTTGGTGGTGGCAGAATCTTCGGTCAGCGGTCCGGCATCGGCTGCGGGTTGAGCCTCGGTGCTTGGCGTGTCCGCGATACTTGGCTTGTTGGTACAGCTTGAAAGCCCAAGGATCCCGAACAAAAGATAAAGCCGTAGCGCTTTCATTGCTCCGCGCGGCCGGGACTTCCCCGATCCACGGGGATGCTGGAAAAATCAAAATCCTTGGCGGAGCCCGGCAGGTATTTGAAGACGTGGCGGGCTTGGATTGGCTCGTTGCCATGCATGCGGCCAAGATCTTCAAAAAATCCGGATTTCAGCAAAAACTTGTATTTGTTGGTGTGTTCCCCTTCGACGGTTGGCAGGTAGCCGAGGTTGATAAACAGGGGCTTGCCAGCGGAATCGGCCTCCCGAACCACGTCCTCCAGCCCTTGGTTCCCGGTGACAAACCTGATGTGGGGGTCGTAGGGATCCGGACGTCCGAAGAAGGTCGCCGTGAGGATTTCCTTTTGACGCGGATCATGGGGATTGAGGGATGGTCTGGTGAGAAGGACGGATTCCCGGTTGGGCTGCATGCCGGCTGAGCGAAGGACGGCACGTTTGGGCTCGGTCCACACCGCAAAGGAGACAAGCACAAGGAGCAGCCAGGCCACGGCCACGGATTTGGAAAAACGTCCGCGAGCAGCTTCGAAAGGCAGAGAAAGGCCCACGGCCACAAGCATGATCAAGCCGGGCAGAATAAAAATGATATACCACTCAAACATGTGGCCATTGCGGACTCTGGCCTCAATGTAACAAAGGACCGCCGGCAAAATCATTGGCAGGGTCAAAAGCCCGAACGTTTTATTCCGGCGTGCCAGCGCAAGAATCCCGAGCACCAGAGCGGCAATGGCCAGAAAAACAACAAGCACAAAAAGACCTGGATGGTGCACCGCCCATGGCATGAGTTCCACATAGGGAGAATCAAACTTCAGGGAATAATTCCACGAGGTGCCGGACAGCATGTGGGCCAGGGCATTTTGTGTCCAACGGAAGTCCACATCTCCGAGAGTGTAGGTCTCGTCCAGATAATTCAGGAACTGGGGAATGCACGCGAGCATGAACTGCAGATAGACCATCGCTGCAAAGATATTCGCTGCCACCCACCTTCCCATCTGGGGAACAAATTGTTTGGTGCCGCGCCACTGCCACCAAAGGGCCACCGGCAGGCAGAGATTCAAAACCACCAACACAAACACCGTGGTGGGATAAAAGTAGAGGAGGAGAAACTGACCAGCCGCGTAGGCACCCCACCATTTCCAGGTGCCATGATTCAGCAATCGCAAGGCGAAATAAAACAAGAGCGGAACAAGGAAGAGAACAAACGCATAAGCCCGCGCCTCCGTGCCATAACGCAACATCCATGGGTGCAGAGCGGCAATGAAGGCGGCTGTGACACCACCGGCAAAAAATCCCATCCTGCCAAGCAGGAGGGCAAGGGCTCCAATCGCGACAATGCCGGCCAGGTAAGTGGGGAGCCGGATGGCGGTTTCATTGAATTGCAAACCCTCGGGCTTTGCGAAAAACCGCCACGTGTCATTGCTGGCCTTCACAAGAACGCTGTGCGGCACATGATTGGGTTTGGAGTAGAAGAAAAAAGCGTCGAGCCACTTCGTCTCTTTGAGTTTCAACGAGCCATCGGGGTTGGTGCGATATTCCCCAAGAATGGCACGTCGAAGCGGGTAGCCTTCATCATGCCAGAGGCCCTGCTCAAGCCGGGGAAAGCCCGACCATGCCCCGAGGGCCATGGCAATAAGAACAAGCGGCCAGAACCAACGGGGCGGGGTGACCCGGAAGGTCCGGGGAGCCGTGGGTTTCGGATTCAGCCAAAGGGGGGATGTGGCCGCGAGAACCAAGGTTAACACCAAGTTGATGGCTGCCGCCGCCCATCCATAGATGGTCACAAATTGTGCGACCTTCATGGTCCGGCCCTCCGGAACCACGACGGACCATGGTTTGTCGGAGAACAGCAAATACGCAAGGAAGAGCAGGGCAATGACACCCAGAACGGCCCTCACCCGTGTCACAAGATCCCAACCTGCAACAACTTTGATCACGCGGGACGGGAGATTTGGCGAATCACCCCGCGAATGGTCGGAAGAGCGCCCCATCAACTCCCGTAGCTTTTGGTGAATTTTTTGCGATTTTCCGCCACGTCCTCGCCGGGGATGGCAGCCGCCTCGGACGTTGAGGGCGAAGCTTCTTCAACAGGCGCCGGGGCAGGGTCGGTATCCAAGGCAGGTGACTCCCCGGAGGAGACCTTCACAAAGGCGAGTTGGAGGTCGGAAAGCACATGGGTCAAGATTCCCGACTCTTCTTGGGAAAGGTTGCCGCGCGTTTTCTCGCGGACCATTTCGAGCTGGTCGATGAACAGCTTGGCAGCTTCCAGATTTGTTTCGGCTTTGCCGGTTTGGGGGTGCGGAATCTGCCCCAGAAAAAGTGAGGCTTGCTGGGCGTGCATCAGCACAAACGCGATGAATCGTTGCGTGAGTTCCCCGCTTTGTGGGGCTTGTTGGATTTCTGGCATGGTGGGATCAGTTGGTTTTTGTTGGCCCGGCAGGACCCACGGATGTCCGGACATAGCCGGGGGCTCCGAGGTATTTGGCAGCGGCCCTTTTGGTGTCTTCCAAAGTCACCGCGTTGATGACCTCGGCGCGCTTCAAGTGATGGTCATAGCCCAAACCCAACAATTCATCAAGACTCACGCTTGAGGCAAAGGCTCCATTGCTCTGATTTTGAATCGCCTCCCCGCCAAGGAGTTTCTTTTTTGCGCGGGCAAGTTCGTCCTCCGTGAGACCTTCTTTTGCCATAATGGCAATCTCGTCCCGGAACTCTTTGGTGACGATTTCCAATTTTGCGGGATCGGTCCCCAGATAAAATATCTGACTCCCCGGAACCGGGCCTGCGAGATTTCCTGCGCCCACAAAGTAGGCCAGCCCCATTTTTTCGCGGATCCGGTCAAAGAACCGGGAGCCCAAATCGTTGGACGCTTCATTGATAAGTTCCATGGCGGCCCGGTCTTCTGCAAGGATGCCGGGGGACGGGAAAGCAAACATCAGAACAGCCTGTTTTTTGTCCATGTCCTTCCGGGTGATCACCGGCTCGGTGGGAAGCACTGGAGATTTCAAGTTATCGAAAGCCGCTTGTCCGGCATTGAGCTTGCCAAAGGTGGCCTCGGCCATTTTGAGGACCTGCCGGGCTTCCACATCTCCAAAAACGGCCAGGACCCCATTCTTGGCGACGGCCAGTTTGGCGTGGAGGGCTTTGAGATCTTCGGGGGATAGTTTCGCCACGCTGGCCGCATTGCCACCCGAGCGCAGGGCATAGGGATGATCCCCAAAAAACGCTTCCCGTGTGGCATTCCTCGCCACCGCGGTGATCTGCTCGTCCTCGGCCTTGATGCTGGCCAGAAGGGACTGCTTTTCGAGGTCAAACTCCGCAGCCTCAAACACGGGATTGGCAATCACATCGGCAACCACGTCCATGGCAACCTTGAGATCCGGGGCCATGACTTCGGAAGAAATGCTCCAGCTGTTGTTGCCGGAATCGCTGCCAATGCGCCCCCCCACCCCTTCGATTTCCTCGGCGATTTCCAAGGCGCTGCGGGTTTTTGTTCCTTTCAGGAGCGTTCGCGCCAGAAGTTTGGTGATGCCATTATTGTCCGGCGTTTCCACGAGGACCCCGCCTTGGAAGGTGGCCGTGACTGTCACCATCGGCAGCCGGGAATCTTCGCGCACCAAAAGGCGCAGACCATTGGAGAGCGTGAACTTTTGCACCCCGGATTTTTTGGTCGCCGCTGCGGAGGCGGTGGATTCTTGAAGGGTCCCGACCGGATTGAGAGACGTCACATTCAGGCGGTCGGTCCGCAAATATTTGTGTGCCACGCGAACCAGATCGGCGGCGGTCACGTGAGAGACGGCATTCAGGTAGTCGCGGCTAAAGTTCAGATTTTTGGTGAGAAGCCAGCTGGAGCCCAGGTCGGAAGCCCGACCGCGTGCTGTTTCAAGGCCCGAGATTTGTGAAGCAAGCAGGGACCGCTTGGCGCGATCCAACTCACCCGGCGTCGGACCATTCTTTTTCAGGTTTTCAACGACGGCCAGTGCTGCCTCGGTGGCCGCCTCCCGCTTGTCCGGGTCGGTCACGGCTTGGATCACAAAAACCCCATCGCTTTGAAGGCTGAACATCCCGGAGGCGACTTGATGGACCAGCCGCTGCTTTTCGCGCAGGTCTTGATTGAGCGGGCTGCTGCGTCCGGAGCCAAGCACCTCGCCAAGAACCTCCAAAGCCGGCGTGTCGGGATTGTCCAACCCGGGAATTCGCCATGCCAAATTCAAGCGGCTGAGTTCTGTGGCGGCAAATTCTTCATGCCCATCCCGCCGCCCCAACTGCTCGGGCTCGGAGGCCACAAACACAGGCTCCAAAGCCCCCCGCGGGATATCTTTGAAAACCTCCTCCAGCTGCTTCAAGATCGCATCTCCATCCACATCCCCGCTGATCACGAAAGTCAGATTGTTCGGTACATAACGGGTCCGGTAATATTCCATCACATCCTCGCGGGTCAGCTTGTTGTAAACATCCAGGTAGCCGATCACCGGATGACGGAACGGGCTTTCGCCAAAAACCGTGCGGAGCATGAGTTGGGAACTTTGACGGTTCACGTCATCAAACCCCATCGCAAATTCCCGGCGGATGACTTCCTGTTCCTTGGTGTATTCCTCTTCGGGAAGCGTGGAATTCAGCACGGCATCGGCGAGGATATCCAAAGCCTGGGTGGCACCCGTGGCGGGCACATCAATCCAATAAACCGTGCGGTCAAAGCTGGTGTAGGCATTGATTCCCCCGCCTTGGTCTTGGATTTGACGGGCAATCTCCCCGGCCGGTCGCTTCGCCGTGCCCTTGAAGAGCATGTGTTCCAAAATATGGGAAAGCCCGGCTCCGAGCCACTTGCCTTCATGGATGCTGCCCGTTCCACACCATGCCTGAAGGCTGGCGACGGGGGCGCTCCGGTCCTCTTCGATGATGACGGTGACGCCGTTGGGGAGCGTGTGCTTGCGGGCCGTTGTCGGCACGAGGGAGGGCGATTGGTCAGCCGGGGACTTGGCTGGCGCATGAAAAGTGGTTGTTACGAGCATACAGGAGAGCAAAAAAAATCGATTCATGAATAATGTCGGACATTCCGATCCCCGGAATTGTTCAAAATTGGAACTTCCGGTCGGAATGGGCGGGAAAATGCATCTTCGAAGTCATACCCCGCCCGGAATCCCTCCAGCGAGTCCTCTTCGGTTTTTCCAAAGACACCAGCCTCCACCAAATAAAAGACCAAGTGCCCGATATCTTCGCAGGACCGCACGCCCCAATAATCCAGCACGGTGAGAGTCATCGGCCCGAATTCCTGCAAGGCGTGCAAGCGAAACCCGTCCAAAAGCTCGGCCGCCGTGACATGGCTCCCCGTTTCTTTGCGGGTTTTTTTGCGGCGCTTGAGCGTGGACTCCAACGCATCCCTTAAAAACGCATAGGCCTCCCTGGCATAACGTGGCTCGCGGAAATGAATGGCATCGACGGCTTCGTGAAATCCAAGACTTTGCATGAATCAGCGGGCAGGAGATGCAACAAGAACCGGTTCGATGGCCGCGTGAGAACGCCATGTTTGAATGCCAAATCCCAAAACCACGGCAGCCACCACCGCGGCAATCAGGCGCACCTCCCGGTCAGTCAATAATTGCATCCCGTCATCATACGCGAGTTCCGAGTCGCTGCAAGTCCCGAGCGCCGTGACTGACGATGTTCGGCGTGAGCTGTCAAAAAATATTGCCTTGATTGAGGCATCAAAAGGCTTATCACTACAACCCTATGCCAAAAACCCCCAGAGACACTCGCCGCATCAACAAATCGGCAAGAATTCAGCGGGCCTCGGCTTTGGCACAGGGAAAAATCGTTCCCCACGAAAAAACGGCCGACCTTTTTCGGGCGATTATTGAGAAGGGCGATATTCTTTGCCTCGAAGGCGACAACCAAAAGCAGGCGGATTTTTTGGCCAGCCAACTGGCCTCTCTTGACCCCAAAGATTTGCAGGACCTGCATCTTGTGATGTCGTGTATCACGCTGCCCGAACACATTGAGTTGTTCAAAAAGGGTGTCGTGCGGCAGGTGGACTTTTGTTACGCAGGCCCCCAGGGAAACGCGGTGGCCGAACTGCTTGCCAGTGGCAAATTTCCGATAGGAGCCATCCACACCTACAACGAGTTATACGCCCGTTACTATATGGATCTGACGCCGCGCGTGGCCTTGATCGCTGCCGCCCAAGCGGACCGGGATGGCAATCTGTTCCTGGCGGCCAACACCGAGGAGACCCCCGCCATTGTGGAGCCCACGGCCTTTTATGACGGGGTGGTGATTGCGCAGGTCAACCAAATCGTGGACTCGCTTCCCCGGGTCGATATCCCCTCCGACCAGGTTGATTTTGTGATTGAGGCTCCCTATCCCATGCATTTGACCGCGCTCTTCACGCGGGACCCTGCCGCCATCACCGATGTGCAAGTGTTGATGGCGATGATTGCGATTCGGGGAATTTACGAGAAATACGAAGTGGAGTCCCTGAACCATGGGGTCGGCTTCAACACCTCGGCGATTGAATTGCTTCTGCCGACTTACGGCGAGGAACTCGGGCTCAAAGGCAAAATTTGCAGATACTGGATGGTGAACCCTCTGCCCACCATGATTCCCGCCATTGAATCCGGCTGGGTGGACACGGTGTTTTCCGTGGGAGGTGAGGTCGGGATG
Source organism: Terrimicrobiaceae bacterium (assembly GCA_040881805.1). Taxonomy (GTDB): domain Bacteria; phylum Verrucomicrobiota; class Verrucomicrobiia; order Chthoniobacterales; family Terrimicrobiaceae; genus JAJTZA01. Next base: position 5,566 of record JBBECL010000284.1, on the reverse strand, counting down.
GAGCGCTACACGGCGGCTCGTCCCGACATTTATTTCACGGGACGGGATGGAAGCTTTCATTCCAACCGCCCGATGGGCCAACTCGCAGGGCACTACGCCATCGATATGTTTATCGGGGCGAGCCTTCAAATCGATATCCACGGGAATTCCTCCACGGTCTCCAAAAGCCGGATCACCGGCTTTGGAGGGGCACCCAACATGGGATGCCAGCCCACAGGACGGCGGCACCCCTCGAAGGCATGGCTCAAGGCCGGTCGTGAAGCAAACCCCGGCCCCGGCGCGTTGCCAGGCCGCAAGCTGGTTGTTCAAATGGTGGAAACCTTCCAAACCGGACGCGTGCCGACCTTTGTGGAATCTCTCGATGCGCAGGACCCTTCCATCAAAGCCGCCATGCAAGGCGTGGCTCCTGTGATGATCTACGGCGATGACGTCACCCATGTTGTGACCGAGGAAGGCATCGCAAATCTCGCGGCCTGCCGCTCCAATGAAGAACGCACCGCCGCCATACGGGGGGTGGCCGGCTACACGCCCGTGGGCTTGAAACGCTCGGCCTCGGAAACGGCCGCGCTTCGCGAACGCGGCATCATTCAATTGCCCGAAGACCTCGGTGTCTCACCCGCCCGCGCCAGCCGCAGCCTTCTTGCCGCGCAAGAAATCAAAGACCTCGTACGCTGGTCGGGCGGCCTTTACGATCCGCCGGCCAAATTCGTCGATTGGTAAAATTCCCATGGAAGCATTTCAACAATCTTATCCCTCCAAGTCCTTAACCTGGCCTCCCAAAAAATCCTGGGCCCTTGCCGGTGTCGTCGGCTCGGGCAACCTCGAGGTTCTCATTGAAGCCAACCCCGCCGCCGCCGGGGAAGTGGCCTACTCGGTCGAAACCTCGATCCCCGGTTTCAAAGATTCCTGGCTGGCGGCCTTGAAGGATTTTGCCAACCACTACGCCGTGGGTGGCACAAAAATCACCATCCACGACCAAGGCGCTGCCCCGGTCGTGATCAAAATGCGGCTGCGCCAAGCCCTCGACCTTCTTCTTTCCCAAACCCCATGAGCCAGACGCCTTACCATGAGCTAAAAGCCCGCGAACGCATTGCCGCCATTGCGGATTCCGGCTCGTTTGAGGAAATCATTCCGCCGCCGGAACGGGTGATGAGCACGTATTTGCCCAAGCTTGGGATCCCGGTGGCGTTTGATGACGGCCTGGCCATCGGACGCGCCACCCTGGGGGGCCATCCCATTTACCTTGGTGCCCAAGCCGGCCAATTTGTGGGAGGCTCGGTGGGGGAAGTTCATTCTGCCAAATTGGTGGGCCTGCTCAAAGCCGCCGCCCGTGACAAAATTCCCTGCGTCCTCCTGATCGAAAGCGGCGGCGTCCGCCTGCATGAAGGGTCCTCCGGCGAAATTGGCATTGCCGAGGCCATCCGCGCGATTTTTGAATGCCGGGAAGTCGGTGCGACCACCATCGCTGTGATTGGGTCCGATATTGGGGCTTATGGCGGCATGGGGATTCTTTCCGCGTGCTGCGATTGTCGACTCATGACAGAGCACGGACGTTTGGGAATTTCGGGCCCCATCGTGATCGAAAAATGGATGGGGAAAGCCGCCTACGACTCGTCGGATCGAGCCCTCGTCTGGAAAACCAGCGGTGGCAAAACCCGCTATATTTTGGGAGATGTCGAAGCGTTGGTGAATGACTCCACTTCCGCAGTGAAGGAGGGGATTCTTTCGTTGCTTTCCAAATCCGCAAAACCCACGATCGCCTTTGCCGAAGCCCAACAAGCCAGCCTCCACGCCCGACTGGATCATTTCAGCAAAATGACCCACCCCGACGAAATTTGGGAGGCTTCCGGCGTCACCGATATTGCCGCCGCCACCTTGGACGAGGCGGAAGACTTTTTGAAATCCTTCACCCGAAAAACCCCATGACCACCCCCGAGCTTCTTCAACAGTTCTTCGGGGCCTCGGCGTCCCAACTCCAAATCTCGAACAAGCTGCTCACCGGGTATGCCAACGTCGACGGAGCGGAGGTGTGTGTGATGGGAACCGTGGATGGCACGTATATCAATGATGCCGCTGCCCTTCATCTTGCGGCCCATGTGATTGATTGCGTAAAAAACAAACCGGGGCTCCCAATGGTCATGCTTGTGGACAGCGCGGGCCAGGAACCAAACCGCACGGCCGAGATGTTGGGCTTGCCTGTCTATTTTGGTCATCTGCTCACCTGCCTGGAAGTGGCCCGCCAGTCAGGTCACAAATTGGTCACCGTGGCGACCGGCAAGGCCATCGGAGGCGCTTTTATCTGTTATGGCATGTTTGCAGATGCGATTTATGCCGTGGATACCGCGTCCGTGGGATTGATGCCCGTGGAGGCCATGTCCGCCGTGACAAAAATTCCCGTGGCCACCTTGGAAGCCCTTTCCAAAACGCTGCCCGCGCTGGAGTTTGGGGCCGCACCCTTTGCGCTCCTTGGTGGCGTGAAAGAGGTTTGGTCCGTGGACGCAGGACTCGAGAAAAAACTCTCGGCAGCCATCGCGGATGCCACCCCCGCAGACACGCGGGCACAACTCGGCAAAGAACGCGGTGGGCGGCCTCAGGCCTACGATGTCCAGCAGCGGGTTCTTGCCGAATCAGCACGGTGATCCGCCGCCACTCGCTCGTCTGGCTCCATTCTCCCCCCCTCGCCACAACGTCGTTGTCTTTGGTCGAGACATGGTTTGAGGCCGGGAATCCTTTTATGGTCTGCCGGACACGGGAAAATGAAGACCTGTCTCTCGGGTTTTGTCTTCCCCGCCCTCCGGGAGACATGAGATCACCCGGCCGGTATGCGGCTCATGGCAAACCCAAGGATATACAAACCCTGTCCCGGCCGCCCGCTGTTCACGAAATTGCGGAAGCCAAAGTTGTCGGCCTGCCAAAGGATGCTCTCCAAAAATCCCCATGGACCGACTGGCCTCAGGCTCCCGAGGGATGCACGATCAGAATCATCGGCAGCAGAATGTGGGAAACTCTCACCGGCGTTTGTTACACCACACCAAGCTCTGACATTGATCTGGTTTGTGATCTTGCGGATGCACGGAGCATTGATCCTGCCGCCACATTTCTGTCAGAGCTCCAAGCCATGTCCCCCTTCAATATCGATGCGGAGATTTCGGTTCCCGGACGCGGAGAGATTCATTGGAAGGAATGGCATTCCCAGGCAGAAGCGGTGCTTGTGAAATCCCGGGAATTTGTGGCTCTGAAACCACGCGAATGGGTTCTCGAAACACGAGCTCCATGAGCGTGATCGACCAAGTCTGCGAGAAGGTCCTCTTGCCAACAACGCTTGCCGACCATGCCGTTTCCGCATTGATCTCCGAATTGGAACTGTATCCCAAGCCGGGGCTGGTGAGTCCTGTCGATTCCGGGTCTCACGCAGACATGGATCATACCTTGTTGAGGGCCTCCGCCAACAGCCTCCGCCCATTCTTTCAAGACCTCGCGCGTCATGGCGAAGCTGGAGCCTCATTTGAATCAGGTCTCGTTCCGGCGGGCATCCGCGCGGAGCAACAAATGATGCAAATCACCCAAGGGATCAACACCCACCGTGGGGCAATTTTTTCCATGGGACTTCTTGTTGCGGCCACCGCTTCACTCAAAAAATTACCGGCGACAGCCCACGAAATTTCCGAAGCCCTGCTTTCCCGATGGGGCTCAAGCCTGCAAGCACATGCGGAAGACGGCCGACACGCCTCAACCCATGGAGGGGGCGTATTTCGCCATGACGGAGTCGGAGGAGCCAGGCAGGAGGCGGCATTGGGGTTCCCTTCCATATTCCAGCTGGCTCTTCCTCACTTCACCGGACTCGCCGGGGAGAACACCTCTTTTCCCGAAGCCGGAGTCGAGACCCTTTTTTTGCTGATGTCTTCTGTCCCTGACACCAACGTGATCCACCGGGGAGGCCGAGAGGGAGCGACGTTTGTCATGCAGCGGGCCGCAGATTTCCTTCACCAAGGCGGAATCAAAAATCCTCTCTGGCACGAAGTGGCCTGCCAGATCCATCGCGAGTTTATGGCAAAAAACCTCTCCCCCGGCGGCTCCGCAGACCTCCTTGCCGGAACATTTTTTGTGGCTCGGATGCTCACCGATTTTGCTCATTACCACGAATGCTCCGGAGAGAATCTCCAAAACAACAACATGGCAGCGCAAGAAATGGCTGCTTTCGGCCAAGAAACGCGAAGCGATTTTCTGTAAACCGTTCAGGGTTTGGTCAGGAGGAAGATAACATTGAACCTGCGATCCCATCTGGAAAAGAGCGAGCCCGCATCACACGAAATCACAAAAACGTCTGGATCGGATGCTGACGGGCAGGACCTCATGGGATATGCATACGCCCTGGCGATTGCCCAATTCGCCACGTTGGCACTCGGGTTGATGGCTGTTTCAATCCTCACCAAGGTGGACGGCGGAGAACGCGGTGTTTCGGCCATAGCCGCGGGCTTGATGAATATCGGACTTTTGGCGTTTCTTGCGCCACTGGCATGGATTATTTTTGCGTTGGTGATCGTCAGCTGCCGCCCGGAAAAACAGGCCCGCCGGGTGGTTTCATCGACGGGAGTCGCCCTGATTCTTCTCATTGTCGCGACCATCTGGCTGTCGCTGTTGTAGCTCGGGAAAATAACATTTCGCGGAGCTTTGATCACGAACCTGACGTCTTTGCTTTCATCTATTTCCAGGTTTGTATCCAGATTTTTCAGCACGTAAGATCCTGCCTGTCCCTATGAAAAGGATCCCTTGGCGAAACACACTGATTTGCGGAATTTCGCTTTGTGTTGTTGCCATGGTTTTATTGGAACTTGGGATTCGCCGGGCGGAACTGCCACCGGCATTATTTGAGGCCGCTGAGGCGACCCCATCGGTTCTCGACTGCCGGGGGGATGTGATTGCAATCATTTCCACAAAATCCGCAAGGGCCAGCCACCCGATCGCTTTGCAAGAGATGGGGCCATGGATTCCTGAAATGACCGTTGGCATCGAAGATCATCGGTTTTTTGAGCACGGAGGCATTGATTTTTATTCACTACTCGGAGCAACCCTGAGGAATGTGTGGAGGGGGAAGGTGGTGTCCGGGGCTTCAACCATCACCCAACAACTCATCAAACTCACTTCCGCACCAACGCCCCGTTCCTTTGGGGCAAAACTGGGGGAGGCGCTGGCCGCTCTGAAGTTGGAGCGGATGTGGGGCAAAAAAAAGTTACTCGCGGAATACCTGAATCGGTTGGATTACGGAAACCGCAGGATCGGACCGGAGGCCGCCGCCCTGGCCTACTTTGGCAAACGGGCGAAGGACCTCTCCGCCTCGGAGGCCATTTTTCTGGCGGGCCTGCCCCAATCCCCCACCCGCCTCAATCCTTGGAAGGACGCCAGCCCAGCAACCAAGCGATACCAGCGAAATCTGAATCATCTCCACCGTCTCGCGCGTCTGCCCATTCCGATCTCACAACTCCGGCAGTTTCCTCCCGTTCCGTCTCGCCATGATCCACCGGTGCGAGCCCTGCATTTTCTTGAGATGCTTCGAACCCGGCACCCA
>JBBECL010000283.1:0-14988 GCA_040881805.1 Terrimicrobiaceae bacterium | reverse complement strand
CCCGCCTCACTCTCGGATGAAGAATCTTCTCCAGCGCCCGCTTGCGATCAGGATCGGAAAAAATCACCGACCGCAACAACTTGCGATCCAGAGTGCCATCCGCACGATACGCCTCCGGGTGAACGTTTTCGCCAATGAGTTGCCGCACGTCGGGATCCCCGCTCAACAGGCGATGAACGGCGGCATCGGAGTCATAAAACTCCGCTTGCAGCCGCTTGGTGAAAGATGCGGCAAACGTGGACTTGCCCGTGGCAATCCCGCCGGTGAGTCCCACGATTGGTGCGGTCAAGGCGCGGTGGGGGCAGCGGGTGCGGAGACTTTGATGGCAAACTCATCAAACTCCAGATTCAAGCCCGCGGTGGCCGCGAGGTATTCCAGCGCGGTGGAGGCCGGGATCCCCTCCAGGGACAGGTTGATTTTTGCGGGATGATCAGCAGGAACAATCCAGACGAGGTTGAGGCGGAATCCCTCCGGCCCCTCTTTGTTGATAAGTTGGGAGGTGTAATCAAAGGCTTCCCGCGCGCTGACATCATTGAGCGTCAATTTCGAAAGGATGATCCCCTCAAGAGTTTTTTTGAGTGTGGCCGAACGTGCCAACTTTTGGTTGATGAGACGGAGGTGGTTGCGCGCCGTGACATTTTTGGAATCCGTGACCAAAACCGACTCAAAGAGCACTTTTGCTGCGGTGAGATCCCCCGCACGATAAGCGGTCAGGGCATCTTGCAATGACGACTCCGAGGCGAGGAGGGTCGTTGCAAACACGAGAAGGAGGATGACAATTTTCACGTGGATCCAGACTGACACAGATTCCGCCCACGGGCAACTTCGGATCCGGGGCATCCCGGGCGCGTGGGCGGTCTTGCCATCCCCTCCACCTCAGGAATCCAATTTCTGCAGCGCCTTTTTCTCACGGTGCGCCATGATGGAAGCAATGATGATGCAGAACTCGTAAAGAAGATACATCGGTCCCCCCATGAGAGCGAGAGTCAGGATATCCGAGGTGGGTGTGATGATGGCCGCGACGATAAAGATGACCACAAGGGCGAAGGTTCTCGTACGTTTGAGGGTGGCGGCGTCGAGGATGCCGAGTTTGACAAGCACAAGTACCACCAGGGGCAGTTCGAAGGCCAGGCCGAAGGCAATGATGATTTGCGTGGTGAAGGAATAATATTCCCGAACCGTCCACGTCGGCTGCCAATTCATCGCTTGGGCATCGGCAAAAAAGAATGCCAGGGCCTGGGGGAGGACGACCGAATAGCAGAAGACGACGCCAATCAGAAAAAGCCCGAAGCCCGCGAGGGAGGCCGGAAACAAAACCCGCTTTTCTTCAGGACGGAGCGCGGGCAAAACAAATTCCGCCAAAAAGTAGAGGATGAACGGGAAGGCCAGAATGATTCCCCCATAAAAGGCAAGCTCGAGGGAGATCGTGAACGAATCCGTGACACCCAGCGATTGCAGATTGGCCGCACGCTCGGGTGCCACTTTGGCCAAAGGGTGTTGGACAATGCCCGCAAGGGTGGAACGAAAGGCGAAACAAAGGGTCATCGACACACCAACCGCAATGGCGATCTTGATGAGCAAACCCCGGAGGTCTTCCAAATGTTCAAGAAACGGCTTGGGGTCGTCCGCTGCTTCCCGAAATTCGAACAAGCGATGCAGGTTCATGGTCGCGCCCCGTTTGCGTCACCCGGAAAATCAAACACAAGCGGATTCATTCTGAAAGGTGCTCGCGCCAAAAGGTCAGCCGCTCAGCCACCCGCGCGTGAGAAGGAGCCCCCACCGTCTTTCTCGCCTCGATGGCGGAATCCAAATCGAAGGTGCGTTTAACGACTTCAGGAGTGAGAACGGACGACGAGGCCAGGAATTCTTCGGGGCTCAACACATTCAACCCCACCCCTTGGGCGGCAGCCGCAGCCACCAATTTGCCAACAATTTCGTGAGCCTGGCGAAAGGGAACTCCGCCAAGCACCAAAGCGTCGGCAAGATCCGTGGCCAGCAACGCCGGGTCGGAGGCCGCGTCCCGGGCGCCCGCCTCATGAAAGCTGGCCCCATCCAACATCTCCGCAAAGATCTCGAGCGCAGCCCGGGCGGTGTCAAAGGAATCAAAAACCGCTTCTTTGTCTTCCTGCATGTCCCGATTGTAAGTGAGCGGCAAGCCTTTCATCAGGGTCAACAAGGCCACCAGGTTTCCATAAAGGCGACCGGTTTTCCCACGTGCCAGTTCGGCGATATCCGGATTTTTTTTCTGGGGCATCAGACTGGATCCCGTGGTATGACGGTCACTGAGCTTGATGAACGAAAACTCGGAGCTCGCCCAGAGGATGATGTCTTCACTCAGCCGCGACAGGTGCATCCCAAGAATCGCGAGGGAGGAAACCACCTCAATCGCAAAATCGCGATCCGAGACAGCATCCATGCTGTTTTGTGAAATTTTGGAGAAGCCCAATTCGTTGGCGATGGCGAGCCGGTCGAGCGGGATCGTCGAGCCCGCAATGGCCCCCGAGCCAAGCGGCATGACGTCCAACCGCTCCAATCCGTCCCGAAGCCGAGACGCATCGCGGTCCAACATCTCGACATAGGCGAGGAGATGATGGGCAAAAAGCACGGGCTGGGCGCGCTGGAGGTGGGTGTAGCCGGGCATGATGGCCCGGGAATGACGTTCCGCAAAAGCCACCAACGAAAGCTGAAGCCTGCGGAGATCTGTCAAGAGGTGCCCGGTTTCTTCGCGAACCCACAGCCGCAAATCCAGGGCCACTTGGTCATTCCGACTTCTGGCCGTGTGAAGCTTCGCCCCGGTGGCTCCAATTTTTTTGGTCAGAGCCGATTCGATATTCATGTGAACATCCTCCAACTCGGGATCGAACACGAAGGCCCCCCCGCAGATCGCTTCGCCGATGGCTTTCAAGCCGGACTCAATTTGGGCAAACTCGTCAGAGGTCAAAATGCCAGCCACGGACAGGGCCCGGGCATGGGCAATACTGCCACGTATATCCTGATCGTAGAGCCTCCAGTCCGTGGTCACAGATTCACCGTAGGCCTTCAAAAGGCTGGATGGTTCCTGAGCAAAACGTCCCTTCCACATATCAAAAATTAAAAAATACGGTTTTCAGAAAGCTCCCTGATCTTTCAGGAATCGCTGCGGTGTCCGCAATGTCCCTTGAGTTTGAGTTCGTCGCAGTGGGCTTCGATCTTGACCATTTTGTTTGTCGGCGAGAAACCCAGGCGGCGCGTGATGCAATTTTCGAGAAGTTCAATGTTTGTGTCTTCGAATTCGATGATTTTGTGACAGTCCACACAAATGAGGTGGTTGTGGGTGGGGTGATCGATAAAGTTGGGATCGTAAACCTTGGTGTCCGTCCCGAGTTCCAACTCCCGAAGCAGTCCACTTTCGACCAGAAGAGGAAGGGTGCGGTAAACCGTGGCCCGCGATACCGATTTATCAATTTCTTTGGCGCGGTTCAGCAATTCCTCAGCCGTAAAATGGTCGGTGTTGCCAAACGCGGCCTGAATGATCGCCTCACGCTGGTTCGTACGACGCAGGCCTTTGGTGGCAAGAAACTCCTGAAGGCTCTCGCGCACCCGGTGTAAAAGATCCGATTCCATGTCCGTTGGAGGATAATCCGCCGCCCTTGGGAGTCAAGGCACGCGTGGGAGGGACGCTTTCTCAAAAAAGGTTGCACGTCTTCATCTCGCGGACCATTCCTATCCAAAAAGCAAAAGCCATGGGGCATCGGGGTGTCCGACCCACCACGGTGTGATGCCAAAAACCCGGAAACGCCACAAGGGGAATAATGACGCCCGGGGGCGACCCCGACTTGGCGCAACTGTCACTGCCCGGACCTTTAATCCAGAAGTGATTGCAGATAGGCCGAAGGCTCGTAATTCTCGATGAGCACTTTGGTTTCGCCATCCCGGAACATGCGGGCTTGGGTGACAATAATCTCCGGGGTTTTTTGGGGTGCGAAGAGAATGTCGTCATGCGTGGCATTCAGGTGCTCTGCAAACTTGTCAGGCGTCAGAGAGCCACCGAGATGGTCACTCCGGCCCGTGGCGACATGGATGGTGCCACGGACTTTTTCATCTTGGATGTCGCGTCCGCTGAAGGGCAAAAGTTGGGTTCCAAAACCCAGTTCGCCGAGTTCTCCGGTGACGGGATCTGAGATCAGTTTTTTGTTGTGGGCTGCGACGGTTTCCGGGTTGCCGCGGAGAAGTTCGGCGCTTTGGATGCGACCCCCGCTGACGGTCATGACTCCGATCGTGCCATCCTCGTATTTGAGGGGGAAGGCACCACTGGCTCCTGTGGGAACAAAATAGACTTCGCCGGCCGGGAGGTTTGCCACATCCGGCTCATCGCCCAGGCAGAGGCCGTGACTTTTCTGAGCCTCTTGACCGGAAAGCTCGAGCTTGAGGGTTAGGTTTTTGTCATCAACGGCAAAATCAATCTCCACCCACTCGGCCCGTGTTAGCCCAAGGCGAAATTTCTCAGCCTCCACACTAACTTCCCGGTAATCGACGGCCAACCCGGAGGACAGGATCACTTGATTCACACCGTGAAGGGTGGCCCCCCGAAAACCATAGTGTTTGGCGAAAGCGGTCAGAGGCGCGGTGGCCGAGTAGGTCGAAATGCAGAGAATGATGTCATAGTTCGGATAAATATTTTTTTCCAAGCTGAGTTGGGTGCCATCGGGGGCAACGGCAAGATCAGGAAGGTCAAGATTACTGCCCCCTGTGATTTGGTAGGCAAAGATTTCGCCACCTTCGAGTCCCAATTCTTCCATCACATCCTTGTGAAGGGCTTCGTGGAAGTAGGTGACGGCGTTTCTTTGGATTGAAAGATCCGGGTTTTTCAAAAATTGGAAGTCCTTGATTTCTTGAGGGTCGTCGAGGTCGATGAGAATCGCAATTTTTTGGCCGGGTTTGGGTCCAAACGTGGTGGTCAGCAACCGGGAGAGGCTGAAGGGGGGAAAGGTTCTTGCCGCGATTTGTTCAGAGATAGTCATGGTTTGCATACAACTCGAATTACGCCGTTGACTCAAGAATCGATGCATGGGTTTGTGATTTTCTCCAGATGATGGCCGCTTCGAGGACCAACCAGACCTCCAGGATGAGAGAGGCCGCCCCGATGGAAATCAGGGGAAAATTTCCTTGAGCCAGCCACGAGGCGGTGTCTCCCACGCCGAAAAACAGCTGCTGTGTCGTCGCCCAAAACGGCATCACCAGCATAAAAATCATGGGCAGGATCAGGAACCAGAAAGGTTTGTTGTGTGAACGGACGTAAAAAGTGATGACGATAAAGGCGATCCCGGCGACGAGTTGGTTGGTGGCACCGAAGAGCGGCCAGAGCAACATTCCGCCCTTGCCGGCATTGGCAAGCGACCACGCCTGACCCGCGGCAGGAATCGCCGCCAGGATTGCGGCAGACCCCACCGCGAGGAGCGTGGCTCCATGGATTCCTGCAATGGTCGAAACAAGAGGATTGGCAGGTTTTCCGGGTTTCTGAAAGGCCGAGCCCAATTCTTGGATCACGTAACGCTGCAACCGGCAGGCGGAATCCATCGTGGTGCCGGCAAAAGAAGCCACGAACACCCCCATGAGGGCCGCCGCGATGGGGAGGGGAATTCCCAGTGCCCCAAGCAAATTTCCGGCACCATTGACAAAAGCCCCAATCGTTGCGGAGAGCGACCCCGCTTTGCCCCAATCCGTGTATTGATGAGCCCAAGCGGCGTGACCGGTTATGATCTCACCACTCGGAAGCGACAGCCCCAGCCCCAGGCCGGCCACACAGGCAAGAATCACCAGGGTCGCAAGAAACCCCTCCACCAGCATCGAACCATATCCCACAAATTGGGCATCTTCCTCTTTTGCGAGCTGCTTGCTGCTTGTCCCGCTGCTCACGAGGCAATGAAACCCGCTGATGGCTCCGCAGGCGATGGTGATAAAAAGGAAAGGGAAAATCGGAGGGGCTCCCACAGGGTTGGCCTGAAAGGCCGGGGCCACAATTTCCAGGGGCATTCGCTCGCCGGTGAGAAGGGCGGAACCTCCGAAAACGGCGGCAACCACCACCCCGACCACCAAAAGCGCCATGGTGGAAAGCAGTTGGAGTGAGTTGATAAAATCCCGTGGCTGGAGGAGCAACCACACCGGCAACACGGACGCCACATAGCAGTAGCCCAACATCAACGCCGTCCATGCCCACACCGGCATGGCAGCCAAGGTCACGTTAAAGGTATGAAGCAACCCCACATCGCCAAAGATCACCGAAAGATACATCAGCAAAAGCGCCAGACAGGATGGCAGCAGGATGGATACCCCCTTGCGGTGAAGATAGGAACCAATCAGCAAAGCAATCGGAATTTGAACGAGGCAAGGGAAAATCGCGGTCGGAAATTGTTTAAAGACAGCGGCCACAACCAGCCCGAAAACCGCCAGCACAATCGTGAGAGCTCCCACCAATACCACCATAAACAACAACCGCACCCGCGGACCGACCAGGATCCCCGCCAGGTCCCCCACCGACTTGCCCTGATTCCGCAGACTGACAACCAAGGACCCCAAATCGTGGACAGCCCCCATAAAAATGGACCCGAACACAACCCACAACACGGCAGGCACCCAGCCCCAGATGACCGCAATCGCGGGGCCGACAATCGGACCCGTTCCGGCAATCGATGTGAAATGATGCCCGAAAACAATGCTCCTCGGGGTGGGCACATAATCAACGCCGTCCTCCAATTCGTGGGAAGGACACCTGCGATCGTGGCTCAACCCAAAGATTTTTTGTCCCAGCCAACGTCCGTAGGTGCGGTAGGCAAGCCCATAGAGAAAAAACGCACCAACTGCGATGAAGAGGGTTGCCATCGGGGAAGATCAGGAATTCGCCAGATACCACGCGTAGGCGGATCGAATCCCCTCCCGCAAGGAAATTTTCGGCTTCCAACCCAGCGCGGTGATTTTTGAAACATCCAGCAACTTGCGGGGGGTGCCATCCGGCTTGGACGAGTCAAACACGAGGTCACCATCAAACCCGACCACGTCGCAGATGGCCTCCGCAAGTTCACGGATCGTGACATCTTCGCCACAACCAATATTCAGGATGTCGGGGGAATCATAGGTTTCCAAAAGAAAGACGCAGGCGTCGGCGAGGTCATCGGCATGAAGAAATTCGCGGCGCGGATTCCCGGTTCCCCACACATCCACCGAGCGGGCTCCGGTGGCCTTGGCTTCATGCACTTTGCGGATCAGAGCGGGGAGAACATGCGAGGTCTTGAGGTCAAAGTTGTCATTCGGCCCGTAGAGATTTGTGGGCATCGCAGAGAGAAAGTTTTTGCCGTGTTGACGGGCGTAATACTGGCAGAGCCGGATCCCGGCAATCTTTGCGATAGCATAGGCTTCATTGGTGGGTTCCAGGGGACCGGTGAGCAGCGACGCCTCGGAGATGGGCTGGGGGGCCAGCTTCGGGTAAATGCAGGAACTGCCCAAAAACAACAATTTCCTCACTCCAAAATCGGCGGACGCTTCGATGAGATTGTTCTGGATGGTCAGATTTTGCAGAAGGAATTCCACGGGATACGTGTTATTGGCGACGATCCCCCCCACCCTCGCGGCGGCATCCACCACCACGGAGGGTTGCTCGTTCTCAAAAAACGAACGAACGGCCGGCCGGTCCATGAGGTCCAATTCCTGCCGCCCCCGCACGAGGACCCCGGAATACCCGCCAGCCTCTAACCGGCGGCAAATCGCACTGCCCACCATGCCGCGATGACCGGCCACAAAAATTTTGTCCTCGGAATCCATAGCAGCCTTTGTAATGGAAGATTGCGGGGAAACGCAAACTGCATTCCCACGGCCTTGACCTTGCCCACGGGGCGTCCCAAAATGCCGTCATGCGAGATATCATTCATCCGGCCGAGCGGCTTGTTCAAGCGATGGCACGCATTTATCACTATCGGATGACCACCACTTCGGGTGGAAATCTTTCCATTCGTGATGCGGACGGCTCGATTTGGATCACCCCCGCCAGGGTGGACAAGGGAGCCATGCGGGTGGAGGATATCGTGCGGGTGTGGCCCGATGGAACCACGGAGGGAAGGCACCGCCCTTCCTCGGAATTTCCCTTCCATCAGATGATTTATGCCGCCCGTCCGGATCTGGGAGCCATCGTCCATGCCCATCCCGTGGCGCTTGTGGCCTTCAGCATTTGCGGTCAAACGCCGGACACCCGCCTCTTCACCAAAGCCCATACCGTCTGCGGTGAGGTCGGATTTGCCACCTATGCTTTGCCGGGGAGCCATTTGCTGGGCGAGCGCATCGCTGCCGTTTTTGCGGGTGGTCCCACGTGCGTGATGTTGGAAAATCATGGGGTGGTTGTCGGGGGCACGGATTTTTCGGATGCCTTCCGGCGCTTCGAGACCTTGGAGTTCGTCGCAAAAACCGTGATCAAAGCCCGCGCTCTGGGGCCAGTCCGTTATCTGACGGAAGAACAACTCGTCATCGGACAAACCCCGGCCCCGGAGTTGGAGGAATTTGATCCCGGTCCTGCAACCAGCAGCGAGCGGGCCCTTCGCCGCGAGCTTTGCGACTTCATTCGCCGGGGATATCATCAGCGCCTGCTGACCAGCAATGCGGGCAGTTTTTCGGTGAGGATTGAGGAAGATTCTTTTTTGATCAGCACGAAGTTGGTGGACCGTGCCACCATCTCGCCGGAGCAGTTGGCCCTGATCCACAACGGTCGCCGCGCCCGCGGGTCCCACCCCAGCGGGGCCTGCCATCTCCACCGGCTGATCTATCAGAAACACCCGGAAATCCGGGCCATCGTGAATGCGACACCGGTCAATGCCACCGCCTTCTCCGCATCCAACGCGCGGCTGGACACCCGAACGATTCCCGAGAGCTTCATTTTCCTGCGTGACGTGCCCGTGCTGCCATTTTCCTGGGTCTATAACTCACCGGCGAACATCGCCGGGTCGATGACCCCGGAGTTTCCCATTGCACTTATTGAAAACGACTGCGCCTTGGTTTTGGGGAAAACAATCCTTGATGCGTTCGACCGGCTGGAAGTTTTGGAATCCACCGCCGAGGCCGTGATCTTGAGCCGGTCCTTGGGCGAGGTCCGATCGATGAACGACGAAGTGATTGCGGAGTTGATCACGGCTTTTCTTTCGTGAGCTTTGTATCAGGTTGGTTCGCTACCCCCTCTTGGCGAGGCCGGCGGCAAATTCTCGGGGAGTCAGACAAAACAAGAACCTCCCCGCTTTGAAAGCGGATTTCGTGAGCGCTGCTTTGCGTTTGGCAATTTTTTTGAGGTGCTTCTTCCGGCGTTTCCCGCGTTTTTTGAGATACCCTTCCATGACCGCGAAGTCGTGGTGGTCCCCGAGCAACCGTGCGAGAACGGCGGCTCGGAATCCGGTGACAGCGAGGGGATCAATTTGCGCAAAAGCCACGCATTGAAACTGCAGGGTTTTCACATGTTTGCGCCACTCGTGCAGGCGATGGTCATGGGAATTTTTTTGGCAGGCCAGGAACATTGCCCACGCCCGGGCGTAGGAAATGGCGATCTCCCGCAGGACATCACGGCGTCGCAATATTTGAAGTTGCAGGCTTGCCACCCCGGCCTCCAGCTCACGGGCCAGCGGCTGGATCACCTTCCCCCCGGCATGCAAGGCCCTGCGCGGCGCAGCGGCCGGGGAGTGCTCCCCACAAAGTTCTTGCAGGCGAAAAATCAGAACATCCCGGTCCCGGGCATGCGCCACGGAATCTTTCAGATGGGAGACGCTAAGAGCCAAATGCTTGCGTTCCGATCCAGGGACCACGGAGGAGGTCAGTTTGAGGAGCGCCCGGACGCGTTTGGCGGAGGAACGGATTTGGTGATAGGCATCGGAGCAGGTCACGGCGTCATCCACTCTTCGTGATTGAAACACGATGAGGTTGGTGAAGGAAAACAGCAGCCTGCTGATGACTTCACCGGGCGGGGCTTCCGGTAGCCGGAGACGGGGATCCGCAGGGGGCGGATGCAAAGGAAACATGATCCAAGTATGCGCCTCCAAAGTTTTCCGTGCAACAAGGACCTTCGTGGCTTTGCAGGCGCTTTGCTTGATCCGGGAAGCCGAACAGGCTAGGAACGTTAGCCTATGATTTTATTATTGGGAGGCAACGGATATGTCGGTGCCGCGTTTGCGCGGGTGCTGGCAGCCAACAACCTGCCTTTTGCAGCTCCCTCCCATCAAGAACTCGACGCCCTGAACCCCGACGAACTCGTTGCCGCTGTCAGGGATCTTCGCCCGCGTTTTGCCATCAATGCCGTCGGATTCACGGGACGCCCGAACATTGACGGCACAGAAAATGAAAAAATCCGGTGTTTGCGTGTGAACTCGCACCTGCCGGGGGTCTTGGCCGAAGTTTTTGCCTCGGAAGGGGTGCGTTGGGGTCATGTGTCCTCCGGCTGCATTTATGAGGGCTGCCGACCGGACGGACTCCCATTCACGGAGGAGGACCTGCCAAACTTCGCTTTTGGAGACCCCCGTTCGAGTTGGTATGCCAAAACCAAGGCGATGGCCGAAACGTTGTTGCTGGAAGCTCCCGGGTGCTTGGTTTGGAGGATGCGGATTCCCTTTGATGAATTTGACCACGAGCGCAATTATTTGTCGAAGCTCATGGCTTATGAAAAACTGCTGGAGGTCCGGGGGTCGATTTCTCAGCGACAGGAATTTGCCGCGGCGGCCCTCGCCTCCCTGATCAACGAGATCCCGGCCGGTATTTACAATGTGACAAACCCGGGAGCCATCAGCACCACGGAAGTGGTGGAAGCCATCCAGCGTCATGGCCTCACAACAAAGCCGTTCACCTTTTTTCAAGACGAAGCCGATTTTATGGCAGCACCCGGACGCGTGAGGCGCGCGAGCTGCGAACTCAGCTCGGCCAAGCTTGCTGCGGCGGGAATCCCACTCCGCGAAATTCATGATTCTTTGGAAGAGACTCTCAGGCATTGGGTCCCCGCGGTGACATGAACTTCCTTGTTGCCCTCACGGTCACCCACCGCCGACCGCAGGAACTCAAGCGTCTCTTGGATAGTCTTGAGGCCTCGACCATGCCTCCTGATTTGTGTGTGATCTCGGATCATGCCCCGGATGGAACCACGGCCCGGCTCGCGGCGGAGAGTCGTCTGAAGATCCGGGTCCTCGAAGACACCTCGAATCCCGGTCCGGGTGCGGGGTGGAGCAATGCGGCGGCGGGTTTGGAGGAGGCAGATCTCCTGTTTTTGGATGACGACGTGGTGCTGCCACCGGATGGGATTGCAAAAATGAGGGGTCTCCTTTCCTCGACCGGTGCCGTCGCGCCTCTGCTGGCCGATGCCGGAGGGTTGCTCTGGGCATTCCCGGAGCCCGCCCTTCGTGATCAGCGAAAGATCATTCGTCAGGCAAAAACGCCGGCGGATGCCCTCGCCCTTCTTGGGCCGGGGCCCCACCCTTTCTGCTGGTGCACCGGAGCCTGTGTGTTGGTGTCAGCCAACCTGTATCGGTCCATCGGTCCGCACCGCCGTGACTTTTGGATGTTGGGGGAAGATTTGGAATTTTCGATGCGGGCCGCCATGACTGGAAAGGCCGTGTTCACCTGCGAGGTGATCGTGCCCCATCTGCCGCCCGTGGGACCCGCTTCCGCCACGTCCGGCTACATCAAGTTTTGCTCTTTGCTTCAGAACCTGTCTTATCTCTCTTTTCATAGTCCCCATCGCCAACATATGACCCGCTACCTCCCCGGCAATTTCCTCCGGTTTTTTCGGACCCACTCGTGGCGACCGGGAACGCTGCGCGATGCCTGGGCCTGCTTCTCGGGGGGAGCCCTTCATGCCGAACCGGCAGGCGACGTTCGCGGAACCGCGCTGAGAAAACGCATCACGGAACACGCCCGATGACACCGAGCCGAAGAAATGTGCCTGTGCTTGGAACGCCCGTTGCGGTTTCGACCTATGACGATGCCCTCGCCGAATCGATCCGCCTCGCGTCCCTGAACGTGCCGGCCGCGGTCTCCGCGTGCAATACCCACCTCGTGGCTTTGGCACGTCACGACGAAAGCTTTGGGAAAGTTCTTCGGGAGTTCGACCTCATTTTGCCGGATGGCTATCCCCTCGTCTGGGCGATGAACAGAGCCGGAGCGGGACTCGCCGATCGTGTTTATGGCCCGTATTTCATGAAATACGTGTTGGCGAATTCTCCGCCCACCTGCCGTCATTTCTTTTTTGGGGGCAGCCCGGCCACCTTGGAAAAAATGGAGGCCGCCGCCAAAACCTTGAACCCGGGGATTCAAATTGCGGGCACACTTTCCCCGCCTTTCCGGGCTTGGTCGGAGAACGATGAGCAGGGCTTTGCAAAAACCATCCAGGACGCGGCCCCGGATTTTATTTGGGTGGCCCTTGGTGGGGAATGTCAGGAACGCTGGATCAAAAACAATTTGCACCGTCATCAGCGCGGAGTCTTTTTTGCGGTGGGAGATGCCTTCGAGTTGCTGGCTGGCGGGCGTCCATTTGCGCCGCCGTGGATGCAACAACGCGGCCTCACGTGGCTTTATCGGTTGATGCAGGAACCCCGGCGCCTCTGGCCCAGGTATCTCAAATTCAACTCGCTTTTTGTTTATTATGTTTTGCGGGACTCGTTGCTGGGATCGCCCATCAAACAGATGCCGCGTGTGGCATTTCTTGGCTCCCGCGGTGTGCCGGCCCGTTATTCCGGATTTGAGGTGGTGGTCGAAAACCTGGGAGCCCAGCTGGTGGCCCGCGGCTACCAAGTCACCGTTTATAACCGCGTCCCGAAGCTCACTTCGAGCACCTCCTCCTATTTGGGCATGCGGTTGGTGACATTGCCAACGATACCCACCAAATCCCTGGATACAATTGTGCACACCGCTTTCAGCGCCTTGCATGCGTTGTTTCAGAGATATGACATTATTTACCTCTGCGGTGTGGGAAATACCGTGGTGGGCGGAGGGTTGAAGGCCATTGGTTATCCGGTGATCCTGAATGTGGACGGCGCGGATTTTCGCCGCTCCAAGTGGGGGACGTTCGCCCGCCTGTGGCTCAAAGCCAGCGAAACAATTGCTTCGCGGTGCGCAAACTCGATCATTGCCGACAACCAGGAAATCGTCCGGCGCTACGAACGCAGTTACGGCGTGAAACCGGAATACATCAGCTATGGGGCCATCATTCGGCGTGACAAAATTTGCTGCGGGGAACTCGAACACTGGGGGTTAAAAACCCGGGGTTATATCCTGAATGTTTCCCGCATCACCCCCGAAAACGAGGCCGACTTGTTGATCGAGGCCTTCACGCAATGGAAAGGCGATCTCAAACTCGTGATTTGTGGCTCTTCAAATTACGAACGCGCGTTTCAACGCAAGCTGGAACGCATGGCAGACAACCGCGTCATTTTTACCGGTGCCCGCTTTGGCGATTCTTATTTGGAACTGAGCCAAAACGCCGCGTTTTTTGTGATGCCGGCAGCCATTGAAGCCACGCGGTTGGTGTTGTTGGATCAGATGGGAATGGGCTCCGCCATTCTTTACAAGGAGGCTCCTGCAACCCGTGAAGTGCTTGGGGACGCGGCGGAGAGTTTCCAACCCGCGAATCCGGTGCCTGCCCTGACAAAAAAAATTGCCGAATTGGCTGCGAATCCCGGGCGTTGTGCCGAACTTGGTCGCTTGGCCATCGCGCGGGCCGAGCAACTTTTCAGTTGGTCGGAGGTGACCTCGCGTTATGAGCGACTTTTTGAAGAGATGGGAGTTGAGAAACCGTGAGTGCGCCGCGGGTATCGATCGTGACCCCATCCCGGAATCAGGGGGAATACCTCGCCGAGTGCCTCGCGTCCGTGAAATCCTGTCTCTCCCCGATGGAACACGTTGTCATCGATGGGGCCAGCACGGATTCCACCCGAGAGTTGCTGGCCGCCACCCATGCGGGACCATGGATCTCCGAACCGGATCGCGGCCAGACCGAGGCCATCAACAAAGGCCTGGCCATGACGTCAGGAGATATTCTGTCCTACCTCTGCGCTGATGATTACCTGGAGCCGGGAACCTTGGATGCGGTGGTTGCGGCGTTTGATCAAAATCCTGACGCGGATGTTGTTTACGGGGATGGATTTTTTTTGGAAGGCGACTCGGGTTGGAAGCGCCGGAAAAACGCCGGCCTCTTTTCGTATCAGCGCCTGCGACGGGGAAACTTTCTGATTCAACCGTCCGTCTTTTTCCGCAGAAGGGTTTACGAGACCTTCGGCCCCTTGAATGCCAATCTGCACTTTTGCATGGACCATGACTATTGGCTTCGCATCGGCGGGAAATCCCATTGGCATTACCTCCCCCACCCCCTCGCGACCTGCCGGCTGCATGCGGATGCCAAAACCTCCCGCCAACTCGCCAAAGCATGGGACGAGGCGCGGGACATGCAGCGGGCCTACGGCATCACCATTCGTCCCACTCTGGAGGCGCTCTGGATGAGAACCTTGGGACACCAGTATTACCAGTTCAAGCGCAGGGTCTTTGCAAAAATTGGACGGAAAAAGGTGGCCGCCCGATGAAACCAAAACTTGGCATCTTTGAGCTGCATCATTTGGGCGATGCGGTCATGGCCATTCCTTTTTTGCGGGGAGCCCGTACGCTCTATGACCCGGTGGTTTTTTGCCGGTCATCGGTCGCTGACTTTTTGAAAGTCGCGTTGCCGGAATTGACCACGCGGGCGCTCCCGGATTCGTGGGCCGCCAGGACGAAGCAAGTTCGTGAAGAATCAAAAAAGCTGGCCTTGGAGGCTGCCGTCTGCGTGTGGCCGGATGTGAGAGCACATCATCTGATGGCCCTCGCCGGTGCCCCCACACGGGCTGGCTTCGCGGTGGAGGCCGGGAATTTCTATGCCCCGGCGATTGCCTGGCGGAAACGTCGTCTGTTGGCAGGACGCGTTCTCGCTCAAACCTTGGGAGTTCTTCGGGGCAGCCCCCTGTTGACCCATCC
>JBBECL010000282.1:14178-15035 GCA_040881805.1 Terrimicrobiaceae bacterium | reverse complement strand
AAGCCAAACGCGTGCAGTTCAAGCTGCTCGACTTGTTTTCGCTCATGGTCAATGCCCCGAATTTTCCCGAGGGATTTCGTGCCGGGTATGAAATGCGCGGGTTCCTTCCGGGCCGGGCCCGCTTTCCGCTCTCCCCCGGCGAGCTGGATCTTATGGGTGACATCCGGGCCCGCATCGCGTGTGTGCTGGCAGAGTGCGGATTTGCCGAGGCGGCCCACCACTGCAACAACCGTCAGCAGGTTCCCGACGCCGACCTGCGGGCGACGGTTGAGGCCATTGTCCGCAGCGTCGTGGCCTCCTCCCCGCGATGAGCATCGGGCTTTTGGAAACCCCGTTCCTGAGCATCACGGCTTCCGCCTGCGATGCCGCGCTCAAGGCCGCGCGAGTGACCCTCCTCGGTCTCGAACCCATTGGAACAGAGGTGATCCTTTCACGATTTTCCGGCGATATTGGCTCGGTGACCGCAGCCCTTGATGCGGCCTCCGCACGGGTCAAAGCGATGGGCTCTCAGGTGATGTCCTCCCGGATTCTTAACACTCCGCCGCCCGAATTGGCCGTCGCCATGGAAGGAAAAAACTTCATCAATCCCCTTTACGGCGGAAGAGAGTATCTTCTGCCCACAGACCACCAACCACACCTCGCCACTATGAAACCACAAGCCATCGGAATCCTCGAAACCCAGGGCCTTGCCGCCATCCTCCACGCCACCGACGCCATGCTCAAAGCGGCCAACGTCGAATTGGTTGGCAAGGAAAAAATCGGAGCCGCCTACGTCACCATCATCATCAAAGGCGATGTCGCTGCCGTAACCGCCGCGCTCGATGCGGGAGCGCAGGCGGTCGGCGACCTCGGCAAAC
>JBBECL010000282.1:0-14078 GCA_040881805.1 Terrimicrobiaceae bacterium | reverse complement strand
TGATAGCCACGCAAGTCATCGCCCGCCCCCACGAGGATCTCCTTCGACTGCTCCCTGCCTGATCCGGGAGACCGTGTTGTCGTGGTTGGTCAGGGGTTGATCGGGAATGCGGCGGCCCGGATTGTTCTGCGCTCGAGTGCTCCGCTGGTGTTGACATCATATCGTCACGCGATATAGTGAATTGGTGATCGAGAGTTTTGCTGACGCTGAAACAGAAAAAATCTGGCGTCGCCAGCACTCCCGAAAACTGCCGCACGACATTCAACGCATCGCGCGCCGCAAATTGTTGATGCTTGATGCCGCACCGGATTTGAATTCGCTGAGGGTGCCGCCGGGCAACCGCCTGGAAGCTCTCAAGGGGAGAAGATCCAGTCAGCACAGCATCCGGGTCAACGATCAGTGGCGCATTTGTTTTGAATGGCGAAGCGGCAATGCACGCCATGTAGAAATCATCGATTACCACTAAACCACCATGAAACACGCAAGCTATCTCAGCGACATCACCCCGGGGGAAATCCTGCTTGAGGAGTTTATTAAACCGCACGGTTTGAGCCAGAACGGATTGGCTGCGGCACTTGGGGTATCCCCCATGACCGTCAACCAGATCGTGAACGGGAAGCGTTCCGTCACGGCGGAGGTCGCCTTGCGTCTTGGCCGCTATTTTGGAATGTCTCCGCAGTTTTGGCTGCATCTCCAAGCCCGCTACGACCTTGAAAAGGCGGAGGACGCGATTGGCCCGCGACTCCGGCGGGAGGTGAATCCGATGGTGGCCGCTTGATATTCATGCAAAACCAGGCCGGAATACTATCAGAATCGTCCTGCACTCCGTTTATCCCGAGATCGCGCGAATGAAGGCGATACGGCCTATGCACGGGAATGGTTCCAACACCTTCTGCATCGACGGCGGCCAATATATTCGCAAAGCCGCCTGCAACTTTGGCTGGGATTGGGGCCCGAGATGCCTCACAGCGGGAATTTGGTAGGACATCGGCATCCGAGTGACCCATTCGGCGAGGCTCGAAGACTTGGACATCCGGCAAACTCACAAAAATGGAGCGGTGAGTCTGGATTTATCCGCAAGCGTGTCCAAAGGTTCTCCGGATGCTTGCCGTATCGAGTTTGAATTGCGCAGTCCCACGGGGGAGGCGCTCATCGCGAATGCAAAGGTTGTCGCAAACAAGGTGAAAGCAAAAATTCGAATCACCGATCCGGAATTGTGGTGGCCGAGTGGTTCTGGAGAGCAACCGTTATATCAAGTCACTGCTCGTTTGAGGAACAACCGAACTGCAAAAACCATGCGTATTTTTCATTAATCTACTCGTCCCAGTAGGCTCGATTATTGCGGGTGGCCCTTGTGAGCCTTCGTTCAGGTCAACGTATTTTTGCTTCTTCCAACCGGAATGGGATCGCCTTTGGACGAACTGCCACTCGAAACCGGCTCCAATTTCGACTGGAAACTGACATCGTGAATCCTAAAATCCCCTCTCAATGGGCGAAGGGGTTGACCACAACCGCCCTGCCGTAAAATTGCCCGGCATTCAGATCTTCGGAAAAAATCTCCCGACACTCGCTGCTTTCAGCGGCGGAGACAATGGACGCATCCCAGAAGCTGATTCCATAGAGGGTGCGAAGTTCCACCGCCCGCCTCACAAGGGTCGGGGTTTGAGGCACGATCACCAAACGCTCCAGAATCGCAAGCTGTCTCAAGACGACATCCTGGCGCTGCGCCAATTTACCAAGAGCCACATTCGCGTATTCCTGAAGAACTTGCGTGGAAATGACGCCGGTGCCGGAACGCAAGGCATCCGAAACGATCTTCAATGCGATCTGTTGCTTCCCGGAATTTCTCGAATCGTTCGCATAGACCACAATATTGGAGTCGATGAAAATCATGCGATTTCTCGTTGGGCAGCTTCACGATCAAACCGGAATCCCTCCGGGGAACGTCCGGAATGCCCGACTGCATTCCGAACAAATTCGTCGGCCATCAGATCCCGATCTTCCTGAAGCGTCAGACTCTGCAAGAAATCACGGACCAACTTGTTGACTGATGTGCGGGCTTTCTGAGCGTATTCCCTGCTTCGTCGGATCGTTTCCTCGTCTGCTGAGAGCGTGATATTCATAAATAAATTCCTTTTCGTGCTTATCGTCCTGAGCACAGGATGCACTTATGTGTAGACTGTGTCAATGCCGCAAGTTGCTATTGTTTCGGCAGGCGGCGAGACATGGCGATGAAACCGCTTTCTAAGATTGTAGCACAGGAGCGGAATGCCGAGTGCGCCCATGAGCGATCAGGGATGGCAGGAAGAAAGTCGGCGAGGATCATGCTCGGTTCAGCGACGGTCAGGTCGGCCATACCAGTGTTTCAGGACCTCGGCGGCAGGTTTGCCCCAAAGGGTGAATCCTTTGTCTCCGCGGGGATCATCGCGAAGGTTGGGGCGGTCGTTCTGTTCATCCCATTTCCACCAGTAGAGCCCCATAAACCAAGGCTCATCCCAAAACGCGGTCAGCAGCGTTTCAAGATAGCGGGCCTGCTCGTCCCCATCGTAACCACCTGGATTGTCCCAACCCCATGGCTTCGTAGTGGCACCCGCAGTCGAGCAGCATCCCGCTTCACCGAAATAGAACGGCTTGCCCAGCAAGAAACTACCAAGTGGCATCACAAGAGCTGGTCGGACCACAGTCGGTCAAGAAATTGACGTGCAGGAAGGACTTCAATGTCGCCCCAATGGGCAGACCGATCCCCGAGAAAGACACCAAAACATCGAAGGTGACGATCCTCCATAAACCCTTGGAGGCTTTTGAGCGAACGGTTGAATTGTTGGTCCCAGCGAGTGGAGGACTTAATCTCCACGGCTACGGAGCCGCCTACGTCACCATCATCATCAAAGGCGATGTCGCCGCCGTAACCGCGGCGCTCGATGCCGGCGCGCAGGCGGTCGGCGACCTCGGCAAACTGATAGCCACGCAAGTCATCGCCCGCCCCCACGAGGATCTCCTTCGACTGCTCCCGGCCTGATCTGAAATCAGAGCCGACTCGAGGAGATCGACGGTTGTTGATTGCACCCGGCTTGTCCGCCCGGTTGATGGTGGCTGGTTGATGGTGGCTTGGCAAAAGTGAGGGGGTTGATCATACTTCTCGGAAATGGCCCGACGGTCCTTGTCGGAAAACGAGCAACCCTCTCCATTTTCAAATCAACAACCACCGCATCATGAGCCGTCATCAGCACCATCACCACAATCCTCACAACGAACACAACAAGCCGAAGAAAAAGCTTCATCAGAGCCGGGTGTTTCTTGTGGCGGTGATCCTCATGTTGATTGCGATGGGGGTTTATGTTTTGACCATGGATGAAAGCGTGGTGCCTGCCGATTCGGGGGAGCCGCCGATCGCTTTGCCTTCGGAAAATTAAACCCCCGAGGATTTGGTGAAAGCCGGTGCACCAGAGGAAGGGCAGGGAAGTTCAGAATTTGACCGGGAGGTTTCCGGTTTGTGGCGGGCCTGTTTCGTTGCGGTTCTGGGAGGTGTGCTGATCGGCGTGATCGGGGCTTCCTTCCGTGCGAGTCTGGATTGGTTGGTGGTGCATTATCTGGCGTTGATCACAGGGGCGCAGGGGTGGTCCTGGTTGGGATGGGTGGTGCCGGTGGGGTTGGGGGCCATCGGAGCCGGATTGGCCCGATGGTTGGTGCGGCCGCAGCCCTTGGCGGCGGGTTCCGGGGTTCAGCATGTGGAGGCCATCATGCGGGGGCAAGCGGAACCGGCCTCGATCCTTGTGGTGCCAATCAAATTTGTGGGTGGTCTTCTGGCCATGGGGGTTGGGTTGGCCTTGGGGCGGGAAGGGCCCACGATCCAGATGGGGGCCACGATTGGCGCGGAGTTGGCACGCCGTTTCGCGTGCGCCAAAGAGGTGATGAGGGACCTTCAGGCGGCCTTGGGGGGGGCCGGGTTGGCGGTGGCGTTTAATGCCCCCGTGGGAGGGGCACTTTTTGTTTTTGAGGAGGTGGCCCATGCCTTTCGTTTGCGGCTGACGATTGTGACCCTTTTGGGGACGGCCACGGCCATTGCGGTGGCTCGGATGATCTTGGGAGGCACCCCCGATTTTGAGGTGGCTCCGCTTGGGGAAGAGACACCATGGACATTGGTAATCTATGCTGTCTTTGGTGGGCTGATGGGGGTGCTTGGGGTCTTCTATAACCGAACGACCCTCTTTTTTATCAACACGATGGACCGATTCAAACAATGGCCGATGGAAGTCCGGGCCGCATTGGTGGGGGGACTGGTGGGGGTCGTGGCTTGGTTTGCTCCCGATCTTGTGGGTGATGGCGACCCCCTCTCCCAGCAAATTCTCGTGGGGACCATGCCGCTGGCCTTGGTGGTGGTCGTTCTGGTTATCCGCTGGTTTCTTGGCCCTCTGAGCTACTCGGCAGGAACCCCCGGGGGGCTTTTTTCTCCACTGCTTTTGGTGGGAGCGGCTCTGGGGGCTTTGTTTGTGATGAGTTTTAATGCGATGGCCCCCCCGGAGTTTGCCTTGTCTGTGGTGGCCTTCGGGGTGGTCGGAATGGCGGCGTTTTTTACGGGAATTGTGCGGGCTCCGTTGACGGGGATCATCCTCATTGCAGAAATGACGGCAACCTCCACGCTGATGATTCCGATGATGGTGGCCGCGTTTGCCGCCATGTTGAGCGCGTCATTGTTGAAGGGTGAACCCATTTACGACACCTTGCGCACAAGGATGTTGGCAACCCTCCGTCAACCATGAGTCCCCATCCTCACCTTGTTGATCCCATCATCATCCGTGCGGGAATGGTGATGGGTCGCGCTGCGGATGCCGATCTCTGCTTGCCGGATTCCTCCGTGAGCCGTCGGCATGCAAAAATTGACAGGGAGTCCGGTGCGTGGGTCATCGAGGATTTATCTTCGCGGAGCGGAACGTATCTGAACGGACACCTTTTTCGGCGCGAAAAGATCGTCATTGGGGACGTGTTGGGGATCGGGCCGTTTCATCTCCGGTTTGATGGCCTGGCACTGGTTCCCACGAAGGGCGCCCCGGGGGCCTCGCTCACGGCGAATGACCTCGTCACCGAGCGTGGTGGAAATTGTCTCCTCAATCACGTCTCTTTGAATGTGGAACCGGGTCAGTTTGTGGGCATTCTTGGTCCCAGTGGTGCCGGCAAATCGACGCTGGTGGATGCTCTTTGCGGCTTGCGTCCGGCGGATTCGGGAACCGTTTTTGTGGATGGGATCCGGCTCTATGATCAAATGGACGAGTTGCGCGAACACCTCGGTTATGTGCCGCAAGATGATATCGTGCCTGCCGAACTTCCTGTGGAGGACGCGCTTCTCTACTGCGCGCGTCTTCGTTTGCCGCAGGGGACGCCCTGGGATCAAATCCAGCTTCTGGTCAAACAAACCGCCATGCGGGTCGGGCTGGGGGAGCGGCTGCGCACGCCTGTGGGAAAACTTTCCGGCGGGCAACGAAAACGTGTGAGCGTGGCGGCCGAATTGTTGGGCCGTCCGAGGCTCCTGTTTCTCGATGAACCCACATCCGGCCTCGATCCCGCGACCGAGCATCGGATGATGGAAACGCTCCGCGAATTGTCGGCGCATGCGTGCACGATCTTTTGCACCACACATGTGGTTGAGAACGCGCATCTGTTTGACCGGCTGGCTGTGATGCAAGCGGGTCATCTGGTGTTTTTTGGTCCGCCGGGAGAAGCGGCAAGCCATTTTGGAGTGAGCCACTTTGCGGATCTGTATCGCCAACTCGAAAAGCCCGTGGCTTTGGAACAAAAACCAGCGGAGGTCGAAATTCTGCCAAGCCCGGAAGAGGCTGCAGCAGAGGGCCTGAGCGGACGCCCGAATGTTACCCCTGCAGAAAACATCGGGAAGGCCCGCCCTCGCCGCCCGGCCGCCCTGCCCATATTGATGGCCAGGCAGGCCGCGATCCTCGTGGCCGACCGGAAAAATCTTGTGCTCCTTCTCGGGCAACCTCTTTTGATTGCCTTGCTCGTGACATGGGTCAGTCAGGACCCTTCCCTGATCCTGTTTTTTGCCTATGTGGCCACGTTGTGGTTTGGTTGCGGGAACGCTGCCCAGGAAATTGTCCGCGAGATTCCCATGTTTCGCCGGGAGCGACTGATCGGCCTTGGCCGGTCGGCCTACCTCTCCTCCAAATTTTTTTCCCTCTCCGTGCTCACCATCGTGCAGTCGGTCCTGATGTATGGAGTCATGCAGGTCTGTGCTCAAGGAATTGGCGGAAGTCCCGTGTGGCAACTCACTGCGCTGATAATGACCTCCCTTGCCGCGGTGGCGATCGGTCTCGCCATCTCCGCGTGGGCTCGCTCGGCGCTTCAAGCTGTGATGCTGGTCCCCTTGGTTCTCATTCCCCAAATTCTTTTTGCCGGGTTCATGCCCCCCACCGGGGAATTTCCGCCGGGGCCTCTCGCGGTTTCCCGCACCATGCCGAGCGCTTCCGCCCAGGCGGTGATGGATGTCTCCCTCTTCTGGAAAAAGACCATCTCCGGTTCCCTGCGGGTCGATTTTCCCTCCACCTTTTCCAATCTGAACCGTGACCGCTCCCTCAAAAACGGCAGGGTCTTTTCCAATCCCAACCCGGCCCTTCTGGGGTTGGCGGTTCTGGCAGGCTGGATTGCGGTGGGGTTATTGGTTGCGGACGGTTTTTTAAAAAGGAAGGAACGCGGGTGAATTATCACGAAATTGTCACAATTGGACGCTTTGCGATTGGGAACCCATTGTGAATAACTTCCGAAAAACCCGGAGTTTTCATGTCAAAATCATATCGCACAGGCTGGATTTCAGATGTTCATTTGGGCACCCGTGGCTGCCAGGCGGAGGCCTTGTTGGATTTTTTGAAGGATGCCGAGTTTGAGACCCTGTATCTGGTGGGGGATCTGATCGATATCTGGGCCTTGCGACGTGGGATTTATTGGCCGCAGGCGCACAATGATGTGATCCAAAAGCTCCTGCGCAAAGCGCGGAAGGGAACGGAGTTGATTTATATCATCGGGAATCACGACGAATTTCTGAGTCGTTTTTTTGGGATGTATGGAGGGATTGCCATTCAAAAAAATGCGATTCATTTGTGCGTGGATGGCAAAAAAATGTTGGTCATGCACGGTCATGAATTGGACACGGTGGTCCAGAACCTCGGGTGGCTGGCGCACGTGGGGGACATCGGTTATTCGCTGTTGATGCGTTTCAACGGGGCCGTCAACTTTGCGAGGCGTCTTTTTGGCAAGGGGCACTGGTCGCTGAGCGCGTATGTGAAAGCCGAGGTCAAGAACGTGGTGAGTTTTATCGGCCAATTCGAAGAAGCGGTCGTCAAGTATGCCGGCGATTTTGATGTGGAGGCCGTGTTGTGCGGTCATATTCACACCGCCGCCGTTCGGGACATCCACGGCATCACCTACTTCAACACGGGAGACTGGGTGGAGAGTTGCACGGCGATGGTGGAGCATTATGACGGGCGAATCGAGCTCCTCAAACACACCCCTCCCACGAAAACGCCCGGCCCCGCCGGGGAAACCATCGGGGAAGAGCCCGAGGAAATTCTTCTTGATGAGTTGGTGGTTGCTCGAATTTTTGACAAACCGCCCATCCGTGTCTAGTCTCGGACCATGGTCAAAAAATTGCTTCACACGCGGTATCGGGTTTCGGATTTGGAGAAAACCGTTCACTTTTACAAAGACGTTCTGGGTTTGGAAGAAGTGCGCCGTTCGGTCAGCGGACGCGGGTCGCAACTCGTGTTTTTCAAGGCCCCCGGCAGCGAAGAACTGATTGAGATTTGCAAATTTGATGAGAGCGGGCCGGTGCAGGTGGGGCCGGATTTGACGCATCTGGCGTTTGAGGTCGAGGATATGACGGCTTTTGCCGGGCACTCGGCGAAGCTGGGCTACCCCCTCAGCGATGGTCCCCACCACTCCTCCAACGGGTCGGTGATCGCCTTTATTGATGCTCCCGAAGGATACGAGGTCGAGCTGATCCAACACGCCAAAGTTTCCAAGGCTCAAGGGAACTGACCCGGGTGGCGTGAGAAGATTCGCGAGACTGGTCCTGGCAAAGCGGCTTCGCGCTCGCCGGCGAGCCGAGCCAAAGTTCTGTCCCCGCGTGATCATTTTCGATTTTGATGGCACCATCGGGGACACGCTCGAAGTCGGGTTGGAAATCGCGAATCTCCTCGCCGGGGAGTTTGGCTTCCGGAGACTGGAGGGCGAGGATGTCGCCAAAGCCCGCAACATGCGAACCGCGCAGCTGCTGAAATTTTTGCAGGTTCCAACCCGCAAGCTGCGAAAAATTTCCATGCGCGGAACGGCGGAACTCCATCAAAGAATGCATGAGATCCAGCCGCTGCCCGGCGTCCCGGAAGTGGTGAGGGAACTCCACGCCCGCGGATATCGGCTCGGAATTGTCACCTCGAACACCGCCGAAAACGTCCGCATCTTTCTTCGCCAGCACGACCTTGAACTTTTTGCGTTCATCCGCAGTTCCTCAAAGTTGCTTGGCAAAGCCCGCGAAATCCGCAAAGCGCTCAAGGAGGCTGGCGCGGCCAGGCATGAAGTGCTTTTTGTGGGCGACGAAACCCGGGACATCGAGGCGTGTCAGAAGGTGAAAATCCGCATAGCCGCCGTGGAGTGGGGATACAACACCCCCGAATCCCTGACCCTGCTGAAGCCCGAGTATCAATGTTCCGATCCCCAATCCCTGCTTGGCCTCCTGCCGCCCCTGGCGCAAAACGAAAACAACGCATGAGCCTGGCATCACACGTTGACTTTGTTGCCCGGGCCTTTTAATCCTGTTCAACCGCCGTTTTCTCCAGTGACACCAAACGAAGATTATATTGTCGAAATCCTGCAAGACGTGGGCCTCATCACGCGGGCGCAAGCCATGGATGCCCGTGAACGGGCGGAAGTTGGTGGGATCCTGAAAATCCTGATTGAGGACGGGCATGTCACCCAAGAAGACGTGGCCCGCACCCTGGCGGCTCAAAACGGGATGGAGTTTTTGGATCTTTCGACCGTGGTTCCCTCACCGGACGTGATCGAAACCATGTCCTTGGAAAATGCCCGCCGCTACCGCGCTGTGCCGACCCAAATCCGCGATGGGGTCCTCATCGTGGCCATCAGCGATCCGATGGACATGGAAGCCGCCGATGCGCTTTCTTTCATTTTGAACCGCGACACCGAATATGTCTGCTCGACACCCGACGCCATCGACAAGGCGATTGCGGATTTTTACGGCACGGGTGAAGCCGAAGGTGGCGGGGGAGACGAGATGTTGATGTCGGAAGGTCTCCTCGAGGGCGAGGCGACCGAGGGCGATGCCCCCATCATCAAGATGGTATCGATGTTGTTACTGGAAGCCTACAACAACCGCGCCAGTGATATTCACTTGGAACCCCTCGAGAAAAAATTTCGCGTGAGATTTCGAATTGACGGGGTGCTCCAAGAAATGCCCGCACCTCCACGGAAGCTGCACTCCGCGATTATCAGCCGTCTGAAAATTATGTCCGGCTCCATGAGCATCGCGGAGAAGCGCTTGCCGCAGGACGGGCGGATCCAGGTGAAGCTGGGTCAGAAGG
The DNA here is from genome assembly GCA_040881805.1 of Terrimicrobiaceae bacterium. GTDB lineage: Bacteria > Verrucomicrobiota > Verrucomicrobiia > Chthoniobacterales > Terrimicrobiaceae > JAJTZA01. The sequence continues at coordinate 4,479 of JBBECL010000282.1, read as the reverse complement.
CCATTGATTTGCGTGTGTCCAGCATTCCCACCGTGGGTGGGGAAAGCATTGTGATGCGGATTCTGGACAAGACGGCGCTTATGCTGGGGTTGCCGGATCTCGGGTTTCTCAGTGATGACCAAGCCAAGTTCGAGCGGTTGATCAATCTCCCGGATGGCATTCTGCTGGTGACCGGGCCGACCGGGTCCGGCAAGACGACCACGCTCTACGCCTGCCTGCACTACATGAACAAGCCCGACCGCAAGATCATCACGGTCGAGGAGCCGGTCGAATACCAGCTCAGCGGCATCAACCAAGTGCCGGTCAATGCCGATATCGGGATGTCCTTCCCGGCGGCCCTTCGGTCCATTTTGCGCCAGGCACCGAATATTATCATGATTGGTGAGATCCGGGACATGGAGACGGCCAGCATCGCCATCAATGCCTCGCTCACCGGTCACCTCGTGCTTTCCACCCTCCACACCAACGATGCCCCCAGTGCGGTGGCCCGTCTGGTGGATATCGGCATCAAGCCCTTCCTCGTGTCCAGCTCGGTGCGTGCCGTGATCGCCCAACGACTCGTTCGCAAACTTTGCCTGAAGTGTCGTCAGCCCTCGGAACTCAGCGAATACGAGGCCAAGGCCCTCCAAATCGACTCCCGCCAAATTTCCGAAGCCAATATCATGATGCCCCAAGGTTGCGAACTCTGCCGGGGCAAAGGATTCAAGGGCCGGATGGGCATCTTCGAAATTTTCCAAGTGGACGACGAGGTCCGTCACATGGTCAACAACAACGCGACCACCATCCAACTCCGGGCACGGGCCCGCGAGCTCGGCATGCGCACCCTTCGCGAGGATGGCGTCCGCAAAGTCCTTGCGGGAACCACCACCGCCGAGGAGGTCATCACCACCACCATGAGCGACGCCGCTTAACCCGACAATGGACGCAAAACAAATCACCGACATTTTTTTGGAGTTGGGATGGCTGACGCCCGAAGTGGCCCGGGCATGCATCAAAGAGAGTCAGACCACCGAAAAACCCATCGAGAAGGTGCTTGTGGACAGCGGGGTTCTCACCATCGAGCAGTTTTGTCAGGGCCTTGCCGAATCCCTCGGCACCGATGCGGCGGACCTGAATGTCTTTGCCGCCACATCGGATATTCTCCACCTGATTCCGGCGGGGTTGGCACGACTTCATGGAGCGCTTCCCGTGGGAGCCTCTGGAAATACCATCTACGTTTGTTTTATTGACCCTTTTGATTCGCAGGGTGCCGAGGATCTGCGGTTTGCCCTGAACCGGGAAATCCAGCCGATGATTGGTTGGCCGGAGAGCGTTCGGAACATTATCCGTGAACATTACGGATCCGAAGTCACCAGCATGGAAGATGTGCTGAGGCAGCTCTCGGACAGCACCGAGGTGACACTGGCCGAGGGGGCAGAAGATGAGTTCAATGCCCAACTGGCAGCCCAGGAAGCCAACGCGGCTCCTATCATCCGTTTCGTGGATCTCATTCTCGACAAGGCCATCGCCGCCAGAGCCAGTGATATCCACTTCGAGCCGTTTGAGGCGGAGTTCAAAATTCGTTATCGTGTCGATGGGGCCCTCTACGAGATGGATCCTCCGCCCCGGCACCTGGCACTGCCGGTCATCTCCCGCGTGAAAGTCATGGCGAATTTGAACATCGCCGAACGCCGGTTGCCCCAGGACGGCCGGATTCAGCGAACCGTGGCCGGCACGCAGATCGACATGCGTGTTTCGACCCTTCCCACCGCCTTCGGCGAAAGCGTCGTGCTTCGTGTGTTGGACCGGTCGAATGTGAACCTGGAACTCGAAAGCCTCGGGATGCCGGAATACATCCACCAATACATCCTCGGGGTGATCGAAAAACCCAATGGCATCTTCATTGTCACCGGCCCCACCGGTTCAGGGAAAACCACGACCCTTTATTCCTGCCTGCGCAAGATCAACACCATCGACACCAAGTTGCTGACCGCGGAAGATCCGGTGGAATACGAAATTGATGGCATCATCCAAGTGGCCATCAACGAAAATATCGGGCTCACCTTTGCCCGCATCCTTCGTGCGTTTTTGCGTCAGGATCCCGATCGGATCCTGGTGGGGGAAACCCGGGACACGGAAACCGCGCAGATCGCCATCCAAGCGTCCCTCACCGGTCACCTGGTGTTCACCACGCTGCACACCAATGACTCCACCGGAGCCGTCACGCGTCTTGTCGATATGGGCGTGGAACCCTTCCTGCTTTCCGCCTCCCTCGAATGCGTGCTTGCCCAACGCCTGATCAGAAAAATCTGCACCGCCTGCCGGTCCCCCTACGAACCCACCGAACAAATCCTCCTCTCGCTTGGCCTCAGTCCGCACGACATCGGCGACAAAAATTTCTACTACGGAAAAGGTTGCGAAGTCTGCAACCAAACCGGCTACAAAGGCCGCAAAGGCATCTACGAACTCCTCAAAATCTCGGACCCCATCCGCGAAATGATCAATGACCGCTCCCCGGGCGTGATCATGCGTCAAAAAGCCATCGAACTCGGCATGATCACCCTCCGCCAGAATGGACTTCAATCGATCTATGACGGGTTGACGACCATCGAAGAAGTCGTCAAATACACGTAACCCGCGTCAGGCTTTTTTCCGGTAAAAAACCGCCGTGTGTCCGACCTGTTGAACAAGCAGGCTGCCCGTCTTTTCAGCCAGTTCCCTGGCAAGCGTTTTGCGCTGATCCTTGAACTCTTCAAACTTGAGTTTCACGAGGTCCGTGTGCCGGAACGTGTCCTCAAGGGCCGCAAGAAACCCGGGGGTCACACCATCCTTCCCCAGCCGAATGACGGGTTTGATGAGTTGAGCGCGGCCTTTCAGCGAGCTGAGCGTGGGGTCTGACATGAATGTTTTGTTTGAATCTGCAACAGTCTGGAATAACTGCTTGCCTCTGCCCAACATGGGGGACTATCGGACAGACCGCTCCACAATAGCTAGGAATTTCTAGACTACCATCCTGAACTCACCGTTTGATGGTTTTAGCGAGAATATCCTTCACGAAATCAGGAATGGTCATACCTGCCTTCCTTGCATCCTTCTTCAAAGCTTCATACTTCTGAATCTCTTTTCCCTGCCACATCAAATCCAACCTTCTGACCTGCCTCATCGCCACATGATTGTAGTTCTCAGGGAATGCCCAGTAACACGAAAGGCAGATTTCCTTCCTCTTCTCGTTCTGCCAGTTCGCGCAGTGCTCGCAGGACCATGATTTTGCGCGATTGGCTGACCCACAAAGCAGCATGAAATCATCGGGATTCAGCTCGGCAGATTCCCCTGCAACCTCATACGGAACGCGGTGATCAATCTGTAAATCTTTCTGATCAACCTCTTCCAAATAGATGAAGCACTTGCACCCATACTTCTCAACAAGTTGGTCTTTGATTTCCTTCGACAGGCCTGTCCGGCCATCAAACCTCCTGAACTTGATCGCTGTTGGGTCTGCAAAGCGGTATGCCGCAATTTTCCTGCCATCAGGGCCGTCCACACGGAAGGTTTCGAGCGGTATGCCCTTCTCGCGAACATCGCGAGCTGCACGAGGCGGGTGATTGTAGCCGTAGGTGCTCTTCAACTCATCGGTCGTAATGTGACCGTGCTTCAGGATGTGAGCAATGACAGTCTTGGGGCGCTTTTCAGTGACAGACTTGCAAAGCTCAAGAAACTCGGGAGGCAGCTTTTTCATAAGGTGAAGGGGATTCGAGCAACTGCAACTGGGAGTCCAGTTTGCGGTGGTGGGTCATTGGTATCGCGCCCACTTCCCTGGAGAGAGGATGTGAAAGATACAAAGACTCGAAAGTCACATCTTCACGTCCCAACAAGGTCGCTTGGGATGATCTTCCTGCTTCGATTTCTACAAGCGTCAGGTTCAGGTAATCCGGCAAGGCCTCACCATAGGTCTGATCTCCCAAACGGCCATCGTAACTAATGATGTAGCGCACTTTCCGCGAATTCAAGCGGTCAAGCACTACCACAAAATCATCGAAGGATATTCCGCTCAGATATCGGGAGTCTCGCTCCCCGCAGACACCTTGATACGGGGGATCCATGTAGATCACATCCGAATCACGACAGTTCTCCAGCACGTCTCGATAATCTTGCGCGGTGACAATGGTCTTGCCTCTCATCAGACTTGATACCGCCATGAGGTTCTCCCTCATGGTTTCAGGGCGTGTTCCGAGCCGTCTCTTATCAGGGCTCTGATTAAAGAGACCTTCCGAATTGTAACGAACCGAGCCCTTCACGCATCGGGCCAAAAGGTAGAGCAGCAGGTTAAAATCATTCGTTCGGTTAAAGTTCTCCCTGATCCTGTAGTAATGCTCCAAAGCATTTTCATTGTCGTTTCGCCATGTTGTTCTGTAAAAATCTGCAACAGTTTCCGGCTGATTAATGATGAGCCCAAGAAGCTCGGCAAGGGGCTTGTTAAAGTCATTTAACCAAAACTCCTCG
>JBBECL010000281.1:0-2346 GCA_040881805.1 Terrimicrobiaceae bacterium | reverse complement strand
GACTCCGCCCTGCCCCGGGGATTTTTCTGTTGGGGTGCTGGGAAACACCCTATGATATTCGGGAAGATCCACCATGCATGAGATCAAAGACACATTAAGAGCGACGGTTCGTATTGGATTTGACGGGCGGGTGCACAAAAAATTTCGTGGGCCGAAGGCGGAGGAGCGATTTGCGAATGAGGTGAAGGTGTTGAAGTATTTGGAGACGCGGGAGTGTCCTTTTGTGCCCCGGCTTTTGGATTCCGACGAGGCCAGCCTGACGATGGTGACCTCCAACTGCGGGACCCGGGTGGAGCATTTGGACGAGCATCGCGCGGCGGAGTTGTTCAAGGAGTTGGAGGGGTATGGGGTGAGGCATGAGGACGCGGAGGTGAGAAACGTGACCTACCGAAAAACGGACGGGCGGTTTTGCCTCATTGACTTTGAGTTTGCGACCATCCTTGAGGAGGCCCATGGGGGATAGGCTTCCCAACAATCTGGCATGGACCGGTCACTCGGACCGGGGAAAGGTGCGTACCAACAATGAGGATTCTTTCCTTTGTGTGGAAATTGACGCCCGGGAGGTTCGTTATTTGGGCAAGGTGGGGGAGACCTCGTTGGAGACAAACGATTACCTTTTTGCGGTGAGTGATGGCATGGGGGGAGCCATGGCGGGGGAATTTGCCAGCAAGATTGCGGTCGAAAAAATCACGAAATTGATGCCCCAGGCCTTTCAGCGCTCGGCCAGTGGATTGACAGGCGGTCATGCCGAGGTTTTGGAAGAACTATTTGTCGAGATCCATGAGGCGCTGACCTACATGGGGGCCTGCTACGAGGAGTGCCGGGGCATGGGGGCCACGTTGACGCTCGGCTGGATCACCCCGGGGTGGCTGCATTTTGCCCATATCGGAGACAGCCGGATTTATTATTTGCCCGGCAGCGGGGAGGGGATCCGTCAGTTGAGTCATGACAACACCCATGTGGGGTGGTTGTTCCGTCAGGGAAAAATCAATGAGCGGGAGGCCCGGTCGCATCCGGGGCGGAGTTCCTTGCAGCGGGCTTTGGGGGCAGGCAATCAATTTGTGGATCCGCAGGTGGGTTCGGTGGGCTTGGAAGTTGGGGACCGTTACCTGCTTTGCACGGATGGGTTGGTGGATGGTCTTACCAACAAGCAATTGGAGCAACTGATTTGTGAGCCCACCCCCAAGGAGAAGGAGATTCTGCCTGCGGTCCGTCTCGTGCAGGCCTCGCTGGCGCGGAGCGGCCGGGATAACACCACCGGGCTGGTGCTGGAGTTCACTTGATCGAAGCTTGCGAAGCCGGCCGGTTCGGGGTACGAGAGGGGGTTGCAAAAATGATCAAAGTCGAGAAACTCACCAAGCGCTACGGTGGCGTCACCGCTGTGGATGAAATCAGTTTTGAGGTGGGGAAGGGTGAGATCACCGGATTCCTTGGCCCCAATGGCGCTGGGAAGTCCACCACGATGCGGATGTTGGCATGTTATCTGCCCCCCACGGCGGGACGAGCCCACGTGGCAGGCTACGATGTGTTTGCCGATTCGATCCGGGCCCGCGAGCACATTGGATACATGCCGGAAAACGTGCCCCTGCCGCCCGACATGCGTGTGCGCGAGTATCTGGCCTATCGTGCAAAACTGAAAGGCGTGCCCGGACGGCGGGTGAAAGAACGGGTGGGCGATGTCACCGAGCTCTGCAATCTGGAGGGTGTCGAAAACAAATTTATCGGTGCGTTGTCGAAGGGATACCGTCAAAGAGTCGGCCTGGCGGATGCCATGGTTCACGAGCCCGACCTGCTGATTTTGGATGAACCCACGATTGGATTGGATCCCAATCAAATCCGGCAAGTCCGCAGCCTGATCAAAAATCTGAGCCGTCATCACACGATCTTGCTTTCCACCCACATTCTCCCCGAGGTCGAGATGGTTTGTTCGCGGGTGATCATCATCAACGGAGGAAAGATCGAGGCGGTGGGCAGCCCCGAGACGCTGAGGGAAACTTTGCAGGATCGTGGACGGACGAGGCTCGAGGCCCGCGTCGAGGACGTCTCCGCGGCGGTGAAGGCGCTGAAAGCCGTGGACGGGGTCCGCGAGGTGGAGTGTTCCGAGGGCAAGGAGTGGACCTCGTTTTTGCTCCATGTCGAAGCGGATGTGCGGGAAAAAGTTTTTGTGTTGGCCAAGGCCAGGGGGTGGGCGGTCCGGGAGTTGTCCCGGAGGGCGGTTTCCCTCGAAGAAGTTTTTGTGGAGGTGACGCATCATGAAGAAATCTGACGCGGGGAGGCGGGCATGAAGCGCTTTGGCACGCTGTTTGGCCGGGAGGTTTCGCGCACGCTGCAGCAGCCGCTTGCCTA
>JBBECL010000280.1:0-2349 GCA_040881805.1 Terrimicrobiaceae bacterium | reverse complement strand
TGGTGGTGATCGGGTTGGTGGCGGCGGGGGGGATTGCTTTGGGGAGCCTCAAATTTCGAGGGGTGGGGCTTGGGGTGGCGGGTGTTTTGTTTGTCGGCCTGATATTCGGTCATTTTGGCGTTGAAATCAACCCGGAGGTGGCGGGGTTTGTGCGGGAATTCGGGCTGATTCTTTTTGTTTACACGATCGGGATTCAAGTCGGGCCCGGGTTTTTTGCGTCTTTGAAAAAAAACGGGGCTCCTTTGAACATGATGGCGGCGGCGGTGGTTCTGATGGGGGGCGTGCTGGCCTGGGCGGCCCATCGATTTCTTGGTGTTGATTTGGCGGCGGCCGCCGGGCTTTTTTCCGGGGCGACGACCAACACGCCCAGCTTGGGAGCGGCTCAGGAGGCGATCGCCGGCCTTCCCGGCATCACACAGGAAGCCCTGCGGTTGCCCGGTCTTGCGTATGCGGTGGCATACCCGTTCGGGGTGGTTGGGATTATTCTGGCGATGCTGATTTTGCGGGTGGCCCTCCGTGTCAACCTCACAAAACAGGAGAACGAATTTCGGACCGAACTTGCCCGGGTGCATCCGCAGTTGAAGACCCTGCATGTGCGGGTGACAAATCCCAATCTGGAGGGTATGAAACTTTCCGAGGTGCCCGGACTTCGGGGCTCCGGCGTGGTGGTATCCCGTGTTCAGAGTCAGGGCCACACGGTTATTGCCCGTGAAGACACGCTTGTCCATGTGGGGGACATTTTGTTGGCGGTGGGACCTCCGGCACCCGTGGAGAGTCTTCGTATTGTGGCCGGGGAGGTGAGCGACGTGGACCTGCGGACCAACGCGGGGGAACTTTCGGTGAGGCGTCTGGTTGTGACCCGCAAGTCCGTGGTGGGGCGGTCTTTGGCGGACCTGGGTCTCGAATCCTCGCACAATGTGCGGTTCACGCGGATGAGTCGTTCGGAAATTGATTTGCCCGATCCTTTGAACCGGCGTTTGCAGATTGGTGACACGCTCACCGTGGTCGGGGACGAGGCGTCTCTGGACAAGATTGCGAGCGGCCTGGGCAACTCGCTCAAAGATCTGAACCACCCGCAAGTGATTCCTTTGTTTGTGGGGATCGTTTTGGGGGTTGTGCTGGGGAGCTTCCCCATCTTTTTTCCGTCCATGCCGGTTCCGGTCAAGCTCGGGCTGGCGGGAGGTCCGTTGGTGGCCGCGATTTTGTTGAGCCACATCGGACGCATCGGATCGATGGTCTGGTATATGCCGACCAATGCGAACTTTTTGCTTCGGGAAATGGGGATTGTGCTTTTTCTTTCGGTGGTGGGGCTAAAATCCGGCAGCATGTTTATGGAAACGCTGTTGGTGGGAGACGGGCTTTTGTGGTTGGGCTGTGGGGCGATCATCACGCTGGTTCCCCTTCTTATTGTGGGAGCGTTCGGCTTGTTGATCCTGAAACAAAATTATTTGGAGACCATTGGTGTCCTCGCCGGGAGCATGACAGATCCTCCCGCGCTGGCCTTTGCCAATTCCATCACATCCACGCCAGCCCCCGCATTATCGTATGCGACCGTGTATCCGCTCACCATGTTGCTTCGTGTGGTGACCGTACAAATTCTTGTGCTCGCCTTTGGCTGAACAGGCTCGACTCGCGGGATGGTTCCCGTCAGATTTTTTGATCTATGCAACTTCAAGAATGTGATCTGCCGGGCATTCCCAAACTCCGGAGTGGAAAAGTCCGGGAGGTTTTTGATGTCGGCGAGCACCTGTTGATTGTCACCACGGACCGCATCTCGGCATTCGATTGTGTGATGCCGAACCCGATCCCCTTCAAAGGAGAAGTCCTCACGCGTCTCTCTTCGTTTTGGTTTGGAAAACTCGATTTTGTCCCGAATCACATGGTCTCCACCAACTTTGGTGAATTCCCGAAGCGGCTTGTGTCATTTCGCGAGGTGTTGGAGGGGCGGAGCATGTTGGTCAAAAAGTGTATTCCGCTGCCGGTGGAGTGTGTGGTTCGCGGGTATCTTGCCGGATCGGCCTTTGAGGAATATCGGACCACGGGAAGTGCCTGTGGCCACGAATTGCCTGCCGGTCTTCAGCAGGCCGGGCGACTTCCCGAAACGATTTTTACCCCGGCGCGCAAAGCGGAGACCGGACATGATGAAAATATCACCTGGCGGCAATGCCGGGCGCTCGTGGGGGATGACCTTGCTTTGGAAATCCGCAAAGCCTCCATTGACCTCTATGAACATGGTCGCGCCTGGGCCGCCACACAGGGGATCATCGTCGCGGACACCAAATTCGAGTTTGGCTTGTGTGGTGATGAGTTGGTCCTCATCGACGAGTGTCTGACTCCCGACTCCTCGCG
>JBBECL010000279.1:0-2360 GCA_040881805.1 Terrimicrobiaceae bacterium | reverse complement strand
CTTCCGTGGGGCGGTCAGCGGGGTCACACAATTCCAGCAACCTTCCGCCGTGGCCTCCGCCACAGATTCCACCGCGGTCCCCAACCTTGCCCGGGGAACGGTGGGCGCGGACACGGATGCTTCCTCGGCCATCCAAGCCGCCGCCCAAGCCCTCGCCAATTAACACGCCTCGACCCACCTGAATGGAATCACTGGAAGCGCCTGATCCAAGGTTGGACCCCATCGGAGTTTTTGATTCAGGCATCGGTGGCCTCACCGTCGCCGCCGCGCTCCGGGAACACCTCCCTTCCGAACACATTCTGTATATCGGCGACACCGCACGTGTGCCTTATGGCGGCAAAAGCCGCCGCACCGTCGAGCGCTACGGCATCGAAATCGGGGGGCTCCTGCTCGCCGAAAACGCCAAAGTCATCGTCGTGGCCTGCAACACGGCGTCGGCCCTCGCCGTGCCCCGCATGCAAAAAGTGTTTAATGTTCCCGTGCAGGGCGTGGTTCGCCCCGGGGCCGCCGCGGCGGTGGCCCGCACAAAAAATGGCAGGGTGGGAGTGATCGGAACCCGTGCCACTGTGGCCAGCGGGGCCTACGAGCAGGCCATTCATACCATCAACCCCGGCATCGTCGTCTTCAGCCAGGCCTGCCCCCTGTTGGTGCCCCTCATCGAGGAGGGGATGTTCGAGGATCCTATCACCGACCAAGTCCTGGCCAGATACCTTGAGCCGCTTCTGCAGGAGGGCATCGATACCCTGGTGCTGGGCTGCACGCATTATCCGCTCGCCTATGATGCCATTGCGCGCGCCGCAGGCCCGACGATCGCTTTGGTGGATTCCGCGGAAAATTGTGCTCTGGCAATCAGCCGCCTCCTCACCGAAAAAAACCTTCTCGCCCCCGCAGAGATTCTGGGACGGCTGGACGTTTCCCTCACCGATGCCACCGAAGGTTTTCTCCGCACCGCCGAAAAATCCCTTGGCCTTCAAATTGGAGACGTCCAACTCCGGGCCGTGCAAACCTCCGAGTCCTGAATGTCCGCCAACACCCCTCCCGACCTTTATCGCCCCAATGTGGCCGCCATTCTGCGCAATGCGAGCGGGCGGATTCTCACCTGCGAGCGCGCCGACTGGCCGGGCTGCTGGCAATTCCCTCAAGGAGGAGTCAAGCGCGCGGAAAGTCCCGAGGAAGCCTTGAAACGCGAAGTCATGGAAGAGTTGGGGATTCCGTCCTCCGCTTACATCGTCCTCTCCTCCAAGGGCCCCTACCATTACCTGTTCTCCGGTGGTGCCAAACGCAAGGGATGGATCGGCCAAGCCCAAACCTACTTCCTCGCGGAACTCACCAACGAGGACATTCCTCTCAATCTGGATGGCCCCCCCCGCGAATTCCGCGACACCCGGTGGATCTATCCCCACGAGTTCACGCTGAATGGAATTCCCTCCATGAAACACGACGTTTACCGGCAGGTCTTTTCTGACTTTTTTAATATCCAGATTTCGTAAAACACATCACTCATGAACATTGGCGACGACGAACACTTCATGGACGAGGCCCTTCGGCAGGCCCGCAAGGCTTTTGCCGCGGACGAGGTCCCCGTGGGTGCCGTCATCGTGCGTCATGGCGAAATCCTCGCCAAAGCATGGAATCAAGTGGAAATGCTCAAAGACGCCACGGCCCATGCCGAAATGCTGGCCATCACCATCGCAGAAAATGCCATCGAGGATTGGCGGCTGAATGCGTGCGATCTCTACGTCACCAAGGAACCCTGCCCGATGTGCGCCGGCGCCATCGTTCATGCCCGGCTCCGGCGCGTCATCTTCGGATGCCCCGATCCCAAAGGCGGTGCCGCCGGCGGTCTGATCAATATCCTCCAACTCCCCGGCCTCAATCACCAATGCGAGATCACGGGCGGCGTCCGTGCCGCGGAATCCGCCGCTCTGCTTCGGGAATTTTTCTTGGCCAGACGCTGAGTACAGAAATAGCAGCCACTGCTTAAGCTGAAGTTCCAAAGGCAAAAAGGCAGTCAACTACCTGCTACGCAGGAATTTGACTGTCTTTTTTGTCTTCCGAATTTAGCCATGTAAATCTATCTGTAATAGCCATTTACTCTTGACTGGTAGCTACTAATATTCTAAATTGCCATTCAAGTAGTAGCCATGTTTATCGAACGCATCCCCAACCGCAACTCTCCGCCCTGCACTCTGCTGCGCGAAACTTTCCGTCGCGAGGGCAAGGTCCGCCACCGCACCATCGCTAACCTTTCCAAGTGGCCACCTCATGTCGTCGAGGGCCTGCGCCTGCTCTTCAAGGCCAAACCCTCCTCCGGCAGCTTGGGCGGCCCAATGGCTCCCGCCTTCCGTATCACCCGCTCT
>JBBECL010000278.1:0-15330 GCA_040881805.1 Terrimicrobiaceae bacterium | reverse complement strand
TAATCCCAACAAAAAACAAAGATGGCTAAAGAACAATTTAAACGCGACAAACCACACGTCAACATCGGCACAATCGGCCACGTTGACCACGGCAAAACCACTCTCACCGCAGCGATCACCACCGTGCTCGCCAAGTCCGGAGGAGCCACGGCAAAAAAATATGATGAAATCGATGCTGCTCCCGAAGAGAAAGCACGCGGCATCACCATCAACACGGCCCACGTCGAATACGAGACCGCCAATCGTCACTACGCTCACGTGGATTGCCCCGGCCACGCGGATTATGTGAAAAACATGATCACCGGCGCCGCCCAAATGGACGGAGCTATTCTTGTTTGCAGCGCTGCGGACGGCCCCATGCCCCAGACCCGCGAGCACATCCTTCTCGCCCGCCAGGTCGGTGTGCCATCCATGGTTGTTTTCTTGAACAAAGTGGACATGGTCGATGACAAGGATCTCCTCGAACTCGTCGAAATGGAAGTTCGTGAGCTTCTCAGCAAATACGAATTCCCCGGCGACACGATCCCCATCATCAAAGGCAGCGCCCTCAAGGCCCTTGAAGGTGACGCCGAATACGAAAAAGCCATCGTTGACCTCATGGCCGCCGTCGATGAATACATCCCTCAGCCGGAGCGTCCAAAAGATCTGCCCTTCCTCATGCCTGTGGAGGACGTGTTCAACATTGAAGGTCGTGGAACCGTTGCCACCGGTCGTGTCGAACGTGGTATCCTCAAGAAGATGGAAGAAGTCGAAATCGTCGGCATCCGTCCGACCGCCAAAACGACCGTCACCGACATCGAAATGTTCCGCCGTCTCCTCGATAGCGCAGAAGCTGGTGACAACGTGGGTGTTCTCCTTCGCGGTATCAAAAAAGACGACATCGAGCGTGGCCAAGTGATCGCCAAACCCGGCAGCATCACCCCCCACACCCAGTTCAAAGCCGAGGTATACGTGTTGAGCAAAGACGAAGGTGGACGCCACACCCCGTTCTTCTCGAACTACCGTCCGCAATTCTACTTCCGCACCACCGACGTGACCGGATCGATCAAATTGCCCGAAGGGGTTGAAATGGTTATCCCCGGTGATAACGTTTCTATTGAAGTCGAACTCATCACCCCAATCGCCATGGAAAAAACCATCCGCTTCGCAATCCGCGAAGGTGGTCGCACCGTGGGAGCCGGGCGTGTGGCCGACATCATTAAGTGATCAACACCCACAGGCCATCTTAACATCCTAGGACAGTAGCTCAATTGGTAGAGTAGCGGTCTCCAAAACCGTTTGTTGGGGGTTCGAGTCCCTCCTGTCCTGAATGTTCAAGAAAGCCTGAGGCGATCGATTCGTTTATGTTCACCAAACTCAAAGTTTTTATCAGCGAGGTCCGCGGGGAACTCTCCAAGGCCCAATGGCCGTGGGATCCCAACGAAAAAGGCGTTCGCAAATTCAAAGAACTTGGTGATTCCACAAAAGTTGTTTTGATTGCCATGCTCATCCTCGGCGGCTACATCGCCTTCTTCGACTTCATCCTGGTGAATATTGTGGACTTCCTGGTCCGCTAAAAACCTGAACCATCACCTCCGGCCCAACCCCATTCCCTAATTCCGATTATGCCTATTGCCCCGCGAGACCAGTGGTTTGTTGTTCATGTCCTTTCCGGTCACGAACAAAAAGTGAAAGAAAACCTCGACCGGCGCATCAAGCGGGATGAACTCGGAGATCATATCTTCGAGGTGTTGATTCCAACCGAGCGGGTCCAGGAAATCAAACGCGGCAAAAAGACGGAGACAACCCGCAAGTTTTTTCCCGGCTACCTCATCGTGAACATGCACCTTCTCGATGAGAACAATGGTCTCATTGAAAAAACCTGGTATTTCATCCGCGAGACCGACGGCGTCCTGGGATTCGCCGGCACCAAGGACCGCCCAACCCCCATGCGCGCCAAGGAAGTCGAAGGACTCCTCGCGCAAGTCAAAGAACGCGAGGACTCGATCATGCCCAAGATCAGCTTCGAAGTCGGCGACAAAGTCAAAGTGGCCGACGGCCCCTTCCAGAACCAAAATGGCGTCGTCGAAGAAATCGACCCCGAACGCGGCAAACTCCGCGTCTCAGTCACCATCTTCGGCCGCGAGGCCCCCGTGGATCTCGAATACTGGCAGGTCGAAAAAGCCTGAAGCCAAGGCTTCCCCCCGCATCAAACAATGCGGCTTGTCCGTAGAGGAACATGGAACATGTTTCTTGTCTTTGAAACCGCTGTCCGTGGGGCCGCTGGCGTCCCGCCAGCATCCTGTTGCTGCCTCACCCACTTTTAATCACACGCAATTTCTATGTAACGCGGCTTCGCCGCCTAGGATTTTCTCATCGCGCCCGGAGATCACAATCCACCTTAGTCGTCCCATTCCCAAACCTCAGCCATTCTCGACAACGCTCGAATTGCCTTGTTGAGCCGACATTCGGTAGAATAAAATCGAATTTCACCCAAGATGAGCAAATATTCTTCATCAAAAGCAGTTTTTTGGGTCATAGGCCTTGCGCTCGTGATGGTATTACCAGCGAAGGTTTTTGCTCAGCCACTGGTTTCAATTGATACTGTTTTGGTTGGCGATGCAGGAAACCCGGCAGCAACCGGGTTGAATGCGCTAAGTTGGGGATCAAATTACGGTTATGGATCCGTTGCTTACGAATTCCAGATTGGGAAAACCGAAGTCACAATCAATCAATACGCCGTGTTTCTTAACGCTGTGGCAACGGTTCCATCCCAAAGCTTCCAGACAAATCTTTGGAATTCGAACATGCAGACCAACCTGAATATTGCTGGAATCAGCCGAAGCGGGGCAGGAATATTGGGAGACCCTTACAGTTATTCTGTGCTTGGCAGTGGGGCCCGTCCAATCACGTATGTGGGATTCTATGAGTCGGCAGCCTTCGTGAACTGGTTGAGCAATGGGGCTACTGCAAATTCCGGCATTTTAACGGGGGCCTATAAGATTAGCACAGGGGATGTGACTCAAGTTTCGCGTAGTGCCAATCTATCCACATTAACAAGTGTCGGTCACACATTGTCTGTTGGTGATGAAGTGACAATTTCCGGGGTAAGTGGCTTTGATGGCAGCTATTTCGTATCCGCCGTGACCGCGAACACATTCAGCTTCGCACAGAATGGCCGCGACCAAGGAGCGACAGCCTCAGATGGTAGATTGACGGGTGCCTCGGCCACACGAGATCCAAACGCTACTTGGTGGATCCCAAGCGAGGACGAATGGGTCAAGGCTGCATACTTCGACCCAACCTTGAATGCCGGGGCCGGGGGATACACCTCTCATGCGAACCAAAGCGACAATATAGCCGCGAACATTCTAGGAACCGCAGGAGGAGCGAATTATCGTGATGAGGTTTTTGCGGTGACACAAAGCGATGCCTATTCAAGCATTCAAAACTACCTTACAGATGCTGGAGCCTATCCTGATACGTTGTCATACTATGGCACCCTTGACCAAGCTGGGAATGTGCTCGAGTGGAATGAATCTTTTGTTCTCGATTCCTGGCGAGGGCTTCGCAGCGGCGCTTGGGACCTTGGCGAAATCGGCATGGGGGCCGCCTCTCGTGGATTTGGAGATCCCACAGCAGAATCTCCAACCATAGGTTTTCGTGTTGCCAGTATCCCCGAACCTTCAACCCTGATTGTCGTGTTGTTTGGGGGGGCGATTTTCTTTCCAAGAAGACGCTGAATGTGCCATCTGAAACGCATGACGGCCATGCAGATCATCGCAGGGTGATTCAGGGGGAATCGGCCGTTGCAAGTTTGATCCCCAGCGCCCACCCACCAGCACACGGTCGAGACGACCATGCCCCCCGGCCTGCATAAGTGACCTCCCCTACTTTGAACCATATGGTGCCACGGAGGAGAGTGATTTTGTCTGTCAGGTCCGCCCTGTTTCTGCAAAGAATGTTCTATGTTTATCCCTGTTCCCCATGTCATCGTCCAGCCTGATGATGGCGTTCTTCCGGTCCGCACATTGATTGAGGCGGCCAAGCGCTCTCTTCTCATCAAGCAGTTCACATTCACAGAACCTTCCCTTATCCAAGCCGTGATTGGGAGGAAGCAGGCGGGGGTTGCCGTGCGGGTGATGTTGAATCCCAAACGGTCCGGCGGGGATCGTGCGAATGATGACACGTTCGAACAACTCAAAGCCGCCGGGGTGGAAATCCAATGGGCCAACCCCAAGTTTTATGTGACGCATGAGAAGTCGATTGTCGTGGATGGGCAGGCCGCCCTCATTGCAACCTTCAATCTCTGCGAAAAATATTTCACGCTGACCCGGGACTATGGAATTTTGACCCAGGATCCCGCCCGGGTCGCGCAGGTGATCGAAGGATTTGAAGCCGACTGGGAGCACCGGGATTGGACCCCCGATGCGGCCACCGGGCTCCTGTGGAGCAACTCCAATTCCCGAACCCAGATGTCAAAGTTTATTGATGCCGCAGAGAAACACCTCGACGTGCAGCACCCCAAGTTTGTGGATGCCGTCATTCTGGATCGTCTGGTCGAGGCCTCGGAGAGAGGCGTCCATGTGAGGGTGCTTTGTGGCGGCAAACATGGCATCAGCGATTGGGATGTGCTGGACACGTTTTCTTCCTTGCGGGTCCTCCAACGCTTCGGTGTGAAAGTCCATAAACAAAAAAACCACCGTCTCCATGCCAAGCTGATCCTTGTTGATAAGGTGCACGCGCTGGTGGGTTCCATGAACATTGATCGCAGCGCGTTTGACCTCCGGCGGGAGTTGGGAGCCACGATTGCCGATCCTGCGATCGTGACACGGTTGATTGATGTGTTTGAGAACGACTGGGATTCGTCGGCTCGCTACAACGCCCCCGACCCGCTGGAGCCGTCCAAACATCATGAGCCCGACTTTCCCCACGACCAGGACCTTCGCCACGAGTGAAACCTCCCTCCCTTTTCGAACTCGCTGTCACCTTTAATCACATCGCCCTCGCCTCATTTGGGGGAGGGCTTTCTGCTTGGTCGCGCGAGGTGGTTGTTGTTGAAAAAAAGTGGATGTCCGATGAGGAGTTCCTTAGCGCGGTCACCATGTGCCGGATTCTGCCCGGCGCCAATCAAGTGAACCTTGCGGTGTTTGTGGGAACCAAATTTCGCGGCATCCCGGGCGCGGCGGCCGCTGTGGTTGGCCTCTGCGCGATCCCCGTGGCCATCGCGATCGCCTTGGCCTATGCCTACTTCCGTTTTCACGAAGTCCCCGAGCTGAAATCAATTCTCAAAGGCGCCACGGCCGCAGCCATTGCCCTGACCCTGTCCATGGTCTTCAAAACAGGACGCAAATGCCTCACCGGCCTTGTCCCCATCCTGTTTTTTACCGCTGTTTTTGTGCTGAACGGTGTCCTGCGCTGGCCACTTCTGGCGACCCTGGCAATTCTGGCTCCCCTGGCGATTGCCTGGGCTTGGCCAAGAGACAAACCCGTGCCCGAGGGGGAGAGTTCCTGATTTTTTCCATGAAAGACGACGGCCTGACCTTTTTTCACGTGGTGGTTTTGTTTGCCTCCCTGTCGCTGCTTTCCATCGGGGGAGGAAATTCTGTGATCCCGGAAATGCACCGCAAATCTGTGAGCGGCTACGGGTGGCTGACAGATCAACAATTTGCCGATGTGTTCGCCATCGCCCAAACCGCACCCGGTCCAAGCATCCTGATTGTGACCATCATTGGTTACCAAGCCGGGGAGATGGCCGGAGGTCCGCTGATGGGTATCCTTGCGGCCATCCTTGCCACGGTGTGTATGGTCATACCCGCTGGCGTGCTTGTTTATTTGGTCAGCACCGTCTGGGCCCGTGCAGAAAAATCCCCCCTGCGAAAGGCGGTCGAGCGCGGACTGGCTCCCCTGACGGTTGGCCTGATCCTTGCCACGGGCTTTGTCATGATCCAAGCCTCGGAAACCGGCTGGCAGGCCTATCTCCTGACCGGAATTTGCACGCTCATTTTCACCACCACAAAAATCAACCCCATCTTCATCGTCGCCAGTGCGGGGCTGATCGGGTATCTGGGGTGGGTGTGACGGCCACCCTCAGTTCAGATCACCATCAAAGTCATTGTCTTTGGTCAAGGCTGCACGGTCGCCGGGACTTCCCGTTTGACAACCTCCACGGGGCCATCCTTGGCCAGCAACTCGGAAACGGTGACAAATTTGAAACCTTTGGCGGTCAGGGTGTCGAGCGTGCGGGGCATGGCTGCAATGGTGGAGGGGTGAATGTCGTGGGCAAGAAGAATGCCGCCGGCTTTGGTGTTTTCGATGAGGTGGTTCGCAACGCGGTCGGCGTTACGGTATTTCCAATCCTGCGGATCCACGCTCCAAAGAATCACTTTCATGCCAAATTCCTCATCCAACCTTTTGTTCAGGGTGGCGTTGGTCGCGCCATAGGGGGGGCGCATGGTGGCGGGTTTGACGCCTGTGGTTTTGACGATGATCTCGGTGGTTCTGTCCATCTCTGATTTCACTTTCGCGGCCCCAATCTTCGGGAGGGCCGGGTGATTCCATGTGTGATTGCCAAGCTCATGTCCTTCTTCGATGATCCGTTTGGTGATTTCCGGGTAGGTTTCGACATTTTTTCCAACCACATAAAAAGTGGCTTTGATCCCACGCTCTTTGAGGAGATCCAGAAGTTTTGGCGTCAGTTGGGGATGAGGGCCATCATCGAACGTGATGGCGATGGAGTTGTCCGAAACATTGCAAGAATTGTAGGCCGCTTTCCGCGGCATGGCTTGGGGCGTTTGAGGAATGGCCAGACTTGCGATGGGGGCTGCGGCGCTTGGAGTGGCCGTTGTGGCCGGCGTGAGGGACGGTGGACGCGACATTTCGTCAGGAGGAACCACAATGACCCGAGGTTCCGCAGGGGTGTTGGTTTGGGTTTGGGCGCTGTTGCAAGCGGCCAAAAAAATGACAATCAGAACCGCAAAAATAGGGCTTCTTTTCATGGGAATAGATAAGGAAATCTACCTATCCCACAAAACGATCCAAAATCACACTGAGTTTTTTGATTGTTTTTTCCGGCCAATGGTCTCTGGGCGTCACAATGGCCGTGTCGAGGGCATGGTGTTCCGGCCAGTCTGGCACGCTGGGGATCTGTGGGATGGCGGCTTGAAGGACGGCTTTGGCCGAGACCACATTGGCCTTGAGGTGCTCGAAAACGGCGCTCGCTGACACCGGAGCCTCGTTCTGTTTCCAGCAGTCATAGTCAGTCACCATGGCCAGCGTTGCCATGGCAATCTCGGCCTCTCTGGCAAGTTTGATCTCGGGCAGGTTGGTCATTCCGATGATGTCAAACCCAAGCTGGCGATTGGCAAGGGATTCGGCCCGGGTGGAAAATGCCGGACCTTCCATGCACACGTAGGTGCCACCCTGATGACAGGTCAGGCCGGTTGAAGCGCAAGCGGCGGCAAGAATGGCTCGCAAGTTCGGACTGGTTGGCTCCGCAAATCCCACATGTGCCACAATCCCTTCTCCAAAAAACGTGTGGCGTTCCCGACCACTCAGGCGGTCAAAAAATTGGTCTGGCAAGACCGCCTCTCTCGGACGGTATTCCTCCTTGAGGCTTCCGACGGCCGTTACCGCAATCACCCAGCGGACCCCTTGCGACCTCAGGGCCCACAGGTTGGCGCGGTGATTGATTTCATGGGGCGCAATGGTGTGACCCTTGCCATGACGGGCCAAAAAATAAACCTCTCGACCAGCAAACACACCGCGGACCAGCGGAGCCGAAGGTTTTCCATAGGGAGTCACCACCGGAAATTCCTCCACTCCGGTGAGGGCATCCATGTGGTAAAGTCCACTTCCTCCGATGATACCAACCGCTGGCAGTGGGCTGTGTGTGTCGGCTGTGCTCATGATTTTTTGCGGCGCCCGCGCGTGGTGGATTTCTCCTTTTGTTGTTTTGGGGCGACCCATCCCTCGCCACGTCCAAACTCGGTCAGCTTGCCCAAAAACTCCCTCAGTGCCGGCGAGATTCTGGCCGAAGACCTCGTGATCGCCCCCAAGGGACGCCACATGTCGGGATCCTCGATCTCAATGGCCACCAAGCTTCCACTGGAGACCTCGGCGTGAACGGCCGTCTCAGGAACAATCGAAATGCCATTCTCGACCTCCACCGCCTTTTTTACGGTTTCGATGTTATCAAATTCTAAAACCATACGAACTTTGACATCCGCAGAACGAAACTTGCGGTCCACCTCCCGGCGTGTGGGAAGATCCGGCTCAAAGGCAATAAATTTTTCGCCATCCAGTTCCCTCATGGAAAGCGATTTCCGGGAGGCAAAGGCATGGGACGGGCAGCAAATCACCTTGAGACGGTCCTTCCAGAAGGTGATCGATTGGAGACCCCGCCGTTCACTGGGATAAGCGACCAACCCCACATCTGTCCGACCATCCAGCACCGCCGCATAAACCTCCGTCGAACGCCGGTATTCCACCCGGACGTCCACCATGGGGAACTGATGACGGTATTCTTTCAGGCACGGAGGCAGTTCATGCAGCCCGATACTAAAAATAGTCGCCACGCGCAGTTCGCCCGCCACCACATGCTTGAGCTCCTGAATCTGTGCCCCCAAACCTTCCATCGTCTCCAAAACGCTGCGCCCAGCCTCCAAAAAGGCCTGACCCTCCGGCGTCAAAGAAAAGTTTTTCCGCCCCCGCTCGATCAGCTTCACCCCAAACTTGCTCTCCATCGCGCGCACTTGCTGACTCACCGCACTTTGTGTGATACCATTTGTTTCCGCCGCACGAGAAAAACTCGAAGAGTCCGCAAGGTCACAGAAGATTTTGAATGTTTCAATTTGCATGGGTCACCATTAGGTATTAGTTCCTCTAATACTCATTTACGATTTAAGCAAGTAATTCTGATGCAAGATTTTCAGCACAGCCTCAAAGTAGTAAAACAACGAATCCACGCGGCTGCCGCACGAAGCGGGCGATCCGGGGACGCCATCTCCCTGATAGCCGTCAGCAAAACGCATCCTCCCGAAGTGATCCAGCAAGCCATGGAAGCGGGCCAAACGGTCTTCGGAGAAAACCGTGTCCAGGAATTGCTGTCAAAGTCCGCTCTTTTGCCGTCCTCCCTCCACTGGCATCTGATCGGTCATCTTCAAAGCAACAAAATCCGCAAAGTTCTCCCGGTCTGCGAACTGATTCATAGCGTCGATTCCTTGGACCTGGCTCAGGACATTGATCGCATTGCCGCCGACCTGGATCTGTTCCCCCGGGTCCTCTTGGAAGTCAACGTCTCCGGGGAAACTTCGAAATTTGGATTTCCGCCGGAAACCTTGCTGAAAGAATTGCCCTCTTTGCTGACGCTCCCGCGCCTTTCCATTGAGGGCCTCATGACCGTGGCCCCCCATGTCGAAAATCCCGGGGACGTCCGCCCTGTCTTCCGCGATCTTCGCCTGCTGCGCGAGCGTTGCGAAGCGGAGGGAGCTACAAACCTCCCCTGTCTCTCCATGGGTATGACCAATGACTTCGAGGTAGCCATCGAAGAAGGGGCCACCCATGTCCGTATCGGGTCCGCGCTCTTCGGTGCCCGGTAGTCCCTTGCCACACTGTTCTCCATCCATCACTTCCCCAATCCAACGTTTCCCGTTTGTATGATCCAGGTGGATCATACAAACGGGAAAGTTATCGGGTTGTTGGGCTTGGGATTTGTTGCGGGATCTAGGGCTTGCGTGGGGGAGATTCCGAGGGATTGACCTCAAAAACTCCAAAAAACTGATTCTCGAAAACGCGTTTGAGAAAATCCGGGGCAGGGCGTCGCTGGAGGCGGGTGGCCATGGGAAGCAGGGGGGTCTCGGTGGCGAGGAGGCTCACGGAATTTGGGATGAGGCGGGCGGGGTCATCGGAGACCACGATGGAGACGTGTCTTTCTGCCAGAAGAGCCATGGCTTGGTCATCGGTGGCGGCGAGGTAAAATTGGGCGGAAACCACCGTGCCGGGAAGGCTTTGGTGGGAACTCCCGGCGATGAAGGGACGTCGGCTCCAATAGGCCAGGGGCGGGCTGATCCACCACGGGGCGAGCACGGGACCATGCATGGGAAGGGCGCGAATGGCTTGGGCCGTCTCGCGGAGCAGGATGTTTTCAGTTCTGGATTCCAGCCGGGCTTGCTTTGCCTCGCCCTCGGGAAAAAGCTGGTTGTCCCAAGCCCGAGCGACGGGCCAGAGCGAAATAAAAAGGGTCATCCAAGCCAGCCATCTTTTGGGGAATATTGCGAGACCGACAGGCAAAAAAAGGACCGCGGCCAGGGCCGCAAAATATCCCCAGCGGGTGGCGGAAAATGTCAAAGCCAACAGGAGGATCATAAGGATTGCCGAGGCCAGGAGCCCACGGTCGCGTTTTGTCCATGCGCCCCAGAGCAGGGGCACGGGAAGGGCCACCCCCAACCATCCGAGCCAGATGGCAAGCGTGGAGAGTTTTGCAGGCTGCAATTCTCCGATTTGCGAAGCCCAGCGCCCGAAAAATTCCTGCACGTGTTCCTCGGGAAAGGAAAATCTCCATCCTTCCAAGAGCAGGAAGGATCCCAGCATCGTGAGGAAGACCGCGCACCCCCAAGTGCCCCCCCTGGTAAAGGCTTTTCGACCCAGCACCAACAACCGCAGGCTCAAGCAGACCCCAAGCATAATCAGCGGTTCAAAAAGAGAGACCCAGCAGGCAAGTGCCCAGACCACGGCCGACACAACACCCCACCCCGCCTTGCCGCCCTGCCAGATCTTGGTTTCCGCAATCAATGCTCCCGCCAAAAGCAGCACCAGGAGACTCTGATGATCGGGTCGGCCCACCGAAAACGCATGAGCCAGAATCGGGGAAATGGCGGCAAGCAAAAGCCCGGCTGCCCCGAAAGGCTGCATCCACGCCCAGGCTGCAATCACCAATAAAAAGAGGAGCCCCAAAAATGGGGAAATCCATGCCCCGGAAACATCCCTTGAATTGACGACCCCGCCCCAACGCAACAACTCTGAGCCTGCCAGAATCAGCCCATCCATGGGAGCGGTCGTATGGGGCGTGATCCCGACCGGTGCATTCTCGAAGTCATGAAATGTGATAAACGGCCCCTGACCCTCAAAAATCTGCTGAACCCGCGTCATTCGTGAATAACAGTCCGGGTCCAAATAATAAACCTCTCCATCAATAAAAACGTCAGCCCACCGCGAGAACTGGCATCCGAAGCCAAGAAGAATCAGGGCACCAAACACCACGGCCTTGAAGACAGGTTTCAGAAGTGACCCCGCAGGAAATTTCACACCGCTGATGTTGGTGGGAAAACCCCATGGCGACGAGCGGGAATTTTCCAGCAAGCCCCGTATAAAGAGCAAGGGTTAAGTTCCCAAATGCTCAAAAGCAAGTTTGAGCCTGTTGCGTAATCCCGGGAACGCCGGCGGTCAATTGAAATTGATCCAGATCCAATGAGAGATCCAATGAGATTGAAGAGTCCGCCATTCCTGCTCATAGTTCGCGGTTATGTCCAAAGTTGAAAACGCGAGAAGGGTGATTGCCATGGAAGTGGCCGAGGTGCTCGCCATGTCGGGCCGGCTCGGGGCAGAGTTCGAAAAAGCGGTGGATCTTCTTTGTGACAGCTTGGCGAAGCGCGGGAAGGTCATTGTGGCCGGGGTTGGGAAAAGTGGCCACATCGGCGACAAAATTGCCGCCACGCTCTCCAGCACTGGCTCCCCGGCCGTGGTCCTCAACTCCCTGAACGCCATGCACGGTGACTTGGGGGTTATTTGTGACGGGGATGTGGTCATTGCCCTGAGTTACAGCGGCGAAACCGAGGAACTCATCAACATCCTGCGTGCATTGGCGCGGTTCGACGTGCAGATCATCGCCATCACCGGCGACCCCTCCTCCACCTTGGCCAAAGCGGCTCACGCCGTGCTGGATGTTCATGTTTCCCGCGAAGCCTGCCCGCTCAACCTGGCCCCCACTTCAAGCACCACCTCGATGTTGGTCCTCGGTGACGCGCTTGCCATGACCCTCCTTGAGGCCAGAGGATTTCAAAAAGAAGATTTCGCGAAGTTCCATCCGGGCGGCCAAATCGGCAGGGCGCTCCTTCTCAAGGTGGACCAAATCATGCGCGGCGCTGACCGCCTGGCGATCGTCACTCCGCTCACACCCATCCTTGAGGTGATCCAAGCGATGACGGCCGCCCACTCCGGCGCGGCGATGGTCATTGAAGACGACGGCCGCCTGGCAGGGATCTTCACCCATGGGGACTTTGCCCGTCATTTTCCAGCCTCCCCGAACATCGGCAAAAGCCCGGTTCGGGATTATATGACAAAAAACCCTGTCGCCGTCCGGTGCGACCGCCTCGCCGCCGAGGTTCTCAACATTCTTCAAAAACATCACATCGACGACCTGGTGGTTGTTGATTCCGAGGGGCGTCCGGTGGGGATGGTGGATTCCCAAGATCTCTCGCGCATGAAATTGCTCTGATTGCGTGGGTGGAAATTCGCGGAACTCAGCCTGAGATCGGGGGAGGGATTTGGTCTTTGCGCAAGATCAGGCCCCAATCCGCGCCCGTTGGGCTCTTGCGGTCTGGATGTGGGTGAGACCGATGGCGATGGCGTCTGCGGCATCGGGGGGGGGTGTCTCGGTGAGGCCGAGGAGCGCACGGATCATGAAGCCGACTTGTTGCTTTTGGGCTCCGCCCCTACCGACGACGGCTTGTTTCACCCGGCGCGGGGCGTATTCGAAAATCTCCAAGGCCCGGCGGGCGGCCGTGAGAAGGGCGACACCCCGCGCCGAGCCCAGAATGATCGCCGTGCGATAGCTCTGAACGTAGATCACATTTTCAATGGCCATAGCAGCCGGCTGATATTCTCGAATCACGGCATCGAGGGAATCATAAATCGCGACAAGGCACGCGCTTTGGGAAAGAGCGGCGGGATTGGAAATCACGCCATAGGTCAGAACTTTTTCCCGGTTCGCGGAGTAGGCCATAACGGCATAGCCAGTGCCCCGGAGGGAGGGATCGACGGCAAGGAGGATTTCTGTGGCCATGATATCTGACAGGCTGACCAATTTCTTCCATCCGGTCGAAATCTTTTGCTCACGACCTGCTAATTTTCAAACCAAGAGGGTCCGTTGTTGGCGGCTTCGGCGCTTCGAGTTTGGGGGTCATCGACCAAAACGGCTTTGGAAATGCTCTGAACATGTCCATCGCAAAAAAGCACATGGGCGGTGGCTTCCAGGGTGTTGGGTTTGGCGCTGCCATGACGAAAAACCACCTTGTCGGGTGTGGCTGCGGGGGAATAACCGTCCACATCGACAAGAAAGACCACGTTGCCGGGTGAGGGGACTTCGAAGATGCGGAAGCTGCGAAGTTTGGGATCGGGCTGGAGAGCCTGGTTCATGGCGTAGTTGAAGTAAAAAACGTCCGGGTCCCAAACTTTGGGAGCCCGCGTGGCAGGGTCAATCCAGAGCGAGGTGACCCCCGGACGTGGCCGGGAGCCGGGGGGAACCTCGGGCAAGGGCGTTTGTGAGATGTAGGGCGGCAGCGCGCTGAACCAGGCCTTTTTCTGGGTGTCATCAATAGGCGTTGTTCCCACTTCGGGCAGTTGGTTTTCGTTGTCGATGAGGTGGAGATTCAGTGCGATGCCCCACTGCTGAAGGTTGCGGGCGCTGCCAATCCGCTTCGCAGCCTCTTTGCGGCTCAGCGCCGCAGAATAAGCCACAAACGCAAAAACGGCAATCACCCCCCCGGCAACCAAAATGCGCGTCAATTTCATGGCGTGGATGTCAAAGGCGCAGCCGCCGGAGGTTCCGAACCGGCAGCGTCCGGTGCGAGAAGAATTTCCGTGCTGTTTTTCAAAGCTGAAACAAAAAATCCGAACTCCGAAGTCTCCGGGGTGGGGAGAAGGCTGGCAGGGTCCAGGCCAAGGCGCGTGGCAATGATCCTGCCAAAATAGTCGGAGGTGGTGACTTTGAGTGGTCTTTCCCCGTTGGTTCCGGAAGAAATCATGCTCACCAGGCCAATGTCTTTTTCGGCTTGGGCGATCTGTTCACGTGTCAGAGTCATCTGCACGATTCCGGTCGTCCATGGCAGGCTGTTGAAGACCCGGCTGGCCCGCAAATCTCCGGGACTCCAATCCGAGCGAATGGATTGCCCGGAATAAAGCACCGCTTCTGTGCCGGGAATTTTGGCCAGCGCCTTCATGTAAACTTTCATGATTCGTGCCTGATCAAACGAGGAGGGTAATTTTGCAATCAGCGTGTCGGCCCCCTCGATGGTTTTGGCGAAAGCCCCGATCTTTTCCAAGATCGCGGGATCCGCTTGGGCGGTGTTGGCGGTCATGGGCAGAATCTCATGCTTGAGCACCTTCCAAGCTGCCCCGTCTTTTTTGAGGTCCACCCGCGCCACGGCAAATCCCCCATTGTTTCGCAAGATGTTCAAGGAAACGGGTGGCAACCAATCGACCAACCCGCTTTCACTCCAGACGTCTTTTTGGTTTCGCCCATAGATCTGGTGGGCCAGGGTTGCATCCACGCCGGCACGCTGGATTTCTTCGAGAAATTTTGCAGGCGGGTCGGTGGGAGATTCAAATTTCATCCAGGTCAGGAGCGCCAGATCTCCGGGCGCCTTGGGCCCAAGATTTTTTGCAAGACCGGGATAGTCACGAAAAGGAATCACGTCCGACGGCGTCGTTCCGAACCAAGCCGGAAAGCGGTCCGGGTGGGCCTCGTTGCTGACATCCCCATAAAAATTGGCCATCAGAATCACTCCCATGTCCCCCTTGTTCAATTTGGTTCCAAACGCTGTTCCCTCCGTGGCGGGTTCACCCTCCGCGTTGGCAAAGGGATTCAGCACCGCAGCCTTGAGCTTGGAGAGTGTCCCGGGCCGCACGGCGTTGTCCAAGTTGCTGAGAGCAATGGCATCATACTCCAAAGCATTAAAAAGGGTCACCATGTTGTCGGAGTCGGTGGCGTAGGAGGCGAAGGATCCCTGAAGGCTGTCGCCCAAATCCACCAACACCACTTTGGCTCCACTGGCTTTGGCCTCCTCGCGGACTTTTTTCACATACCCGGCAAGAAATTGGTAATGTTGAAGTGGCGAAATGGATTGTAACTCCGCCGGATACACATTGCCTCTCAACCGACCGGTATGAAGGACAATCACATCCGCAGAATCCCCGGCCTTTTTTCCGCAGCCCGTGACCAAAAACGACGAAAGCAATAGCGCCAGCGCCAAGGCCGCTTGGCAGGTGGGAGTGATCATGGTTTTCACAGGTTGATATCGTTATCCCCAAGCAGGGCACATGCCAACTTGGGTTTGTGACATTTTCGTCATGCTC
>JBBECL010000277.1:0-2385 GCA_040881805.1 Terrimicrobiaceae bacterium | reverse complement strand
TTGGCGTGATCACTCTCCCCTCCAAGGGAAAGGTCCTCGTCAATGTGGGGTCCGTAGGCCAACCCCGGGACGGCGATCCCCGCGCCTGTTATGTGGTTTTCCGGTCAGACGTTGGCACCGTCGAATTCCGCCGCGTGGATTACGACATCCAACGAACCCAAAAGAAGATCCTCCGCGCCAAACTCCCAAAGTTCACCGCCCGGCGCCTCTCGTTGGCAGAATAGAAGCGGAATTTTTGCGCTTTGAAAAGTTGCTAAGGGTGGTCAAAGTCTGCGCATGACATCCGTCGCGATTGTGGGGGCCAATGGGTATTCGGGTGAGGAGCTTTGTCGGCTTCTTGCCGGGCATCCTCGGGTCCGGATTGTGGCGGTGACGTCGCGGCAACATGATGGAAAACCGGTGGGGGAGGTTTTGCCACGGTTGGGGGGGCATCCCGGGTTGGAGGGGTTGGCGTTTTCTGCGTCCGATGCGACGGCTCTGCTGGCGACGGAGGCGGAGTTTGTTTTTCTGGCCTTGCCGCACGGGTTGGCGGTGGAATTTGCGCGGCCTCTGGTCCTTGGGGGGCGGCGGGTGATTGATCTCAGTGCGGACTTTCGGTTGCGAAGTGCGGACCGGTATCTGGAATTTTATGGGGAGGCCCACGGGGCGCCCGAGTTGTTGGGTCAGGCAGTTT
Source organism: Terrimicrobiaceae bacterium (assembly GCA_040881805.1). Taxonomy (GTDB): domain Bacteria; phylum Verrucomicrobiota; class Verrucomicrobiia; order Chthoniobacterales; family Terrimicrobiaceae; genus JAJTZA01. The sequence goes on along the minus strand of JBBECL010000277.1, from coordinate 1,712 downwards.
TTGGCCTCCCGGAATTGCATCGCGGAGAGATCTCCGGGGCGGCGTTGGTGGCCTCGGCGGGCTGTTATCCGACAAGCATTCTTCTTCCGTTGGTGCCCTTGTTGAAGGCCGGGTTGTTGGAGCCGGATTCGGTGATTGCTTCCAGCGCAAGCGGGGTGAGCGGAGCCGGTCGCAAAGCGGATGTCGCGTTGCTTTACAGCGAGTGCAATGAAAGTCTCCGCGCGTACGGCCTTCCGAAGCACCGTCATCTTTCAGAAATCGAGCAGGAACTCAGCCTGGCGGCCGGCACGGACATTCGAATCACGTTTGTGCCCCATCTTGCGCCGATGACGCGGGGAATTCACACAACCCTTTTTGCGAAGCCTCGTGGAAGCCTTGCGGAGATCTCGGCCTGTTTGGAGGCGGCCTATTGTGACGAGCCCTTTGTTCGGTTCCGGGATGCCCTGCCGGACACCAAAAATGTGACTGGCACCAACTTCTGTGATTTGGCGATCCGGCATGATGAACGCACGGGCCGGATCATTTTGCTCAGCGCGATCGACAACCTTGTCAAAGGCGCCTCGGGGCAGGCCGTGCAGAATTTTAACCTCATGGCGGGATTCCCGGAAACCACGGGGTTGCTTGAGATTTTTTCATAAGATATGCCATCCAAAACCCGCTCCAAAGACGCGCAGACCTCCCCGCCCTGGTCCATCAAAATCATCGAGGGAGGAGTGCTTGCCCCGAAGGGTTTCCAAGGAGGGGCTGTGGCCGCGGGCATCAAGAATCCCAAGGTCGAGCGACTGGATCTGGCGCTGGTTGTCAGTGATTCCGAAAGTTCGGCCGCCGGAACCTTCACCACCAACAAAGTCAAGGCCGCTCCCGTGCTGGTGTCCATGGAGCACATCAAGACAGGCAAGGCCCGTGCGGTGGTTTTGAACAGTGGAAATGCGAATGCCTGCACCGGGCTGGAGGGCCTGAAAGCGGCGAAGGGCATGGCTGCCGCTGCGGCAAAAAAAATCGGGGCCAAGCCCGGCGAGGTGCTGGTTTGTTCAACCGGGCGAATCGGCGTTGCCATGCCGGGAGCAAGGATTGCAAAGGGGTTGGCCGCGTTGGAGCTTTCCCGGGCCGAACCAAAAAACATCGCACTGGCCATCATGACCAGCGACACGTTCCCGAAGCACATTGCTCTCCAGGTGAAAACGCAGGAGGGCGTGTTCCATGTGGGAGCCATCGCCAAAGGAGCGGGTATGATTGACCCGACGATGGCGACGATGCTGTGTGTGATCACGACGGATGCGGTGGTTGCCCCGCCCTTGCTGCGGAAGGTGCTGCGTCAGGTGGTCGAAGATTCTTTTAATCGCATCACCGTGGACGGAGATATGAGTACCAATGACACGGTGATCGTTTTGGCGAGTGGGGCGTCAGGCGTCAAACCGGAGGAGGCGGTGCTTGCGGCGGCCCTGCAGCAAGTGGCGGAAGTGCTGGCCCGGTCCATTGTTTTGGATGGCGAGGGGGTGGGCAAATTTGTGGAGGTGGAAGTCATCGGGGCCGCTTCGAAAAAGGATGCCAAAGTTGCCGCCGAGGCCGTGGCCAATTCCACCCTTGTGAAATGCGCGTGGGCTGGGAATGACCCGAATTGGGGCCGCATGATGGATACCCTGGGTTACTGCGGGGCGATGTTGGACGAGTCCAAGATTGCCATGGCCTATGATGGTCTCCCGATCGTCGAG
>JBBECL010000276.1:0-2396 GCA_040881805.1 Terrimicrobiaceae bacterium | reverse complement strand
GTTCCTCTGGCTGAGTGAGCGAACTTCGCGCGGGCTTTGTCCTGTGAAGCGTTTGAAGACGGTGGCGAAATACTGCGAACTGGAAAACCCGAGGTCGAACGCGATGCGGGTGATGGCGGGGCCGGGCTTGCCGAGTCGTCGCCTGGCTTCTTCAATGCGGGCGCGCAAAACGTATTCCCCCGGGGGAATTCCTGTCTCTTCCTTGAACCGGACCTTGAATCGCGCTTCCGACAAGCCGGCCTGTTTTGCGAGTTCCGCGACTCCCAGCGGCTCTCCCAAGTGATTCTTAATATGTTGGAGGATGTGGAAAATCGGGCGCGCCGGTGGACGCTGCGGCTGGGACTTTGCGCAGGCGACCACTTCGAGCAGGAAGGCGACGAGTTGGTTGGCCATCGCGCAGGTTTTCAGCCGTCCGGTTGGCTCATAATGAAGCCGGGTGAATGTGTCGAGGTGGTCCTTCATCGCACGTGATCCGCGAAAATGCCGACGGGGCAGGGCCAGCAAGGCTTCCGACATTGCTCGGCTCTCGCTGATTTGCAGACCGAGGAAAGATTCCCCCTTTTTAGGAAGACGGAGTTGCAGCCAATACAAGGCGCCTTTCTCCTCGGGCATTCCCCCCGTTCCATGCACCTCGTCGGGGAAGGTCACAAAAATGTCTCCTCCCCTCAATCGGAAATCTCTGCCTCCGACACGGTAGGTCTGGCAGCCTTTGATCAGGTAGCAGATCTCCATGCCACCCGCGTGCATGTGCTCGGGAAGCTGGGAGCGGGCGGCGGTGTGATTGTAGCGCCCAAGCTGGAGCACCCCGTGAAGCCCCGCTGCCGTCGGGTGGATTTCGACCCGGGTTCGGGCCATCAAATTTCTCGAGAGCGGCATGTTCGATATTGTATTGCAAGATCAGTTCGAAAGACGAATTCCTTTTTTCTGTCATGCTCACACCATGCAAATCCCGGACATCCTTCCGCCTGAAAAACAATCGCTTTCGAGTTTCACTGTGAAAGAGCGCAAAGCGCCGGCGATCGACTGGTATCGCACCCCTCTTCCTCCAGAGGCCGTGAAGTCCCTCCACAAGCGAAGCGACGTGAAGGGTGCAGTGCAGACACTTGGCTATCTGGGCATTCTGGCGGCAACCGGCCTTTCGGCGTTTTATTCTTTCTCCCACTGGCCATGGGCGATCACAGCTGTCCTCGTGTTTCTTCACGGCATGGTTACGGCGTTCCTGATCAACGGGGTTCATGAGCTGGGCCACGGAACCGTCTTCAAAACAAAGTGGCTCAACCCGTTTTTCTGTCATGTGCTCGCCTTTCTGGGGTGGATCAATCATGAGACATTCCAGTCCAGCCACGTCCGACATCATCGCTACACCCTCCATCCGCCGGATGATCTCGAAGTTGTCCTTCCGGTCCGCCTCATGATCCGGCACTTTGTGCTCAGCGGCTTCATCGACCCAATGGCATTTTGGCATGCTCTGAAGAATACCCTGCGCATTGCCCGCGGACAATTTCAAGGAGACTGGGAATTGACGCTTTATCCTGCCGATATGCCGGACAAACGCAAAGTCCCGGTGCGCTGGGCCCGCGCCCTTTTGTTGGGTCACGGACTGATTGTTGCCGTCTCTTTTGCGACCGGACAGTGGATTGTCCCGGTGCTTGTCACGCTCGCCCCCTTTTACGGGGGATGGCTGTTCTTTCTCTGCAACAACACCCAGCACATCGGCCTTCAGGACAACGTGCCGGATTTTCGCCTTTGTTGCCGCACCTTCACGCTGAATCCGTTGACCAGGTTTCTCTACTGGCAGATGAATTACCACACCGAACACCACATGTATGCGGCCGTCCCGTGCTACCATCTCGGTCAACTCCATGAACTCATCCGCCACGACCTGCCACCGTGCCCGCGCGGATTGTTCGGTGTGTGGAAGGAAATTGCCGCCATCCAGTCCCGGCAGGACAAGGACCCTTCGTATCAATACGCCGCGCCACTGCCGGACCGCTCCCCACAAACACTCCCATGACTTCCCGCCAAAGAGTCCAGGCCGTCATAGAAGGACGCCTTCCCGACCGTGTGCCGGTCAGCCTTCACAATTTCCTGCCCGCCGCCCGCGAGGCCGGGATCACTATGAAGCAATACCGCACCGATCCGGAGGCGGTCGCGCAGGCGCATTTGCAGGCCTATGAGAAATACCGACATGACTGCATTCTGATTGATTTGGACACCACCCTTCTGGCGGAAGCCATGGGAGCCCGCTCGGATGCTGCGGCCGATGCACCCGGCCACATTGCCAATCCGGCCATTTCCTCATTGGATGAGGTGGGTTCCCTGAAGCCGGTGGACCCTTTGCAGGACGGGCGACTTCCGGTTCTTATCGAAGCCATACGCCTGCTCGACAAGGCTGT
>JBBECL010000275.1:0-2404 GCA_040881805.1 Terrimicrobiaceae bacterium | reverse complement strand
TGGGTCGCGAACTGACGCGGATCCGCAAGAGCGGCAAAGCCAAGTGGTTGCGGCCCGACGCAAAAAGCCAGGTTTCCGTGATTTACGAAGATGGTCGCCCGGTGGCCATTTCCAATGTGGTGATTTCCACTCAACATGCCGCCGACATCGAGCACGCCGAGATTGAAAAGTTTATCATTGCCAAGGTCATCAAGGCGGTTTTGCCCAAAGCCCTGCTGACTCCTCAAACCGAGTTCCTGATCAACCCCACGGGTCGGTTCGTGATTGGTGGCCCTCAGGGCGACAGTGGTTTGACAGGACGTAAGATCATTGTGGACACCTATGGTGGTTCCGGTCGTCATGGTGGTGGAGCCTTCTCCGGCAAGGACCCCTCCAAGGTGGACCGCAGCGCCGCCTACATGGGACGGTATGTTGCCAAGAATGTGGTGGCCGCGGGGCTTGCCGCCAAATGCGAGGTGCAATTTGCTTATGCGATCGGACATCCTCAGCCCGTGAGCGTTCACATCGACACCTTTGGAACGCACACCGTCTCCGAAGACAGAATCGAAAAAGCCGTTCTCAAGACGTTCAGCTTCAAACCGGCGGACATCGTCAGCCAACTCAACCTTCTTCGTCCGATTTATTCGAAGACCACCAACTACGGTCACTTCGGCAAAGACGACCCCGATATCACCTGGGAAAAAACAGACAAAGCCGCAGCCCTGAAAAAACTTTAAACTTATTATCATGCCCCGAAAAACCGCCACCCGTTCATCCGCCGCCGCTGCCGTCCTTGCCGAAGTGACCGCCGCCACCGCGAATCTCGCCAAATACGCCGCCTCAACCCCCGCAGGAAAAGACTATGTTGTCGCCGACATGGCCCTCGCCGAATGGGGCCGCAAAGAAATCAGCATTGCCGAGCACGAAATGCCGGGTCTTGTCAGCGTTCGCAAAAAATATGCCAGGCAGCAACCGCTGAAAGGCGTTCGTATCACGGGTTCGCTTCATATGACGATTCAAACGGCGGTGCTCATTGAAACGCTTGTTGCCCTGGGAGCCGAAGTGCGCTGGGCGAGTTGCAATATTTTTTCAACGCAAGATCATGCCGCTTCCGCCATTGCCGCGAGTGGCACGCCCGTGTTTGCCTGGAAAGGGGAGACCCTCGAAGAATATTGGGAACTGACCCTCAAGGCGATCACCTTCCCCGGAGATCTCGGTCCCCAATTGGTTGTTGATGACGGCGGCGATGTCACCCTGCTTCTTCACAAAGGTTATGAACTCGAAAAAGGCGACAAGTGGGCCTATCAGCCTGCTGAGAACCACGAGGTGAGTGTCGTGAAGAGCCTTCTCCGCCGTGTTGCCAAAGAAAAACCCGGTTTTTGGACCAAGGCGGCAAAGGCTTGGAAAGGGGTTTCCGAGGAAACCACCACCGGGGTTCACCGCCTCTACCAATTGGCTGAACAGGGCAAGCTTTTGGTCCCTGCCATCAATGTCAATGACTCGGTCACCAAGTCAAAATTCGACAACCTCTACGGTTGCCGCGAATCCTTGGCGGATGGTCTCAAGCGCGCCACGGATGTGATGATTGCCGGCAAAGTTGCCGTCGTCTGCGGTTATGGTGATGTTGGCAAAGGAAGCGCTCACTCGCTCAAAGCCTACGGAGCCCGCGTGGTGGTCACCGAAGTGGACCCCATCAACGCCCTCCAGGCCGCCATGGAAGGCTTCGAAGTCAACACGATCGAAAGCACGCTGGGGATCGGGGACATCTACGTCACCACCACCGGCAATAAAGATATCATCACCCTCAAGCACATGCTTGCGATGAAAGACCAGGCCATCGTTTGTAACATCGGTCATTTTGACAATGAAATCCAAGTCGAGGAACTCAAGTCGCACAAAGGGATCCGTGTGGAAAATATCAAACCGCAATACGACCGGTATTACCTTCCCGGCGGCAAAAAAAGCATCTACCTGCTGGCGGATGGCCGCCTTGTGAATCTCGGGTGCGCCACCGGCCACCCCAGCTTTGTGATGTCAAATTCCTTCACCAACCAGACCCTCGCCCAAATCGATCTCTGGCAGAACAAGGACAAATACAAAAAGACCGTTTACCGGCTTCCCAAGAAGCTTGACGAAGAAGTCGCACGCCTCCATTTGGAAAAAATTGGGGTGGTATTAACCAAGTTGACCAAATCGCAGGCGGAATATCTGGGCATCCCGGCCGAAGGTCCTTACAAACCCGAGCACTACCGGTATTAAGTTCAGTCCCTCGGTTTCGGTAAAATAATTGTCGGCACCGAGGGCTCGTCTTTGCGGGTGAGGAGATAGTCTTCAAATATCTGGATGGCCACGCTGCGCTGCAGCCTCATGTCCTTGTCTTCGATTTCCAACCGCTCGGTGTCATCGCCGCGATTCACACGAATCT
>JBBECL010000274.1:0-2412 GCA_040881805.1 Terrimicrobiaceae bacterium | reverse complement strand
GGATATCGAGGCGGCTTCGCCGCGTGGACGCCTCAACGGAGTGAGGCGGCTACAAGGAGCGCAGGCGTGTTGGGGACGTTTGACGTTTCCGATGTAGCCACGGCAGTTTGACTCGCGCTCCCCCGAGCGTCTTGCCCTTCGGGCTGCCTTCGGCAGTCTCCCCCGCGCGTTCCCACGCGCCGGTGGTGTTGCCGTGTTCGTCTGCCTGCGGCGCGAAGCGCCTTTGTTGATCGGCCTCTTGGGGCGTTAATTTTTACGGCGGAGCACGGGTCCGGAGCTTTCGCGACAGGTGAGATCGGCCGAGAGCACCGTGTCCATGAATCGTTGACCGGGACCTTCCGCATTGCGCAGCAGGATTTCCGCCGCGACGCGGCCCATGAGTTCGGGCGAGGTATCAGCGGCGGTGAGGGTCGGGGGTTCCTCCTCGCTGACCCGGGTGCGGTCGAAAGCGGTCACGCTGATTTTCCCGGGCACATCGAATCCTTTCCTGATCAAATGGCTCACTGTCCCGCGGGCCATGATGCCGTTGAAGCAGATCCATGCCGTGGGCGGGGCATTCCGTCCGGCGACTTTCAGAAGGGATTCGGAGACATGGCTGCCGGCCAGACGGTCTCCTGTATCGGCTTCAATGCAAAACTCAGGGTCGATGGAGGCCTTGCGAATGTGCAGGGCACTTTCAATAGCCCTCAACCGGTAGCGGGCTCTCTGAGATCCCTTGTTTCCTCCCACGTAGGCGAACCGGGTGTGGCCCAACTCCATGAGATGCTGCACCATCTGGTCGGCAGCCTGTTCCTCATTTGAAGTGACCGAGTTGCAGAGGCCCGGATATTGGGCGGAAACCGTGACGACCCGGGGATCGAGTTTCAGCATGGCCTGAAGGAACGGTCGGGAAACCTCCCCCAGAATCACGAGCCCGAGAAACGCATCGGGATCCCGCATCCGCTTGATGGCTTCGACATCAAGGTCATTTTCCGTGCCAAGAAATGCGAGTGATATCCCCTGCTCGGCGAGGGATTCGTGGAGCCCGTGCTGCACATGGCCAAAAAACGGGCTCTGGCTGTAGAGCTTGGCACCGGCCCGGAGAATGAAACCGACGGACTTGGTGACTGGCCGGGTGGAGATGAGTTCTGGTGCTATTCCTTTGGGACGGTATCCACTTCGACGGGCATGCTCCCAAATGCGCTCGTAGGATTCCTCGGACACCCCCTTCTTCCTCCCGTTGAGCACCATGGACACAAGTGTCTGCGAGACCCCAAGGTCCCGCGCAATTTGCTGCTGGGATATGCGAATCTTTTTTAAGGATTTGATCTGCTTCTCGCTGTTCTTGAGAACCACGGGGGGTGAGTCCGCGGAAGAGTTGGATATGTGTTTTGGAACGGAAGCCATTGATTTGCTCGGGAACGTTATCGCAATGAGACGCATGACGACAAGCATTCCCTTTGCCCCGCAAAAATCATCGTGGGGAAGGAAAAAACCAATCAGACCTGAAAAGCTGAACTCAGCGGCCGGCTGTCCAGCTTCCTTCGAAGCGGTCCGAACGCCAGCGATGTTCATCAGCCACCTTGCGGAAATCAGCGGAAGTTCCGCTGATGATCACCACGTAACGGCCTTCTTCCGTGTTCAGGTTGGAGGCCACGGAGGCCGAGGAATCCACGAGATAGAGATTGCTGCCTTCAATGCGATAACGCCCGCGGAAGGTGGGGAGAGTGCGGTCACGCTCGGCATAGACCAGGTATTGACCGCCGGGGATCAGGCGCAATTCCATCGAAGGTTCCCCGCGGACTCCGGCTTTCCGCCAGATTCCAAGAATGGGGGACCATGACGGAAATTCCATCTCGGAGATCCGCCACTGACCATCCTCAAACTGCCACCGCACTTCCATGGACTCCTCCAATGCGTATCTTGCGGGGGAATTCAGCCGGACCCGGCTGCGGGTTTTGGCCCCGTGATTGTTGGCAAACAAGATTTCCGTTCCCGAGACCTCCATCCGGAAAGGCTCGGCCATCAAGCTACGGGTGTAATCGGCAGACCCTCCCATGCGGGGCATCGCAGGGGATTGGACATTGGCACCGGCAGCAAAAAATCCGCCCAAGGCATCAACAGCTTGCCGGTTGTTCGCCGCGGCAAATTCCTCCAACCGGCGGTCCAAGGGGATCACCTCCTGGAATGACACCGTGGCAGGGGACTCCGGGGTGGAACCGCAGCCCGGGAGCGCAAAAATCGCAGCTGCGGCCAGAAAAAGCCGAGAAAAACAGCAGCGGAGTGCCGCGGCAACACATGAAGAAGACTTTGCGGTGGGGGGCTCAATCACCCCGGATCCCATGGGAAGTCCAGCCAAAACGCGGAGGAGATTCTTCAAGGATCAACAACGGTCACCACGGTTCCTGTGGGACGAAAGGCTGGCATGGGAGA
>JBBECL010000273.1:0-2429 GCA_040881805.1 Terrimicrobiaceae bacterium | reverse complement strand
CGTGGGGTGGCTTATGCGTTATGGCACGGAGGCTTCCGGCATCAACAACGTCACCCAACGGCAGACCTTCCGTACCGGTTTGGTCGTCAATCATGCCTTCACCCGCCGACTCTCCGCCAATTTTTCCACCAACTGGCTGATCAACTATTACGACCAGCAGGACGTGATTCCCGAGTTCACCGAAAATATTGTGGACTTCTCCCTGGGTTTGAACTTCTTGGTCAACCGGTTTGTTTCCCTGAGCGCAGGTTACCAATACACCATCGACATTGCTCCCGACGCTCCCGAGCGTGAATACAATCGCAGCGTGGCCTTTGTGGGGGCGAACTTCTCCTTCTAAATATTGCGCGTTTCGATCAATCCGGGTTGCCTAGGGTGGTTTCATGGATTAAACTTCCGATAGTCCACGGCACCCATCCCTTTCCCAAATGAATAGCGACACAGGCGAAATCAAACTCCACTTCCTCGACTACTGGAGGGTCATCCGTGTTCGGTTGCCTCTGATCATCCTTGTCTTCCTCCTCGTGGTGATCACGGCGGCCGTGGTGACCTATTTCATGCCGAAGACCTTCGTCTCCACTGTCACGATGCAGGTCAAACAAGTGGATACCTTCATTGATGTCTTCGGTCAGCGCGGCATGGGAGGCTTGGATCCCCGGTTCCTGACCACACAATTCGAAATCATCCAGCGCAAAGAAATCCTTTACCCGGTGATCGAATCTCTTAACTTGCAGCAAAAATGGGGACTTCCCAGCAAGGAGCAAGCCTATTTCCGCTTGAGAGGTGCCGTCAATATGCGGGAAATTCGGAACACCGAGCTGATCCAAATCCTTGTCTCCAGCACCGACAACCGCGAGGCGATGGAGATTGCCAACCGAATCGCCGAGGAATACCAACGGAAACGCATCGCGGATTCCCGCGAATGGATCGACAAGTCCCTGGTTCAACTGCGTGAGGAGGTTGAGAAACAGCGGTCCAAAGTGGATGAGCTCCGGACCGAGATGGCCCGGATCCGTGTGGAAACCGGGGTGCAGGACCTCAACCCGGACAACATCGAAGAATCAGCACTCACAGCCGAATCCCAGGTCCTGATGTCCAAAGAACAGTTGGTTTCCTCGGAAAGAATGCGTGTGGAAGCCCTCCGGGCCAAACATGAACAAGTGTCCACGATGACCGATGACCAAATTATGAGGTCCCTCACGACGCTCGAAATCCAAGACCCGACCATTCTGGCTGTTCTTCCTCAATTCCAAGAGTTGAGTTCGGAAACTGCCCGCATGCTAAACTCCGGCTTGGGCATCAACCACCCGACGGTCAAATCGGTCAACGCCAAGATGGCGGTGATGGAGGAACAACTCCAAAACCAGATCAAAGTCCTTCGTCAAACCCTCCAGGCGAATTTCCAAATCGCCCAAGATTCCTTGAAGAACTTGGTGACCCAGTTGGAAGACAGCCGCACCTCTCAACAGGAAAACAAATCCAAAGCCTCGACCTACTACGAAGCCAAAAACAACTACATCCAAGCCAAGAAACTCCTTGAAGCTGCAGAAGTCCGCCTTAACACCGAGACCATGCAAAAAACCATGCCCCAGCGCCCGGTGAGCATCTGGGAATACGCCGAAATTTCAGAATACCCGGCCCGCCCCCGCGTGTGGTTGAACATTGGTTTGGGTGTTGTCGTCGGGCTGGTGTTTGGAGTGGGTTTGGCATTTTTCATCGAATACCTGGATACCAGCGTCAAAACCATGGAGGACGTCGAAAATTTCCTTCAGATGCCCGTCCTGGCTGTCATTCCAAAAAATATTGCCATTCTCAAAGACGAACGCCCGGATTGTCCCGATGCGGAGGCTTACCGAATTTTGCGCACAAACATTGAGTTCAACCGCAAAACCCCTGATGCCAATGCCTTCACGATTGTGAGCGGCGGAGCGGGGGAGGGGAAAACAACGACCCTCAACAACCTGGCTTACACATTCGCCCAAGGCGGTTACAACACCCTCATCGTTGACGCGGATCTTCGGCGCCCTGCCCAACATCGCATGTTTGGCATCAGCAACGAGGTGGGTCTCTCCAACCTTCTGATGGGCGAGGTGGAACTTGAGGAAGTGGTTCATCAGACTCCTGTGGATAATCTCTTCCTGCTGCCGAGTGGTCCATTGCCCATGGATGCAGTGGGAATTTTAAACTCCCAGCGCATGGTGGATTTCATGGATGACGCGAAGACCCGCTTCGATGCCATCTTCTTTGACTCCCCCCCCATTCTTGGGGTGAGTGATGCCTCCGTGCTCGCCAGTGCCGTGGATCTGACGATTGTGGTTGTTCAACACCGCCGCTTCCCACGGGCCATGCTTCTGCGCGTGAAAAATGCGATCACGAATGTGGGTGGCAATCTTTTGGGTGTCGTCCTCAACAACGTGGACACACGTTAC
>JBBECL010000272.1:0-2448 GCA_040881805.1 Terrimicrobiaceae bacterium | reverse complement strand
CCGCCAGCGCGACAGCGCCACCAGATTGGCGAAGCCAAAATGCGGAGCCTGAGTCCGCGAAGGCCATCCTGTCGCCCCGATTTTACTGCGACAGGGTTCGAACGCCGTTCGACCGCCAGCGCGACAGCGCCACCAGATTGGCGAAGCCAAAATGCGGAGCCTGAGTCTTCGAAGGCCATCCTGTCGCCCCGATCTGAATCACACCCTTGACATTCCTTCCTCCCTTGCATGACTTGGTATCACGATGAATGCCCTTTCAAAAATTCTTGGTGTCCTTTTTGTTTCTGCCGGTTCCGCCATGGCAGATCCGAGCCTCCTCGCAGATCTTGATGCGGACCAACTGAAATCCCTGAAGTCAGGAAACCTGGTGGTAAAATCGCTCAAAGTGCCGGGCGGTCCCTGGCCTCGCCTTCAAGTTTACACACTGGTCGAGGCGCCGGTTTCCGCTGTGGAGCAGGTTTTCCGGGACTACAAGGGGGCGGCCTCCTACATTCCCAATCTGGTCTCGGCGGACGTGCTCTCCCAACCATCCCCGGATATCTACGTCGTGAAATACACGTCCTCCATGCCTTTGGTCGGGAAAACAAGCAACACGGTGCGCAATGTGTATTCCTATGATGACCAGGCGTTGGTTGTGAAATGGAATCTTGTGGAGTCCGGCTTGGCGGATGAATCCACGGGGGAGTTGCGCGTGGAGCCCATGGGAACTGGCGCGGTCCTTCGCTACACCAACTACGTCAAACCCAAATCCTCGCTGGCCGTGCTTGCCAAGTCCGCCGCCCTTTCCGAAGTCAAACAAACGGTGACGGCGATCAAGGCCGAAGCCGAGCGGCGGGCCAAAAAGTCAGGCTAATCGATGCCAAAAAGACGGACCTTTTGGTTTTTGCCTTTGAGCTGATGTTCCCCATGGTCCACAAGTTTCCCGGGGGCGGCCTTGAGACTCTCGATAAAATCTGAAGAGGCGACGACGGGTTGGCCGAGGGGTTTCATCACGGATTCGATGCGGAAAACTGTGTTGACCGCATCGCCAATGATGGTGGCGTCCCGCTGGGCCACCAGGCCAATGTTTCCGCATGTCACACCACCGTAATGCAGCGCAATGGCAATTCGGAAAGGCTTTTCCGTCTGCGGCCAAGTGCGTTGTGCGGCTTTGGCCAGGACCTGCCGGGCCGTTGCCAGGGCGCGGTCCGAGGCGGTCAACGAGTCGTCGGACGGTTCTTGGATCCAATAAGCCAAAATGGCATCACCAATGAATTTGTCGATGGTGCCCCCATTTTCCTGGACCAGATTGCCGGCATCGCGGAACCATTCTCCCAGCGTTCTTGCCAAGGTGTCTTCGGGAAGAATTTCCGACATGGTGGAAAAGCCCCGCAAATCGCAAACCATAATCGCGGTTACGGCGCTCTGCTCTCCCATCACGTCTGTGCCGGCCGCGATCGTCACATCATAAACGGCATCCGCGCTCTGATCTTCCAACAGTTCAAACAAGATTTCTGTGTCCGTGATTTTGATGAGCGAACCATGGTTGAGAGGGCTCGGGGTGATGACACGCCGGCCATTGACGAACGTGCCATTCCGGCTGCCCAAATCCATGATCTGATACTGGAAGGCATTGTGGCATCGGATGATGGCATGTTGGCGGGAAACCAGGGGATTAAAATTCAAGCAAAGAAAATTGTCCTTGCCCCGGCCGATGGTGGCGGTGTTGCCGATCTCCATGTCGAAGGGTTCATGACCCTGGGGTTTCACTTTCAATGTTGCGCGCATTTCGCAAGACACTATGCGGGGTATGCTTGTGGCCGCCAAGCAGAATGCGGGAAGATCCACGTTGTTAGAAGTTGGCACGCAATCTGCTTGGCTCGACGTCATTATGAGTGATGGATTGTTGGGAACTGCTGAAAACATCCGTATTCGACTCGGATCCAACCGGGAGATTGTCTCCGCCCCGGATTCTGTTTTCAAGGATGAGCACCAAGAGGAGGCCCGGACGGTGATTTACGAGGCCCAATTCTTGCTCGACTACCTGGAGGAATTTTCCACGGTCTTAGGGTTGGGAGACGCCTCCTTTGTGGCCGTCTCGGAGCCCCAGCGCCAGACCACGTTTTCCTACGGTTCTGGCGATGAGGGCTCCTCGATTGTCCTCACCAAAGCTCACCGGGACATCAAACAAATTCTCAAAGAAATCAAAGAGTGATCAACAAAGACGTCAATCCGGCCAGTCAAAGCGGGGCCGTTTCGAAAATCCTTATTGAGCTTTATGCGCAACCAGGCGTGTCAGGGGTTTGCCTTCAGAAAGGAAGGGCGATCATCAAACATGATTTGCCGTTTTCGGATGACCGTATCGGGAACTTCGCCGCGCGTGTGGATCATTTGGTGGGGGGCTACGAGGTGGTGGGGCGGAACATCTGGCAGATTTGTGCGGGGTTTGAGAAATACTGGCTCTTGATT
>JBBECL010000271.1:0-15959 GCA_040881805.1 Terrimicrobiaceae bacterium | reverse complement strand
CGCATCCCGCAATTTCTCCTGTTGGATTTGTTGGTTGGCTTGCAGCGCATCCCGAAGTTTCTCCAACTCAATCTGCTGGGCCTGATGGGCCTTCCCAAGATCATCCACATATTTTTCCAACACGCGTATCCGCTCTTTCAATCGGCTGTGGCTGGCGAGAAAATTCATGGCGCGATCAAATGAGTGTCCAACAAATTCGCACTGGTGGCAATCCTTTGGCAACTCTGACCAGTCGGGTGCGATTTCTTCTTTCTCGCGCGAGCGGGCTCGCTCTGCTATTTCTTCGGCATGGAACTTGATTTTTGGAAAATGAATGGTGCGGGCAATGACTTTGTGCTGCTCGACAACCGTCAGGGGTCGCTCGTGCTTTCCGGTGCATCCATCGCCCGGTTGTGTGACAGAAACCGCGGTGTGGGCGCGGATGGCGTCCTTCTCGTGGAGCCTGCCGTGGCCGGGGCCGATTTTCGCATGAGATATTTCAATGCGGACGGTGGAGAAGCCGAGATGTGCGGAAATGGCGCCCGGTGTTTTGCCAGATTTGCCCAAAGACTTCTGAACAATGGCACGGATTCCCTCTCTTTCGAGACCCCGGCCGGAGAAATCCAGGCACGATTGGAGGGCGAAAACGTCCGCCTTCAGATGAGCAACCCCCATTCGTGGCAGGACCCCCGGGCGCTCGACCTGGCAGGAAATATTCGCCAAACCCATTTTGTCAACACGGGAGTCCCTCATGCCGTGGTTTTTGTCGAGGATCTCAACCACGTGGATGTGCAGGCCGAGGGAGCCGCCGCACGTTACCATGAAGTCTTTGCCCCCAAAGGCACCAATGTGAACTTTGTCTCTGTGGAGAGTCCGGGACACCTTGCGATTCGCACCTACGAACGCGGGGTCGAGGGCGAAACCCTGGCCTGCGGAACCGGCGTGGTGGCCTCGGCTCTCATCCATGCAAAGTCCCATGCCGTCGGTAGCCCCGTGAGCGTCCAAGTGCGCGGGGGTGATATTCTCACGGTCACCTTCCTGATCAAGGATTCCAACTACCAAGACGTCACGCTGACGGGTCCTGCCGACTTTGTGTTTCAGGGACGAATCGTTATTTAGCGGCTCACCCCCACCGAAACCTGCGGCTTAGTTTTTCTTGGAGGGGTTGGGGTCGATGATGGCGATTTGCTCGAGCTGGGAGAGGGCGATGCGCGCGGCCAACGAATTGGGAAACTCGGTGGGAATCGACTCATAAACGGCGCGGGCTTCCTTGTGTTGGCCTGCCTCGGACAGCTGACGTCCTTCGAGAAGGCGGGCCAACTCGGCCGCGATGGTGGATGACGAAGCATCGGCTTCTTTGAGTTTTTCAAGAGAGCCGGCTTGATCCCCGCTGGCTGACGCGTTCTGCGCCAGACCGAGGAGGGCCAGCCCGTGGAGTGGATGGGTTTGCGGCACGTCGCGGACAAATTCTTGATACGCTTCGGTCGACCCCTTGAGGTCACCGCTCTCCCTCAGAGATTCTGCAAGCATGAGGCGGGCAGCGGCAGCCGGTTGGGAAGCAGGATATTTTGCGATCAGCTCGCGCCAGGCGTCCGGGCCGGCAGCCACGGCGAAGGCGGCTTGGGAGGCTTCTGCGACGGCGTGCTGACGGTAAACCCAGATGCCCACGGCCAGGGCCAGGGCGATGATGGCGGCAATCCCGAGAAGGATGGCTGTTTTATTTTTCTCCCAAAAGAGTTCCACGCCGAAGCTTTCGTCGGTGTAAATTCTTTCGTCAGCGGGGAGAGGTTGTTCTGTGGCCATGGAATTAACCTCCGACTTCCGCGCGGGCTTCTTCGGCCAATGCCGTGCTCAGGTAGCGTTCGCCGGTTGAGCAGGCAATTGTCACGATCAGCTTGCCGGCATTTTCCGGACGTTTCGCGACTTGGATGGCAGCCCAGACATTGGCACCGCTGCTGATGCCGCCCAAAATGCCTTCCTCTTTGGCGAGGCGACGGGCCATGGCGAACGCATCATCGTTGCTGACTTGAATGCACTCGGTGATTTGGTCCTCGCCGCCGGATCCCTTCAAATGCAGGTTGTTCGGGACAAAACCCGCTCCCGTGCCCTGGATTTTGTGTGGTCCGGGTTTGACGGGCTGGCCGGACAGGGTTTGGGAAATCACCGGCGAATCTTTGGGTTCCACCGCGATGGCGGTGAAGGACGGTTTGCGGGGACGAATGGCTTCCACGCAGCCCGAGATGGTCCCGCCAGTTCCCACCGCCGACACAAAGATATCCACAGCCCCATCCGTATCCTCCCAGATTTCTTCCGCAGTGGTGCGAGCGTGCACAGCGGGGTTGGCGGGATTGTTGAATTGCTGCGGAATCCAGGCGTTGGGGGTTTCGCTGACAATTTGTTCGGCCCGTGCGATGGCCCCCTTCATTCCCTCCGCCCCGGGCGTGAGCACCAGCTTGGCTCCCAGCATGGCCAGCAGCGTTCGGCGTTCGAGGCTCATGGTTTCGGGCATCGTCAGAATCAAACGGTAACCTTTCGCCGCAGCCACAAAGGCCAGCGCGATTCCCGTATTTCCGCTGGTGGGCTCAACAATGACAGTCTCTTTGGTTAGGATTCCCCGCTTCTCGGCGTCTTCGATCATGGCCGCGCCGATACGATCTTTCACGCTGCCAAGCGGATTAAAAAATTCGCATTTGACCGCGATGGTGGCGTTCAGTCCTTCGGTGACGCGATTGAGTTTCACAAGGGGCGTGCGGCCCACGGTTTCTACGATATTGGAGTAAATTCTGCCCATGAGATGTGTCGGGGTTTGGAGTGAAGGTTGTTTATAGCACGGAAAGCCCGGCAGGCAAGCACAGGTTCATCGGAATTGCGCCTTGCAGGCCTGATGAATCGTATAGGGGACATGAACAAAATTCTCATCACAGGGGCCTCCAGTGGAATTGGAGCCACGCTTGCCATCAAACTGGGGGCTCGCGGCGATTCGCTGGCATTGGCGGGACGTTCCCACGAAAAATTGGAGGGTCTTGGACTTGAGGGGGCGACGTTGTTACCCGGGGATCTGACGGCTCCCGGCGTCGCGGAGAAGACCGTGACTGCGGCCAGCGAGGCGTTGGGAGGGTTGGACGTCGTGGTTCATTGTGCGGGCATTGGCCTGATCAAGTCCTCCCTGGAGACGACGGATGCGGAGTTCACCAAGGTGATGAATGTGAACACCCGGGCGACGTTTTTGGTTGCGCAGGCGTCGTCCAAGGTGATGGCGGCGCAAAAGGGGGGACTGTTTATTACGATTCCGGGAATTCTCGGGAAGGCTCCCATGAAAAATGCGGCGGCCTATTGTGCCAGCAAGTATGCGGTGACCGGGCTCATCAAATGCTTTGCACAAGAATTTGCGAGGTCGGGCGTCAGGTTTTCGTTGTTTCACCTCGGCGGGGTGGACAGCCCGTTTTGGGATGCTTTGGGCACGTCCTTCCAGCGGGACAAGATGATTCCGTTGGCAACAGCCGCCGATCTTGTGATGCAGGCGATTGACGCGCCTCCCGGTTTGGTGCTCAGTGAGGTGGTGATGCAACCGGAGAGCCACCAACTCGTTTGACGCGGGACGTTTTCGACCTTTTGGTGATAGGGGCTGGAGTTGCGGGACTCAGTGCAGCCGCCCGGGCCACCGAGTCAGGGCTCTCCGTCGCCGTGGTCGAAAAAAGTCGCGGGGTTGGCGGTCGGGCGGCCACGAGGAGAATCAATGAATTCCCAGTTGATCATGGGGCTCAATTTTTTACGGCCAGGGAACCCACTTTTCAGGCCAAAGTCCGGGAATGGGAGGGCCGTGGCCTTTGCCATGTCTGGAGTTATGGAATTCCCACATGGGAAAATGGGGTCATCCACGAACCGCAGGAAGGTCACCCTCGCCACGTCTGCTCCGATGGAATGACCTCTCTTGCAAAACACGAGGCGCAAGGGTTGGCGGTTTTCCGTGAATCCACGGTCACCGAGTGCCGGCGAGAAAATGACCGCTGGGTTTTGCAGGCGAAGGAGGGTGGGACCTGGGCGGCAAGGACGGTCCTCTCGACCGCGCCCGCGCCACAAACCCTGTCACTCTTCGAGAGATGGGTCCCCGCAGATGATCCGCTCCGGCAACTGCAATACGCTCCGTGCCTTTGCTGCATCTTTGAGGTGCCCGGCTTCCGGCCCAAGTGGAAAGGCCTCCAATGCCGACACCCCGATGTTTCGTGGATCGCGTGGGATGCCACGCGGCGCAGGACCTCGGATTCCCCGTATTTTGTGGTGCATGGGTCCCCGGAGTTCAGTCGCTCCCACCTGGAGGATGATCCAAAGGTTGCTGTGCAGGCCCTGCAGTCAGTAGTTGCCGTGATCGCGGGCGAGGCGTTTGCTTCGGCGACAATGGTTCATGCCCACCGCTGGCGTTATGCCAGAGTCGAGAACCCTCGTCCTGAAACACATCGCGCGCTGACAGAAAATCTCCTCTTCGCGGGGGATGCCTTCCTCCACGCCAATGTCGAATCCGCCTGGCTGTCCGGGCGGGCGGCCGCTTCTGCCGTCCGGGCTTGAGGCAAGATGGCGGGCACGGGGTGTCTCGCCCGCTGCAAGCTGGAACCTGCTGGCTCAACCCACAAAGACACGGTCGGGATGATCATGCCCCCTGATCTTCATCGCACCCCCTTTCACAGATCCTCCAAAAATTGTGTTGCCATGGGTAGGGTTGGGAGGCTGATGATAGGTTTCTTGAAGACCGCCCACTTGGAAACCACCGTCCGCCCTTACGAGTCCCGCGACAGAGAAGCTGTCCGGAGGCTTTGCTGTGAGACCGGCTTCCTCGGCAAACCCATCGACCCGGTGTTTGAAGACCGTGAGCTTTTTTCGGATTACCTCACCAGCTACTACACCGATGTGGAGCCGGAATCCTGCTTTGTTTTGGAACATGAAGGAATCGTCAAAGGCTACCTGCTCGGATCCCGCAAACCCTTCCGTCAACAAATCCATAGCATCATTCTCAACGGGAGCCTGTTTCTGCGGGCGCTTGTCAGGTATCACCGCTACAATCCCGCCACCCGCGAATTTATTGCGTGGATCCTGAAAAATTCGTGGAAGGAAGTGCCCGCCGCACCCCGCCGCACCGCACACTTCCATTTTAATGTCCTTCCCGAGGCCCAGGGGGTCGCCGGCACAAGAACCCTCATGAATGCCTACTTTGCGTATTTGGAATCCAAGGGCGAAAAATCGGTGTTTGGTCAAATGGTGACCTTTGAATCCCGGCGGGGCGCGAAAGTTTTGGAGCGTTATGGTTTCCGGGTTCTTGAGCGCCGCGAACTCACGAAGTGGAAAGACAAACATCCGGAACCCGTTTACCTCACCACGGTGATCAAGCAATTGACCCCCGCCAAGGAGTGATGCCTCCCAGCGGGTGCTCCCTGCCGCCGTTGTTTGCAGAGTTGGATCTTTGGAACGATCAGACGCCCCGACCCGGTGATGTGCAAATGGCCATCGATGAGACATTGCTGCTCGGTGGCCTCACCCGCCCGCTGCTCCGTCATTATCTCTGGCTGGGCGACTGGGCCAGCTTCGGGTATTCCCAATCCCTTGCGGCGGCCCGCTCCGAGGCCCCGGGCCTTCAGTTGGTGAGACGCTGGACGGGAGGAGGAGTCGTCCGGCACGATGCGGACTGGACGTTTTCCCTTCTGATCCCGGTGCAGGACGCCTTTTGTAAGCTTCGCCCAAGAGACTCCTACCTTGCCATTCACGAGCGAATCGCCTCGGTGCTGACCGCTTGCCGGGATGCTCCAGACATGCGATTGGCCGGGACCGGGGACTGTCAGAAGGCGCTTTCCTGTTTCGCCGGGCCGACGTTGTATGACGTGATGGATGTCGCGGGCGGAAAAATCTGCGGGGGAGCCCAGCGCCGGACGCGGGCGGGAGTGCTGCATCAAGGCAGCATACAAAATTCCAGAGGCCAACTCCCCAAGACATTTGGAGAGGACCTCGGTGGACAACTCGCGGGGAATGTCCGCGAATACGGGCCGCCGCACTTCCTCGGGGCGCATTCGGAACACCTCGCACAAGCCCATTACGGCCATCCGGGGTGGACCGAACGCATCCCCTGAGGGAGCGGGTTGGGGAATCAGATGGCTTTGACGTGAGCGGAGACGTGTTTCGTCAGCTCAAACATGGTCACCTGTTTTTTCCCGCCGAAAATCACCTTGAGAGTCTCGTCAGCATTGATGAGAGTTTTCTTTTTCTCGTCTTGGAGTTTGTTCTTTTTGATGTACTCCCAGATTTTTTTGGTGACTTCACTGCGGGGGATGGGTTTCGAGCCAACGACGGCTGCGAGAGCTTCGTCCGGTTGGACGGGCTTCATGAAGGCGGCGTTGGGTTTGCGGGTAGCTGGTTTTTTAGTAGGCATAGAAGATTGCTTTTAGGCCTCTCCCTCTGGGGATGCGAGGCTTTTTTTATGGGGATTCCGCAAGGAAATCGCGGAGTTCATATAATTTGGGGTCCCGCGAGGGTCTGCGCTTTTTCAAAATGGCCCTGATGGGAGATGAAAAATCGGCGGATTCCGGGTCGCCTCCAAGGCCATCTTCGCCCAATCCATCAAGGGACTCGCCGAATTCTTCCTCCAGCTTTTCAGGATCTTCACCACTCTCCAACCTTCGCAACATGTGCTCCATTTCCGCAGGCACTTTCTGACCCGTGGCCTCGGTCATTTTTCTCATCAAACGCCCAAGCTGCCTGGGATCCGGGTTCTTGTCATCCATGGAGGACATCTCCCGCTCCATCTCCGCCATCATTTTTTCCATGCGCGGGTCCGAGGGACTCTCTTCCGTTTTTTCCTTGGCACGCCCCGTCACCGCAAATCGGGAAAGCACCCGCTCCATCCGCGCCTTGGGGTCATCCGGACACCGCGGAATGGAGGTCCCTGACGACAGGCTTCTCGCAAAGAAGCTGTAAATCTTGTTCGTATCCGGAGAAAAATATTCGTAAATGGGCATCGTGAGATCGGTTAGAAAACATTTCCAGTGTGGCCAAAGTCCCCGCGTTTTTCAAGGCGGAGAATGGGGGAAGGCCAAATGACGATTCTTGAAACACTGGCCCCGTTGGTTTTGCTCATCGCCTTGGGAGCCCTCCTCGCCCACCTGAAATTTCTGGGAAATGCCTTTGTGGCCGACCTGAACAAGCTGGCTTTTTGGGTGGCCTTGCCGGCACTTTTGTTTCGTTCAGCGGCCGAAGCCGGCCACCCGGGGGCCCGAACGTTCCACCTCCTTGGCATCTTGGTGGCAGCCACCCTCCTGGCGTGTTTGGCAGCTTATCTCCTCTGTTCCTTGCTCCATGTGCCGACGAAATCATGGGGAACCCTTGCCCAATCCGCCTTCCGGGGAAATTTGGCCTACATCGGGATCCCCCTGCTTTCTTTGGGACTTCCCGCCATGGGTGGAGGTCCCGAGGCGTTTCCAACGGCGGTGGTGGTCATGACTCTCATGATGGTCATTTTCAATTTTTTGGCTGTTCTGGTTTTGCAACGAGGGCGCTGGAACCCGCGCGAGGTCGCCCGGTCGATCGTGACCAATCCGCTTCTTGTGGCCGGTTTGCTTGGTCTGGGTTGGTCCACCACGGGCCTTGGCTTGACGCCCGTCGCTGACAAAACACTTCAAATTCTTGGCAGCGCGGCCGTGCCGATGGCCCTGCTTTGTATTGGTGGAACGCTGGTTGCTGCCTCACCCGGCGGGCGGAAGAAAGAGATTGCAATAGCCGTGGGTCTCAAGGTCGCGTTTCTGCCGCTTGCGGTTTGGGGGCTGGGCCTTGCCATTGGGCTCGATCTTGTGGAACTCCGCATCGGGGTGGTCCTGGCCGCCTGCCCCACCGCAGCGGCGTCTTACGTCATGGCCGCCCGCATGGGCGGTGATTCCCAACTGGCCTCCGCCTCCATTGCCGTCAGCACGATCTGCTCTGCCCCGGCCCTGCTTTGGGCCCTTTGGGTCACGGGCGGATAGAGAGCCTTTTGCGATAATCCCAAAAACCGACGTCTTCCAGTTGAAATTTCGCCAACCTTGTTTACATTGGGCTCCCATATGAACATGACCATGCTTTTTCTGTTGATCGTTCCCATGATTATCGGCCTTTGGGCACAGGCCCGCGTGAAGAGCGCCTTTGGCAAGTGGAGCAAAATTGCGGCCACCTCGGGAGTCACGGGTGCCCAGGCCGCACGCAAAATTTTGAGCGCGGCCAATATCAATGACGTGGAAGTCGTCGAGATCAATGACATGCTCGGAGACCATTACGATCCCATGCACAAGCGGCTGTGTCTGTCCTCGCCCGTTTACGGGACGCCGTCGGTGGCTTCCCTTGGGATCGCGGCCCACGAGTGCGGCCATGCCATCCAACATGCCCGCAGCTATGGCCCGCTCAAATGGCGCATGGCAGTTGTTCCGATGACGCAATTCGCCTCCCAGATTCTCCCGTTTGTCGTCATGGGCGGCATCTTTTTTCATATGGTTCACCTGATCACCATCGGGGTGATTTGTTATCTGATACTCACCCTTTTTCAGTTGATCACCCTTCCGGTGGAATTTGACGCGTCCCGACGGGCGAAGGTTATCCTTCAGCAGATGGGGTTGGTTCAGGCGGGAGAAGAGGCCGGGGGAGTCAACAAGGTGCTCAATGCGGCGGCATTAACCTATGTCGCGGCTTTTGTGGCGGCCCTTGCCAACTTGGTTTACCTGCTCACGATCCGCAATCAAAGCCGGTGAGTTCGGGAATTTCCGTGTGACCAAAAACGTGGGAAAGGGACGTCCTGGCAGCCCGCGCCAGAGGAATCCCGCGCTGTCCATTGCGGGTTCTGACAATAGCGCCGGCGCGGGAATTCAAGCGGACCTGAAGACCTTTTGTGCCCATGGATGTTATGGGCTGACAGCGGTCACCTGTGTGGTCTCCGAGGTGCCGGGGTTGGTCTCTGCGATCCAACCGGTGCGGGGCTCCTTGGTTCAAAACCAAATCGAACTTTGTTTGCAGGCCTTCCCCGTGCGAGCGGTCAAAACCGGCATGCTTTACTCGACCGAGATTGTCCGCGCTGTCGCCCGGGCCCTCCAAGGACAGGGAATCCCCATCGTGGTGGATCCGGTCATGATGGCCAGCAGCGGGGCCCCTCTCCTCAAACCCTCCGCCGTTGCCGCCTATCGCAAACTTTTGTTTCCCATGGCAACCCTCGTGACGCCCAACCTGGATGAGTTGAGTCTGTTGGCCAACCGGCCCATCCCGAATCTCAGGGTCATGCGCGACGCGGGAATGGAACTCGCCGAAACGCTGGGATGCAGCCTCTTGCTCAAAGGCGGCCACCTCAAGGGGCGTCGCGCCGTGGATGTGCTGGTCAGCCCGGAAGGGGTGGACGAATATTCCGAAGACTTTATCAAAAATGTCTCAACCCATGGGACAGGCTGCACCTACTCCGCTGCCATCACCGCCAACCTTGCCAACGGGAAGTCCCTCAGGGAAAGTGTGGCCGCCGCCAAAACCTATGTCACCGCAGCCATTCGTCACCACCTGCGCTGGCCCAACACCCAAGCCCTCGACCACTTTTCATCGCAGCGGCGGGAACTCACCCCCTCGGATCCAGCGCATCCCGCAGGGCGTCCCCGAGGAAATTCAGCGCCAGCAGCGCCAGTGCCATCGTCGCGGCGGGAAACACCACCAGCCACCAACGAATTTTGACCGGATTCAGAGCCGCCGCGCCATCGGCCAACAAGGACCCCCAGCTGGTTTGTGGCGCCTGCACACCGAGCCCAAGAAAGCTCAGAAAGGCCTCGTCGATGATCACGGCCGGGATGGTGAGCGTGAGATAAATGACAATCACTCCGCTCATGTTCGGCAACAAATGCCGCACAAGGATTTTCCCGTGCGACTGCCCGAGGGCGGAAGCCGCCGCAACAAACTGACGGTTTTTGAGTGCCAACGTTTGGCCGCGCACGATCCTCGCCAGGGTGAGCCACTCGATGACTCCCAGGGAAATGATGAGTACCACCAGCCGCGAGGACGAAACCAACCAAAGCCACCCCGCCTCGGAAGCAAACTCTCGGAGTCTCTGATCAAAGGCGTTGATGCAAACAAGGATAAAAACCAGGCGCGGCACGGAGTAGAGCACATCGACAATCCGCATCATGACCGTATCCACCCGCCCGCCGACATAACCCGAGATCAACCCGTAGGCCGTGCCAATCAACAGACTCACCGCCGCCCCGCAAAGCCCCACCAGCAAGGAAATACGGCCTCCCGAGAGCACGCGATAGAGAATGTCGCGGCCGTTGATGTCGGTGCCGAAAGGATGTTGCCAGGAAGGGGCTTCATAGGACAACGGCCCCGGCTGGGCATAGGACGAGGGCAAGAGGAAGGGACCCACCAAAGAGGCCACAACAAGCACCACAAGGACCACCATCGCCGCCAGGGCCACCGGATTTCCTCTCAACCGCGTCCACCCCCTGGAATCAGCCATCGAGTCGGATCCTCCGGTCAAGAACGGAATACAACACGTCCACGGTCATGTTAAATATCACCAGCAGCGCGCAATAAACAATCACCACCCCCCCCAACAAAAATCCATCCCGATTCAAAATCGAATGCACAAAAAATCCGCCGGCGCCGGGGATATGAAAAAGCGTTTCTACCACAATGGAGCCCGTCAGCAAATGCGCGGCCAGCGGACCCAAAAAGGAAATCACCGGAAGGATCGCCACCCGCAAGGCATGACGATACAGCACCGTTCTTTCCTTCAGCCCTTTCGCCCGCGCCGTCCTCACAAAGTCCTGGCCCAGCACCTCGATCATGCTCCCCCGCAGCAACCTCGCAATGTAGGCCACATACGGGGCCGCAAGCGTGATCGCGGGCAGCACCATGGCCTGCGGCGTTCCCCAACCTCCCACCGGAAACCACCCCAACCAGATCCCAAACACCAGGATCAAAATCGGCCCGATGAGGAAGGACGGCAAAGAAATCGCCAGAAGCGCAAACAACATCGCAAAAAAATCTTTGGGCCCTCCACGTCCCGCCGCCGCAGCCACCCCGATCACCGTCCCCAAAACCGTCGCCAGCACAAACGCACTCAGCCCCAGCGTGATCGTCACCGGCAGGGTCTGGGCCAGGATTTCCGCCACACTCCGGTTTCGATACTTGGTCGAGAGCCGCAAGTCACCCCGCACCAAGTCCGCCAAGTATCCCGTGTATTGTTCCCAAAGCGTGCCGTCCAATTGGTATTTGGCGAGAAGCTGCTTCTCAATCGCCGGCGGCAACTTCCGCTCCGCATCAAATGGCCCCCCCGGCGAAACCCGGATCAGAAAAAATGTCACCGTGACCACGCAAAACAACACGGCCACCAAAGCGAATATTCTCCGAATCAAAAAAGAAACCACGCCAGTCCATTAACTGCTCGAAGCTCTGCAAACCAGCGCAAAAAATGGTTGGCAAGCGAGGGAGATGCGATAAATTGGCCAGTCCACTCTGATTGCTCCAGGGACTTCTGGAACCATGACAAAAAAACTTCTTATCCTGCCCGCTCTTGTGCTTGTCGGCGGGGGTGCGTTTTTTATGGCGTCTTCGCGGGCTGCCTATGAAACAGCGCGTTATGACGTTCTTTCCACGCAGGGGGACATGGAGTTGCGCCGTTATGCCCCCATGGTCCTCGCGACCACGGCTTTGGGCCCGGAGGATCGGGACAATGGCTTCGGGCGTCTGTTTCGCTTTATTTCCGGAGCCAATGAGGCGAAGCAGAAAATTGCCATGACGACTCCTGTGTTCATGCCGTCCAGTGCGAAGGGTGAGATCCAAACGATGCAATTTGTGCTGCCAGCTGATGTGGGCACATCCGGGGCTCCGAAACCGACAGCCTCAAATGTCACCTTGGAATCCCGTCCGGGCGGGGTGTTTGCAGCCCTCCGTTTCCGGGGGTATGGGTCACGCGAGAAGCAGCAGAAAGCGCTCGAAACACTTCTGGCTTGGATCAAAACTTCGGGCCGCTCCACCAAAGGTGACCCCATCTTTGCTTACTACGACCCGCCATGGACGCCGGAGTTTTTGCGTCGCAATGAAGTTCTGATCGAAGTTACGGAGCCCTAGCCGGTTGCCGCCGCCATGCGTGACATGGCGGCGGTGGGTTTGTGTTCGGATCAATGCAGGTGCATTTCGAATCGCTCGACGACTGCTTTGCCATCGGGCGTTGTCTTGACGGTCAAGATCATCGCGATGTGGTCCCCGGCTGGCAAGGCCACATCGGAGATGAGGACGTTTGCGTCCTTGTCAGCTCCTTTGGCAAAGGCGAGTTTCGTCGGGGCGGAGCGCTCGCCAGCGATTCCGGTGATGGTTTGTGCCTCGAGTGCGACCGGCTTCATTTCCTTATCAAGGAAGATAATGCGGGCCTTGCGATTTTGATCCACAGCGACCTCGATAACGAAGCCTGCTTTGGACCGGATGACGTGGCCTTTGTTCGGTCCCTGGTTAACGTTTTCCTCGTGCTTGTGATCGTGTTCGTGTTGTTCAGCGGCGAACGCCAGAGGGCTGGCGAGCAGGGCGAGTAACAGTGTGGCGGTCAGTTTTAGTTTGGTTTTCATGATTATTGGTTCGGTTGGTTTATTTGTTTGTTTTCGGGAGATGGGTTTAATGGGTGGCAGGTGCATTGAGAGCGATTGCCTTGAAGGCGGCCTTTTTGCCAAAGAGGCGGAAGACGGCAGGTGTGACGGCGAAGTCGAGAAAGGTGGAGCTGATGAGCCCACCGACGATGCAGATGGCGACAGGGCTGAGGATTTCTTTGCCGGGTTCGCCCATGGCGATGACGAAGGGGATCAGCGCGATGCCTGCCGAGAGCGCGGTCATGGTGACGGGAACGAAGCGTTCCAATGTGCCTCGCTCGATCATGGCGTAGGTGAAACCCTCACCCTCGTGTTTCATGAGGTGGAGGTAGTGGGAAATCATCATGATGCCGTTGCGGGCGGCGATACCACCGACGGCTATGAACCCGACCAGGGTAGCGATGCTAATGTTTCCGACGAGCCACCAAGTGAGTGCCAAGCTGCCCATCAGGGCGAGCGGCAGGTTGATCAAGACCTGGAAGGCAAGGACGAGGCTGCGGAAGTATGACCAAAGCAGCAGCACGATTACCACCAGGATACCCGCGAAGAGGATGGCGATGCGTTTCGCGGCAGCCTGCTCGGCTCGGAAGTCGCCCTCGTAGCTGATGAAGTAACCTTCCGGGAGTGTTATGCTTTCCCGGACTTTTTCCTCCAGCTGTTTCACCAATGCACCCGCATCGCGTTCGCTGGGTTTGATGGAAACCACATATCGGCGCTGGGTGTTTTCCCGATAGACCGAACTGGGGCCTGCGGCCTCGCGCACATCTGCGACGAGCTTGAGGGGGATGTGATCACCAGTGAGTGTTTGGATCGGCAGGTTGCGAATGGTTTCGGCATCGCTGCGCCAGTTCTCGGGCAAGCGGATGGCGAGGTCGATGACGCGCTGATTCTCGCGGAGCTGAGTGATAACGGATCCGCCTAACAATGTGGATAGCTCTGAGTTCAATTCACCGGGGGAGACTCCGTGGGCAAGGGCGCGCTCGCGATTGAGTTCGATTCGGAGCTGGGGAATCTGCGCCTGCATGTCGAGCTTGGCATCTTCCAGACCAGGGATGGTTTTGGAAATTTTCTGTATCTGCTCGCCAAGACGGGTGATGATGGCGAGGTCGGGGCCGAAGATTTTCACCGCCACCGGTGAGGTGACACCGCTAAGCAAGTGGCTGATGCGGTGGGAGAGCGGACCGGAGATGATGCTGAAGGTGCCGGGCACGGTGCGGATACGATCGCGAATGTCATCGAGCACCACTTTGAGCGGGCGACCATTGGCGTCTTTTTTGAAGTCGAGGTCGAACTCGACGTTGTTGACGGGGACGACGTGATCGCTGCGCTCGGCGCGACCGATGCGGCGTCCGATGTGAAGCACTTCCGGCACCTTGCGAATCTGATCTTCGATGGCTTTGGATAGGATTTCCATTTCGGCGAGTGAGGTTCCGGGTGCGGTGCCTGTGGTGACGACGGCGGTTTCCTCATGGAAGGCGGGGAGGAAATCACGGCTCATCCGGGGATAGAGCATCAATGACAGCGCCAGCAACATGGAAACTGCGGCGATGATGATCACCGGTTGGCGCAGGCTTAGACCGAGGATGGTATTTTTCAGGAGCCACTTGAGCGAGCGAACCAGCCGTCCGTCGTTGTGACCGTGGCCTTTATCAGGGGGCTTCGCTTTCAATAGGAAAGAGCACAGCACCGGGATGGCAGTTAGAGAAACGACGAATGAGGCGATCATGCTGATGATCGTGGCGATGGCGATGGGCGCGAAGAGTTTCCCCTCCACGCCGGAGAGTCCGAGCAGCGGAATGAACACCAGCACGATGAGGATGGTGGCGTAGAGGATGGAGTTGCGCACCTCGCCGGATGCAAGGGCGATGACTTCCAGCTTGGGTAGCGGTTCCTTGAGGCGGGCGTTTTCGCGCAGGCGGCGGAAGACGTTTTCCACATCGACGATGGCGTCATCGACGACCATGCCGATGGCGACGGCGAGACCGCCAAGAGTCATGCTGTTCACGCTAAGTCCGAGCCATTGGAAGGTGAGTAGCGTGATGGCGAAGCTGAGGGGCATGGCCATCAAGGTGATGAAGGTGGTCCGCAGGCTGAGCAAGAAGAGCAGCAGCACCAAGGTCACCATGATCGCGCCTTCGACGATGGCTTTTTTAAGGTTGCCGATGGCGCTGTCGATGAAGTCCCGTTGACGAAAAAGCACGGTGGCTTCCACTCCACCGGGTAAGGTGGGTTTGAGACCTTCAATGGCAGCCTCGATTTGCTCCGTGAGGGTTATGGTGTCGAACCCCGGAGCTTTGATGACGCTCATAATAACGCCCGGACTGCCGTTTACTGCGGCCTCGCCACGTTTCGGCTCGGTGCCCCAGACGACTGTGGCCACATCCGAGATGGCGATGGGGCGGCCGTTGGCCATCTCGATGAAGGTGCGTGCGAGATCGTCCAGTTCGACGGTCATCGCCAGGTTGCGGACCATGATTTCCTGTGGGCCGCTGTCGATGAATCCGCCAGTGGTATTGGAAGCTGCGTTGCGTGTGGCGAATTCGAGTTCCTCCAGGGTCACGCCGTTTGCTTGCATGCGCCATAGGTCGGGCTGGACCTGTGCCTGCTTGACGCCCCCTCCCATGTTGAGGACTTCGGCGACGCCAGGGATGGCCTGCAGGCGCATGCGGATCGTCCAATCCGCGACGGTGCGGACATCCATCGGCGCGGTTTTGCCATCGTTACTTTTTACGCCAATGAGCAAGATTTCACCCATCAGCGAAGCAACGGGCGTGAGATATGGCTGCGTGTTTTCGGGCAGCTGTTCGCGGGCGACTTGCAGGCGTTCCTGAACAAACTGCCGGGCCTTGTAAATGTCCGTGCCCCATTCGAATTCGGCGAATACAAGAGAGAGCGCGATGTCGGAAGTGGAGCGGATCCGGGTGAGGCCGGCGACGCCCATCATCGAGTTTTCAATCGGCTGGGTGACAAGGGCTTCGACTTCCTCGGGCGAAAGCCCCGGGGCTTCCGTCAGAATTGTGACGGTGGGCTTGGTGAGATCCGGCAGGACTTCGACGGGGAGTTCGCTGCCGGTCTTGAAGCCCATCGCCAGAATCAAAAGCAAGAGGCAGAGAATGATCGCGCGGTTGCGCAGCGACCATCGAATGAGGGCATTGAGCATGGTTTAGGTAAGTTCGGTGGTTTCGTCTTCGGATTGACGGCGGCGCAGCGAGGTGACAACCAGCAGCAGGGCAAGGATGCCTGTGGCGGCCATGAAGAAGATCTCACGCATGCCAATGCCATGGGGCCCGTGATCATCGTCGGCGGCGGCTTCAGCGGCGGCTTTCGCATCCCCTGACTTTTCCGAGCCGTCTTCGTTGTGTTCAT
>JBBECL010000270.1:0-2504 GCA_040881805.1 Terrimicrobiaceae bacterium | reverse complement strand
AGCGCGGATTTCCCTCCTCCTCGTGGTGGCAGCAATGGTCCGATCCCGAGAAGTTTGATGAAATCGCCCGAATCGAATTGCTCTTTCCGGCAACCGTGTGCAGTTTCGGTGGGTAATCCTCAAACATCTATGCAACTTGGAATGATCGGACTCGGACGGATGGGAGCGAACATGGTTCGTCGTCTCATGAAACAAGGCCACGAATGTGTGGTTTTTGACGCCAACCCCAAGGCCGTGGAAGGCCTGGTGGCCGAGGGAGCCATTGGTGCATCTTCCACCGAGGATTTTGTTCAAAAGCTGAAGAAGCCCAGAAACGCCTGGGTGATGGTCCCTGCGGCAATCACCGACAAGGTGATCGGGGACCTGGCCGGTTTTTTGGATACTGATGATACCATCATTGACGGCGGAAATTCCTATTTTCGCGATGACCGCCGGAGAGCTGCCAGCTTAAAAACCCATGGAATCCACTATGTGGATGTCGGAACCAGCGGAGGGGTTTGGGGACTGGAGCGGGGGT
This sequence comes from Terrimicrobiaceae bacterium, assembly GCA_040881805.1. GTDB lineage: Bacteria > Verrucomicrobiota > Verrucomicrobiia > Chthoniobacterales > Terrimicrobiaceae > JAJTZA01. The sequence continues at coordinate 1,987 of JBBECL010000270.1, read as the reverse complement.
ATTGTTTGATGATTGGGGGCGACAAGGTTGCTGTGGGGAGGCTTGACCCGATTTTTAAATCTCTGGCCCCCGGCAAGGGAGATATCGAACGCACGCCCGGGAGGGAAAAGCTCGGGGGCACCGCGGAGGAGGGATATCTGCACTGCGGGCCTCCGGGAGCGGGCCATTTCGTGAAAATGGTTCACAATGGCATCGAATACGGGATCATGGCCGCCTTCGGCGAAGGGTTTGATATTTTGGCCAACGCCAATGTGAGCCTTCGACCGAAAGACCATGACGCCGAAACGGCACCGTCCATGAGCGACGATTATGTGTATGATCTCAACTTGGCAGATGTCTCTGAAGTCTGGCGACGAGGGAGCGTCGTGAGTTCGTGGCTCCTGGATCTGGCGGCAGCGGCTTTTGCCGAAAGTGCCACGCTGGAGGAGTTCTCCGGTCGTGTGTCGGATTCCGGAGAGGGACGGTGGACCATCATGGCCGCCATCGAAGAAGCCGTGGATTGTGACGTGCTCAGTGCCGCGTTGTTTGCCCGTTTCCGGTCCCGCAAGGAACACACCATGGCCGAAAAGGTTTGCTCGGCCATGCGTTATCAATTTGGCGGCCACATTGAGCGCGCCACGGGCGGCTAGTTTTCCCACCGCCCACACTCATCACGATCATGGCAAAACCTGCACTTGGAAAAGGCCTGGGAGCTCTCATCAATGCCCGCGTGGCCGCAACGGCCCCGGCCGAGGAGCATGGAGAGAGAATCCAGAGCCTGCCTTTGAGTGACATCATTGCAAGCCCCTTGCAGCCCCGCACCGAATTCCGGGGCGAACATCTCCAGGAATTGGTTGATAGCATCCGGGAGCGCGGGATCATTCAACCCCTGATCGTTCGGAAAGTTGGAAACAAATACGAACTGATCGCCGGGGAGCGCCGTTGGCGGGCGGCAAGCGAATTGAAGCTGCCCGACGCGCCCGTGATTGTGCGTCAGGCCAGCGATCGGGAAGTCCTTGAACTCGCCCTCATTGAAAACCTCCAAAGGGAAGACCTGAATCCCATCGAGGAGGCCGCCGCCTACGAGCGTTTGCACAGTGATTTTGGGATGACCCAGGAAGAAATTTCCAAGCGTGTGGGGAAAGGGCGGGCTTCGATTGCAAATGCCATGCGCTTGTTTGCACTGCATCCCGATGTGCAGGGATACCTCAAAACGGGTCGCATCTCGGTCGGTCACGCCAAGGTTCTGCTCTCGATCAAAACTCCCGAAGAACAGCAGGCCTTGGCGGAGGAGATCGTTCGCTTGGGAGCCTCGGTGCGTGTGGCCGAGAAACTGGCCGCGAAACACACGGGCAAGCTCAAAGGCGGGTCTCCCACCTCAAAAAGCGGGGGCTCAGCAGAGCTTGTGCCGGCCGTTCAGCGCGTGCAAAATCTTTTGATGCATCGTTTTTCCACGAGAGTCGTAATTCAACATGGTGCAAAGCGTGGTTCCATTTCCATTGAATATTATGGGTCAGATGATCTCAACCGGCTGCTTGCCGAGATGGGTATCTCGGAAGATTGATGCTCATATTCTTGGTCGCGGACCGAGAAGCCCGGTCTTTGTTACTCAAATGAATCCGAGGAAATGTCACGCCCCGCCCATCGCTGGTTCAATCTCCAAGCCAACACCTCTTCTTGGAACTTCCGGGGGGGTGCCCCAAGGTGAGCCGCCCCCAAACAAACCGCTGGCGAATCACCGATTCCAATGCGAAACTCACCCCTCAATATGAAATTGCTCAAAAAGACCTGCACGTCCTTTGTTCAGGCCATAGATTCGGATTATTTTCCAGAGGGACCCGAGGCGGTGATGAACAAGCCGGAAAAAATGGAAATCGGGCGTGCCGTTCCGTTTCTCATTCTCCACCTGGGATGTTTGGGATTGATCTGGGTTGGCTGGAGTCCGTCCGCGTTGATCGTCTCGTTCGCCCTTTATTTTATCAGAATTTTTTCCTTAAACGTCCTCTAT